>JBBSMS010000052.1:0-21296 GCA_038233055.1 Nitriliruptorales bacterium
GCGTCGGTGGCCGGTTCGCTGGTGCCTTCGAAGCGGACCGAGCGATGGAGGTCGGTCCAGACTGCGGTCACGGCGATCGCCGGGTTGGCGGCCAGTTCGCGGCCCTTGCGGCTGGTGCGGTTGGTGAAGAACACCAGCCCCTGGTCGTCGACCACGCGGACCAGCACGGCGCGCGCGGACGGCACCCCGTCCGGGGTCGCGGTCGCCACGATGGCGGCATCGGGGTCGGTCAGGTCGGCCTCGCGGGCCTCGTCGACCCACGCGGCGTAGGCCGCCATCGGGTCGTCTCCGAGGTCGTCACGGGTCAATTTCGGCAGGTCGCTCATGGCCCCAACCTACCCGCGGTGGCCGTTTCACTCGTCGTTGACTCACGCGGTGGGGAGGGAGCCCGCCGCCACGTCTGCCCGGCATGCGATCCACTCACCCGGGCAGATGGCCGAACGGACAGTGTCCGATCGGCCCCGTCCCTTCGGTGGTCCGAGCTGACCCACGCCGGCTTGACCCGTCCACGATCGCCCCGGTCTGCACGCGACCGGGGTCGTCGTCGTGTCGGGTCAGGCCGGGGGTGCCTGGCGATACAGCGCGGGGTCCAGCAGGTCGTGGTCGCCGAGGTCCGCGCGGGCGGTCAACAGGGCGCGCATGGCGAGGTAGTCGCTGGCCCCGGCGACGTCGTGGACCCGCAGGAGCGTGCGCGGGCGATCGGCGAACCAGTCGACCACCGCCAGGGTCGCGGGGTCACGCTCGGCCGGGGGGCGACCGGTCGCCACGCCCAGCACGTCCTTGCGGGAGATCGCCCACAACTGGGGCTGGTCGAAGGCCGCGGCCAGCCGGTCCACCTCGCGCAGGACGTCCAGGGTCTGGCGCGGGGTCTTGGACAGGTCCACGCCCGGGTCGAGCAGGACCCGGTCCGGCGACAGGCCCAGCGCCTCCAGCCGGGGCAACTGTTCGGTGAAGAACGCCACGACGTCAGCGGTCACGTCGTCGTAGCGAGCCGGTTCCGTCAGGCGTTGCTTGGGGCGGCCACGGTTGTGGGTCAGCACGTACCAGGCATCGTGGTCGGCCACCAGTTCGACCACCTCCGGGTGTTCGAGCCCGGAGTAGTCGTTGAGGACGTGGGCACCGGCCGCCAGCACCGCCTGGGCGACGGCGGGCTTGTAGGTGTCGACGCTGACGGTCACGTCGTCGGCGACCAGCGCGGACACCAGCGGGACCAGCCCCGCGACCTCGTCGGCCGGGTCGACCACCGGCAGGTGGGTGGCCGCCGACTGGGCACCCAGGTCCACCACCGCCGCCCCGTCGGCAACCAGCGCGCGGGACGCGGCCAGGCGCTCGTCGACGTCGGCCTCACCCGCCCGGGGGTCCGAGAACGAGTCCGGGTTGACGTTGACGATGCCCATCAGGGTCGCGCCGGTGTCGGACAGCCAGGGATGCATGCCGGGGCCTCGGGTCGGGAGCGGGATGGTCGGGGCGAAACGGGAGGGCGGGTGGTCAGGTCCGACGTGCCCGGTCGGTCCAGGCCCGACGCGGCGGCCGCACGACCAGCGGCCCGTCCGGTCCGGCACACGCCAGTCGTTTGAGGACGGCGTCGTCGGTGCCGTCGGTGCGTGCAGCGGGGGCGTCGTGACGGCCCAAGATCGTGGCTGCCACGTCATGGGCCATGGGGACCAGCGACGCGTCCGACTTCCAACGATGGGTCAGCGATCCCACGTCGACGCTGGCGATCGCGTCCGTGCCGCAGGTCGATGCCACGTCCAGCACCAGCCCAACGTCCAGTCCGTACCGGGTCACCACGGGCAGTCGCTCCAGGACCTCGCGGCGGATCGCGAACTGCCCCGACAACGGCTCGGGGAGGTGGGCAACGGCCGGTGCGACCAGCGCCAGCAACGGCTCGGCGACGAAGGTCGTGATGCGACCCGACACCGGCCGCGGCGGGCCGTCGGCGAACTGCAGGCGGGTGAAGCGTCCCTTGGCCAAAGCGATGCCGGCGCCTTCGACCGCGATGGCCAACGCGTCGATGTCGGCCGGCCCGACGCCGCGCACGTCCGCGTCGCGGAACACCAGCACGTCGGTCTCCAGGTCCGCGACGCGCCAGACCGAGTCGCCCTTGCCCAGCACGGGACCGCCGGGTGGACGGCTGGTGGCGTCGATGACCTCGAGCCCGGCGGCGCGGGCAGCGGCCGGCGTGCCGTCGGTCGAGCCACCGTCGACGACCACGACGCGATCGACCACGTCGGTGGCCTCGCGTGCCAGGGCGGCCAGTCCCGGCGCCGCGTCGACCTCGTCCAGCGCCGGCAGCACCAGGGTCCGGTGAACCTGCTCCCGCGACCACGCCGGCAGGGCCACCTGTGCGGTCCCGGCCTGCGCGGGCACGTCGGGAGGGTTCAGGTCAGGAACTCCAGGATCGAGGCCGCGATGCGGCCCGGGTCTTCCACCGGCGACCAGTGCGCCACGTCCGGCAGCACCTCCACCCGGCTGACCGGGATCGAGCGGTGCAGTTCTTCCGACATCGCCAGCGGCGTCGAGCGGTCGTGGGTGCCGGTCATGATCAGGGTCGGCTGGCCCAGTTCGTCGCGCCGGATCGACGGGGCCTCGGCCAGGGCACGGGTCGCCTTGGCGTACGACGCCGGGTCGTTGCGGAGGAACATCTCGCGCAACAGGCCGGTCGCGCCCGACTGCAGGGCGTGGGTCTGCGGGCTCACGGCACCGGCCAGCCAGTCGTCGACCAACGGCTCGAGGCCGTCGGCATCCACCTTGTCGGCCCGGGTCCGGTAGGCGTCGGAGGTGGCCGGTTCGAACTGGCTGATCGCGCCGACCAGCACCAGTCGGCTGACCAGGTCCTGGCGCCGGTGTGCGAGGTGCTGGGCCACCAGCGAACCCATCGAGTGCCCGACCAGGGTCACGGCCGGCAGTTCGAGGTGGCGGACCAGCAGCTCGACGTCCTTGGCGAAGCCCTCGATGCTGAACCGGCCCGTGTCGCCACTGCGCCCGTGGCCCCGCAGGTCCACGGCGATGCAGTGGTGGTGTTGCACCATCGCGGCCATCACCCCGTGCCAGATGTTGGCGACGCCCCCCAGGCCGTGGAGGAAGACCACCGGTGGGCCCTCGCCCTCGCTGCGGTAGTGCAGGGTGACGTCGTTGACGGAAGCAAACATGCTCGCTCGATGGGCAGGCGTGGAAGGATGGAGGTCGACCGCGGCGGGGGCGCGGATGCCACACCGGTCCGGGGAAACGGCACCGGACCTCGGTGGCGGCGCGGCGACCGTCGGCGAGGACGGCCGCGGCGGTGGACCGGTTCGCGGGCGACGGGGAAGATGGTAGCCGCCGGCCCGGTACCTCCGACGGTCCCGCACCCGCCCGGACCTGGTCCCCGGCGCGAGGAGAGGGTGGCCCGGGGCGGCATACGATGGCATGTCCGTCGTCCCGTCAGGAACCCACCATGCGCCTCGAGGTCGAGCGCCACGTCGCCGCCCCGGTCGGTGTGGTCTGGGACGTGCTCGTGGACTGGGAGCGCCAGTCCGAGTGGATGCTGGACGCCAAGCACGTGGAGGTCGTGACGCCGCACCGCGAGGGGCAGGGGGTGACCATCCACGTGCCGACCTCGTTGCTCGGCCTGCCCGTGCTGGACGTGATGCGCGTGACCGGGTGGGACCCCCCGAACCGGCTCGAGGCGACCCACCTCGGTCGGGTCATCCGCGGGGTCGGCGCCTTCGAACTTGCCACCGAGGGGCCGGGCACCCGGCTGGTGTGGTGGGAGGAGATCGAGGCGCCCCTGGGCGCGCTGGGCGACGCCGGTGCCCGGATCGCGCTGCCGGTGATCCGCCGCATCTTCGCCACCAGCCTGCGCCGCCTGGCCGCGGTGGCCGAGGATGCCGCGCGCTCCGACCGGGTCGGGGGCTGAGCCGCGATGCCCGACCCACGCCGCTCGACCGCGCGATCGTTCCGCGCGACCGTGCTGGCCCCTGTCCTGGGGTTGGCGCTGGTCCTGTCGGGGTGCGCCACCGCGTCCGTCGCCCACCGTCAGGCCGAGGCCAGCGACGACGGCGTTCAGGTCACCGGCACGCTCGGCGGGTCGCGCGTGGCCATCTCCGAAGGTGTCCCGGACGTGGTGTTCGGCGACTGCGATCCCGGCATCGAGATCGACCAGGACGTGTGCTGGTCGGCCCGCACGATCGATGGGATGACCGTCGCGATGGTCGTCGAGAATCCGGCCGTGCTGGTGGCGGGCGAGACCGTCGACGTGGTCGACGTCGCCTGTGACCTCGACTGCGATGCCGTGACCGAGGGCGTGGTCGTGGACGTGCGCTGGGACGGCCGCCAGGTCCGGGCCACCAGCGGGCGCCTGGAGGTCGGATCGGTCGACGAGCGCGTGTCGGCGTCGCTGGACCTGAACCTGGTCGGCGGTGACGGCCTGGACGGCTCCTTCAACGTCCGGGAACTGCGTCCCGAGGAGCGCTGACGGGGCCTCGAGGTCGGGTTCGTGACGGCGTCCCGGCCGGGTAGGTTGACGGCCCCGGCAGGAGTGGGACGATGCAACCAGGACCACCACGTGGGGCCACCGAGTCCCTCGACGTGACCGTGACCAGCGACATGGCCGCCATGGTCGACGGTGACGTGATCCACCCGGTCTACGGGACCCAGGCACTGGTGGGCCACATGGAACAGGTCTGTCGCAACCTGCTCGTCGAGCACCTCGAGGCCGGTGAGGAGGGGGTCGGGCACCACCTCGACCTGACCCAACGCGCGCCGGTGCCGCTCGGGGCCGAGATCCAGTTGATCGCGACGGTGGCCCAGGTCAGTTCGCAACGACTCATGTGCGAGGTCGTGGTCCGCCATGGCGGCCGCATGGTCGCGCGTGGCTCGTTGGACCAGCGGATCGTCAAGACCCGTGAGTTCGCGGCCGAGATCGGCGCGTAGGGCGACGTCGGCCCGCTGGTCGTCCGGGGCCGTCAGCGTCCGAGCAGGCGCCCGAACCGCTCTGACAGGGCCCGCCCGAGCCGCCCGTACTGCGCGTCGTCGCGCACCGCCAGCCCGGCGGGATCCGCGGGTTCCTCCACGGCCAGGGCGTCGGGCGGCGCCATGGCCCCCACCAGGATCAACGGGTCCGAACCACGGTTGTCGATGCCGTGGACCGTCCCGGCCGGGACCAGCAGTGAGCCGAGCGGATCGAGGCCGACCTCGCCCTGCTCCGTGACGAACCACGAGCGTCCGCCGATGACGGTGTAGATCACATCGCCGTCCGGGTACTGCAGCACGCCCGTGGACTGCTGCGGTTCGATGCACCACTGGTCCAGCGCCAGCACGTCCGTCGCGAGCGTCCGCACGCGAGTGGCGGAGCCCGTGCTGAACAGCACGTAGTCGCGCAGGTCGATCGGGACGACCCGGCCAGTCGCATCGACGTCGGTCACCGGCATGTCCACGTGGTCGTCCGGGACGGCGTCGTCGGTCCGCGCGCCGTCGCCGTCCGGAGCCGCGGACCGGCGCTCGCCGACCACCGTCGGGTCGTCGTCGGGGGCGGGATCGTCGGGTTCCATGCCGGGAGCGTACGTCGCGCACGATCCCGGGTGACACGCCAGCAGCAACCGAATGCCAAGTGAATTCGGGAGACACGCCCTAGCCTGATCGAGGTACGTGCACCCCACGGTCCAGCCCCACTGTCCCTGTCGAACGGTCGCCCCGTGCCCACCTTCCACCATGCCGACACCAGCGCGGGTGATGCCGACGCCGACGTGCTCGTCGTGGGCGTCACCACTGAGGGCGATGATGGCGACGACCTGGTCGTGGAGGCCGTGGGCGAGACCGTCGCGCACCGCCTTGGCGTCGACTTGGTCGACCTCTGCCACGCGGTCGGGATGGACGGGTCGCGAGGATCGCAGGTGCTGGTCCCGGCTGGGGGTGGCCTGGCGTGCGGGATGCTGGTGCTGGTGGGACTGGGCCCCGCAGACGACGTCGACGCCGACGCCATCCGCATCGGCAGTGCCGTGGCGGCCCGGGCAGCCAGTCGTCGCGTGACGCTGGCCACCACGCTGCACACGGTGGACGTGGGCGACCCGGGCATGGCCGTGCGGGCGGTGGTCGAAGGCACCGAACTGGCGACCTATGCCTACCGCGAGCACAAGACCGACGAGGACACGCGACGGCTCGACACCGTGACGCTGGTCGGGGGCGACGGCGACGTGGTCGGCGCCGGCATCGAGCGTGGTCGAATCAGTGCCGATGCCACCATGCTCGTACGCGATCTCGGCAACACGCCGGCAGGCGCCAAGCGACCGCCGGCGCTGGCCAACCGGGTCGTCGACCTGTTCGCGGACCTGCCGGTCGACGTCGAGGTGTGGGACGAGGCCGACCTCGTCGAGCACGGATTCGGCGGCCACCTCTCGGTGTCGGCGGGGTCGTCCGAGGAGGCCCGCTTCGTCCAGGTGCGGTACCGGCCGGAGGGGGCCACCCGCCACGTCGCGATGGTCGGCAAGGGGATCACGTTCGACTCCGGGGGCCTGTCGCTCAAGTCCCCGAAGTCGATGCAGTTCATGAAGATCGACATGGCCGGGTCCGCCACGGTGCTGGCCGCCGTGCGCGCGGCCGCCCAGGGCGGGTTGGCCGTGAACCTGACCGGAATGCTCTGCTTCGCCGAGAACATGCCGGGTGGCATCGCGACCCGTCCCGGTGACGTCATCACCATGTTCGGCGGGACGACCGTCGAGGTCCTCAACACCGACGCCGAGGGACGATTGGTCATGGCCGACGCCCTGGCCTGGAGCGCCGAACTGGAGCCCGCCGTCGATGCCCTGGTCGATGTCGCGACCCTGACCGGTGCCGCGCTGGTGGCGCTGGGACCGCGGGTCGCGGCGCTGTTCGGCAACGACGACGGCCTGGTCGACGAACTGCTCGACGCAGCCGACCGCGCCGCCGAGCCGTTGTGGCGGCTCCCGCTGGCCGACGAGCAGTACGGGCCGCAACTGAAGAGCGAGGTCGCCGACATCCGCAACGTCGGCGGCGACGGGGCCGGCGCCATCCGCGCGGCGCTGTTCCTGCAGGAGTTCGTCCCGGACGGCGTGCCGTGGGCCCACCTCGACATCGCCGGCCCGTCGTTCAACGATGACCAGGTGCACGACGGCCACATCCCCAAGGGGGCGACCGGAATCCCGGCGCGGACCCTGGTCGACTGGCTGTGGGAAACCGCCTGACCCCGGGCAGGCCAGGGCCGATCCAGACGCGGATCGTCCGTCCGCCACGCCGGGGGCGCCGCGGTTCACCATGCCCTCGGCCCCGCCGTGGCGCCGGCGTCATGGTTCGCGTCCCGGCGGTCCGGGTGGCACCCTGTCGGATCCGGTGCCGACCTTCGGCACCGTCGTCATGTGGAGGACCGACCCGATGGATGTGCCCGCGGGTGTCCTGGCCCTGATCCTGACCGAAACGGCGGTCGGCGGCCTGGTCTTCACCTGGTTCGCGCCCACCTGGGGTCGGGTCCGCCACGGTTACGAGATGCTGTTGACGGCCACCCTCGCCCTGATGGCGTGGGGCGCATGGGCGGCGCTGGACCTGCCCCTGGCCACGGTGGCGGCCACGTCGGACCGGGCTGCGACGCTGGCCGGGTGGACCGGGCGCGGCGTCGGTTCGACCGCGATCCTGGCCGGGCTGGCCGTGGTCGCCCTGGCCGTGCCGCTGGCTCCCGTCATCGGTCGGCTGCTCGGGATCGCCGCAACGGTGGTCGGGATCGCGACGCTGGTCCTGTTCGCCGGGCTCCGCACCCTCGCGGCCGGTGCGGGGAGCTGGCCGATCGGGGTCGTGGAGGTGGCACTGGGCGCCGTCCTGCTGGGCGCGATCTGGGACGGGATGATCCTCGGCCACTGGTATCTCGTGGAACGGCGGCTCTCCAACGAGTCCATGGTCTGGATCGCCCGGGTCAACGTGGTGGCGGTGGTGGCCGGGTTCGTGGCCGTCGGCCTGTCGGCCCAGAACCCGCCGCCCTGTGTCGGCCTGAGCGGGGCGTCGCTGGCGGCCTGCGCGTCGACCATCTCACCGCTGCTGTCCGTCGAGAACATGACGCTGCTGATCGGCTTCGGGGTGATGGCCCTGATCGCCGTCATCGCCGGCTTCAACCTCAAGTTGGCCAACGAGGGTGGTCGCTCGATCCAGGCCTCCACCGGGATGTTCTACCTCGCCGTCATCCTGGCCCCCGCCGCCGAGTTCGCCGCCAAGTTGCGGTTCTTCTAGGCGACTGCGACCCCCCTGCCGCGCGGCGGTCCCCGCTCGGGACGGCGCCATGGCTGTTTCCCCTGCTGCGTGGACCTACTCGGGGTCGCGGTCGCGTTGGGCGAGGACCGTGCCCTGGCCGTCCGACAACACGACCGGCTGGGACCACGGCGTGCCGGCCAGCACCCTGGCCACCTCGTCGGCGCCGGCACTGGCGTGGCGGACCACGACCATGCCACCGACGCGCAACAGCCGTGCCGCGATCGCGACCAGTTCCACGGTCGGTTCGTCCAGTTGCACCACGGCCAGGTCGTAGTTGCCGTCGCTGAGGCGCTCCGAGGTCTCGTCGGGGTGGCCGTTGATGAGCCGGATGTGGTCCGCGATCCCCAACTCGGCCACGGAATCGCCCATCAGGGCGTGCCGACGCGTGTCGGGCTCGATGCAGGTCACGATCCCGCGCGGGTCCATGCCATCCAACAGCCACGCGGCGGTGACGCCGCCGGCCGTTCCGAGCAGGACCGCGTGGCGGACACCGCGCTGGTCGGCGAGGTGGGACAACAACGCGCTGACACCCGCGTCGGGCACGCTGACCGTCTGGCCGACCCGCGCCCGAACGGCCGCCAGGACGTCGTCCTCGGGGTGGATGGTGGTCTGCAGCGCGGTCACGTCCATGGGGCTCGACCCTCCCGGTCGGTTGCCACGGTAGTCGCCCGGACCCGCGCACACCCCCACCGCCAGTCGTGCCCCGGCGTGGGGTCCGGACGGGTCGCAGGCTCGTCCGGGGGCCGGTCGGGGGCTTCCTGCCCCCCGGTACCTTGGCAGCCACGACGAAGGTGTGCCAGATGACTTCCCACGATCCCGACGGGCCGGCGCCCGACGCCGCCACGGCGCCGCCAGCGCGTGGGTCGAACGACGCCTCCGCGCCCGGGGCCGGGCCGGATGCGGACGCCGGCGCGAACTCTCCGTGGCGCGTCCCCGACCGTCCCGGGCGCGTGCGCGTGACGGCCGATCCCTCGTCCGGGCCCGTGCAGGTCCGACCGCCGACGCCCGCCGCGCCACCCCCGGCTCCCGGCGCGCCGGAGTCCAACGGTGCGCCGCGCCCCCTGGCTCCGCCCACCGGTTGGAACGCCGGCAACGCCGGCCCGGGCTCGCCGGCCGGATCGGTCCGGCCGCCCGACACCACCGGAACCGTCGCCGCGCCGGCCGCCACGAAGTCGACCCGCGGACGCGGGCTCCTCGTGTTCCTGGCGGCACTGCTGGGCGCCGGCCTCGGCACGCTCGGCACGCTGGCTGCCACCGATGCGCTCGACCCGGCTCCCGTCGCCGAGGCCGCCCCGGACGAGCCGGTCCAGGCACCCACGATCGAGGTCCAGGGTGACGACGCCACGGTCGTGTCGACCGTGGCCGCGGCCGTCACGCCGTCGGTCGTGCGGATCGACATCCTCGGTGGCAGTGCCGGCGCGGAGGAGGAACTGGGTTTGGGCTCCGGGGTCATCTACTCCTCGGACGGCTACATCATCACCAACAACCACGTGGTCGAGGTCGCGGACGCCCTGCGGGTCAAGCTCGCGTCCGGCGAGGAGTTCACGGCCGAACTGATCGGGACCGACCCCCTGTCCGACCTGGCCGTGGTCAAGATCGAGACCAGTGGCATGCCCGCCATCTCCCTGCGCGAGGAATCGCCAGCGGTCGGCGAGACCGCGATCGCGATCGGCTCCCCGTTCGGCCTCGACGCCTCGGTCACGGCCGGGGTGATCTCGGCCGTCGGCCGTGACATCACGGTGCCCGGCGACGACCAGGTGCAGGTCGTGCCGGCGGTCATCCAGACCGACGCCGCCATCAACCCCGGAAACTCCGGAGGTGCGCTGGTGGACCGCCAGGGACGCCTGCTCGGCATCAACACCGCGATCCTGTCCGGGTCCGGCGGTTCCCAGGGCGTCGGATTCGCCATCCCGACCTCCCAGGCGATCGCCACCGCCGAGCAACTGATCGAGACCGGTGAGGTGCGCCACGCCCTGCTCGGCGTCAGTGGCGTCGACGTCACGCCGGCCATCGCGACGCGACTGGACCTGGACGAGGATCAGGGGGCCATGGTGTCGAGCGTGTCGGCGGACTCGGGCGCCGAGGACGCCGGCATCCGGGTCGACGACGTCATCGTTCGCCTCGGGGACCGCGACGTCCGGAGCGTCACCGACCTCGTCGCGGCCGTGCGCGGCCACCGGCCCGACGAGACCGTCGAAGTGGTCTACGTTCGCGACGGCGAGGAAGCTACCGTCGAGGTGATGCTGGGCGAACTCGACGAGTAGGCCCGGAACCGGACCCTGACGGCACCACCTCGCCCACGCACCGATCGGCACGACGACCGTGCCGGGCCACCCCAGGGGGACCAGTGTTCGACAGCTTCGGGTTCCAGGAGATGCTCGTGATCGCCGTCGTGGCGCTGGTCGTGTTCGGCCCCGAGCGCCTGCCGGAGCTCGCCCGCGAGGCGGCCGTGTGGCTGCGCAAGTTCCGCGCCTCGGCCAGTTCGTCGCTCGACGACCTGCGTCGGGCCGCCGACATGGAGGACCTGGAGGAGGAACTGCGGTCGCTGCGCCAGGAGCTCCGTGGCGCCCGGGACGACGTGACCAGGCCACTGCGTGGCCTTGGCGAGGAGCGCCCGCGGGCGTCCGACCGTTCGCCGCCGATCGACATGGAGGCGACGTGACCGACGGCACCGGTCGCCGACGAGCGACCTCGTCGGCCGTCCTGGCGACGGCCGCAGTGGGGATCGTGGCGGGTAGTTGGAAGGTGGTGCGCCACGGCGCGTCGTCGGAACGCGGGTTGGCCCGGCTCGACGACGTGCTCGGCCTGCGGTGGCGTCGACCTCGGGGCACCGGCGTCGACCGGGTCGTGGCAGCGACGACCGACATCGGGTCGGTCTACGGCATGGTCGGGTCGGCCCTGGCATTGGCGCTGACCGGGCGCCGCCGGGCCGCGCTGGACGTGCTCGGGTCGGGCGCGGTCGCCTGGGGGCTCGCCCAGGGCGTCAAGCCACTGCTGGACCGCGACCGCCCGTACCAGGGTGGCCTGGGGGAGCTGTTGGTCCACCCGCCGATGGGGTCGTCGTGGCCGTCCGGACACACCTCGGTGGCCGCCGCGGTCGGCACGATCGTCGCCGACAGCGGTCCGGTGGGATTCGCCAGCGGGGTCGGATCCGCCCTGTGGGTGGGCTGGTCGCGCATCTACGTCGGCGCGCACCACCCCAGCGACATCCTCGCCGGGTTCGGCATCGGTGCCCTGTCGGCCGTCACCTGGCGGGGAGTGGCTGACCTCGCCCGGCGCTACCGGCGCACCTGACCGGGTTCGATCATCGTTCGTCCGACCCGAGGGTCTGGTTCGAACGACCTCAGACGTTGAGCGGCAGCGATCGCCCGACGACCGTGGACGGTGCCAGGGCCAGCAGCGCGTCGGCGACCTTGATGATCTCGCGGCTGACCGGGGCGTCGGGCTCGCTGATCGTGATCGGCGTGCCCTCGTCGGACCCGGCCCGCAGGCGTGGGTCGATCGGGATGCGGGCGATCAGGTCGGTGTCCAGTTCGTCGGCCAGCAACTGGCCACCGCCAGACCCGAAGATCTCGTGGACCGTGCCGGTCGCCGGATCGGTGAACCCGGTCATGTTCTCGACCACACCGACCACGTTCATGCCGGTCTCCTCGGTGGCCTTGCCGGCCCGCAGTGCCACCTTCTGGGCCGCAGGCTGCGGGGTCGTGACCACCAGCATCTCGGCGTTCGGCAGCATCTGTGCCAACGAGATGGCGACGTCGCCGGTGCCCGGCGGCAGGTCCAGCAGGAGGAAGTCGAGTTCGCCCCAGTAGACGTCGGCCAGGAACTGCTGCAGCGCCCGGTGCAGCATCGGGCCACGCCAGATGACCGAGCGGTCCGGGTCGGTGAAGAAGCCGATCGAGATCAGCTTGACGCCGTGCGCCTGCAGCGGCATGACCATGCCCTCGAACGCGACCGGGCGACCCTGGGCACCCATCATGCGCGGGATCGAGTAGCCCCAGATGTCGGCGTCGAGGATGCCGACCTCGTGGCCCTTTCGGGCCAGGGCGACGGCGAGGTTGGCCGTGATGGACGACTTGCCGACCCCGCCCTTGCCCGACGCGATGGCGATGACCCGGGTCTTGGAGCCGGCCTCGGCGAACGGGATCGACATCTCGGCGTTGCCGGCACCGCGCTCGGCACGCAGTTGGGTCGAGAGGCTGGAGCGCTCGGCCTCGTCCATCGACCCGAAGGCCACCTGGACGTCGTCGACGTCGTCGAGGGCGCCGACCGCGGCGGTCACCTCGCGGGTGATGGTGTCCTTGAGCGGGCACCCCGGGATGGTCAGCTTGACCTTGACCCCGACCCGGCTGCCCTCGATGGCGATCGCCTCGACCATGCCGAGTTCGGTGATCGGCTTGCCGATCTCGGGATCGTCGACGAGGCTGAGCTGGTGGCGGACCTGTTCCTCGGTGGGCACGGCTGACGACCTTCTGCGGCGGGGATCGCAGACCGGGACCGACGGGTCCCGACCACGACCTTCACGGATGGGGAGTGCGCCGTGAATGGTATCGGCCATGCGTCTGCGGCCCCGTCCTCGCTATCGTGCTGGCCGCCCCGCCGGACGGATCCCCGGTCGAACCGGACCGTCCCCGCAGCCCGCCCCCGCGACCCGGCCACGCGTGGCCGCACCCTCCCACCACCGATCGTCGTCGAGGACCCATGGATCGCGCCGTTCCGTCCACCGCGGCCACGTCGAGGTCGGACCATCGCCGTCGGTGCCGGCAGCCGGTGCGGCCCGTCCGGTCCGTCCGGGTCGTGCGGGTCGCGGTGCTGGCGGTCGCGCTGTCGATGGCGGTGGCCGGGTGCCGCATGGGTGTCGACACGCGTGTCGAGGTCGAAGCGTCCGGCCATGGCGTGGTCACCCTGGACGTCGACCTCGACCAGGAGTTGCTCGATGTCCTGACGGTCACCGGCTTCGACCCCGCCCCGCCGGCGGTGGACGGCTGGGAGGTCACCCGGACGGCGCTCGACGTCGGCGAGCGGATCGCCGTCACCGCCACCTTCGACGACCCGGGGCAACTCGCGGACCGGGTCGCCGACCTGCGCGACGGGTTGACGGACGACGATCCTCGCCTGGTCGAGTCCGTCGACCTGGTGGTGGGCGACGACGGCAGCACCGAACTGGACGCCACGGTCGGGGTGTGGCTGCCGTCGTCGACGGGCGTCGAGGGGCCCGGCTTCGCCGATGCCGAGGACCTCGCCGCCCTGGCCGCCGACCCCGACGCGTTCGCGGCCACGTTCACCGTCGTCCTGCCGGGCGACATCGTCGAGCACAACGCGGACGTGGTCCGGGGCAGCACCGCCACGTGGCAACTGGCACCGGGTGAGGTGGTCGAGGCCCGCGTGACGGCCGAGGCACCGAACCTGGTGGGCGGGTGGGTCCTGACCGCGATCGGCGTCGCCGTCCTGGTCCTGGTCGTCCTGCTGGGCGTGTGGCTGCTGCGCCGACGCCGGCGAGAACGTCACGTCGCCCCGCACGGGCGGGTTGAGCGCCTCCGCGGGTAGGTGACCGGTCGCTTCGGCGACTGCCGCAGCGGTGTGGTCAGCCCTGGAGCGTCAGTTCGACCATCGTGCAGTCGCTGCGCCACCGATCCGCCGCCCGGACCCCGTCACTGGCGTTGAGTCGGTTCGCGATCCCCATCGCCGCGATCTTCTCGAACTCGTCGGAGTCGTTGTCCACCACGCGGACATCGGCCTTCATGGTCCCCAGCGACGCCTTGACGTCCTTGGACTTGACCACCACGTCCACCGACGGGACCTGTTCGAGGTTGGGCAGTTCCTGTTCGGTGCCGCCCTTGATGACGAACAGGCTGCGGCCCTGCTGGACGTACCACATCGGCCGTGTGGCGGTCCCGCCGGCGGGTTGGGGGATGGTCACCCAGGCGATCGACCCCTTCTTCAGCGCCACCTCGGCTGCGTCACCGACGACGCCCAGTGCCGTGGCGGACTGCTGGGCGTCGACGTAGACGGGGACGCGCCCGACCTCGGTGCCGTCGATCAGGAACACCAGGTGGTGTTCGTCCGATGAGGCGATCTGGATCGGGGTCCGGACCGTGTCGCGGAACAGGTCCTCGAACATCTCGCCGCGCATCTCGATGAAGGCCCACGGGCGCTGCCACACGACCACGTCGTCGGGGTCCACGATCAGGATGGATTCCTCGTAGGTGCCCTGGGCGGCCTGGTAGACCCGGTTGATGTGGAACGGGCGGGTCGAACCCGGCAGTTCGCCGACCACCTTCAGGATCGGGTCAGGCAGGCCCTCCGTGTCGAAGGTCTGGGCGTCGAAGGCCATCGCGGACAGCAGTTCGATCGTCATGGTGGCGTCCCGGTCGTCGAGGCGGTGCGGCGGCCGACGGCGGCCACCGGGAGGCCGGACCCCGACGGCGGGCGGGTCGACCTCGACCGCCGAGGATAGTGCGAGGCCCTGCAGCCCGATCGGGGCCGCGACCACGTAGCGTGGCGGGACCCGTCGGCCCTCCGGAAGGACCCGCGTGTCCGGCTACGACCTGCACACCCACTCGACTGCCAGCGACGGCACGACCAGCGTCGTCGACAACGTCGCCCGCGCCCGTGCGCTCGGACTCGACGGCATCGCCGTCACCGACCATGACACGATGGCGGCCGTCGACGAGGCGCGGATGGCCGCGGGCGACGACCTGGAGATCGTCCCCGGGACGGAGTTCTCGGCCGAACTGGACGCCACCTCGGTCCACGTGCTGGGGTACTGGACCGACCCCGCGGACGACGCGTTGGCGGCGGAGATGGACCGGTTGCGCAACGAGCGCCTGCGTCGGGCCGAGGACATCGTCGCGAAGTTCCACGGCCTGGACGTGCCCGTCTCGATGGACCGGGTGCTCGAACTGGCCGGGGGCGCGCCGGTCGGACGTCCCCACATCGCCAAGGCCGTCGTCGAGACCGGGGTCGTCGCCACGACACAGGCCGTCTTCGACGACTACCTCGCCGACGGTGGACCGGCCAACGTCCCCAAGCATGCGGTCCACCCGGTGCGAGCCGTCGAACTGCTGATCGGAGCCGGTGGCGTGGCCGTGCTCGCCCATCCCGGCTTGTTCGGCAGTCGCACCGGTGAGGTCATGGACGACGCGGTGATCGAGGCCATGGCCGCGGCGGGCATGGTTGGCATCGAGGCCGACCACCCGGACCACACCGACGAGCAGCGCCGGACCTACAACGACCTCGCGAACGGGCTGGGGCTGGTGGTGACCGCCGGGTCGGACTACCACGGCGAGGCCAAGGACCAGGACCTGGGCGATGCCACCAGCCCGGCCGCGGCCGTCGAGGCGCTGCGCGAACGCCGTCCGGGCTGAACGCCCCGCCGGGTGCCCGTGGACGCGTCGTGGGCGGCGTCACCGGCTTCCGGCCGACCCCGTCGTCCCACCCCGCCGAGGACCCGGCAACCTGTAGTGTTGGAGCCGATCGTCGGGGGCCGCACCCCGGCCGACCGAGGAGTAGCAAGTGTCCGACGTGCCGCCCGTGCGCAAGGCCAGCAAGATCGTGCCCGTGCCCACCATCCACTTCAGCGAAGGTGCCCTGGCCGGAACGGTCATCCGGCTGGACCAGGACGAGGCCACCCTCGGCCGTCGCACCGACAACGCCTACGTGCTGAGCGATCCCCGCATCTCCCGCGTGCACGCCTCGGTGCGCAAGGAGGCGGGTGCGGTCATCATCACCGACCTCGGGTCCTCCGGTGGCACCAGCGTCAACCAGGAGGACCTGACCGGTCCGACCGTGCTGGAGCACGGCGACAAGGTCGCGTTCGGGCCGCTGGCCGGTGTGTTCGAGGACCCGGCCGCCGCCTCCAAGGGCGAGGAGACCACCGAGGTCCTCGAGGTGCCGAAGATCGAAACCGGCCCGCACCTGTCCCCACGCCAGCAGCAGGTGCTGGAGCTGATGGCGGAGGGCATGACGAACGCCGAGATCGGCGCCCAGTTGGGCGTGACGGAGCGGACGGTCAAGGCGTACGCGCAGGAGCTCTACGACAAGCTTGGTGTCCGCAACCGTGCCGGTGCAGTCGCAGAGGCAGCGAAGCTCGGACTGCTCTGACGTTCGTGTTCACATCGTTCTTCGCTCGGGCGCGCGCTCTGAGGTTCGTCCTCTGACCAGTCGCCCCGCGGGGCCGCGCTCGGCTTCGCGCGGCCCTTGCTGCTCGCCGCAGGTCGCTTGGGGTGGGAGAGACAGCGCTCGGCGGCTGCGCTGCGCTTGAGGCCGCCCTCACCCGAACACGGTCCCCACGCGGCTCGCTCGGCTCGGCGGTGACGGGCGTTCGTGGGGGAGGGATTTCCACCTCGCGGTCGGTCGAGTGCGGGCGGCAGTGGGCCAGGGGCCGGTGGGGTTCTCCGTGACGTGGGGACTCCGGGCGGCGCGTGGGATCCTTCATCGATGGCATCCCGGCAAGGTTCGACCACCTCTTGGCAAGTGGGCGTGATTTCGGCCACATATGGCCGAAACCACGCCCAGTTGGGTTGGGGTGACGGCATCGATTGGCGGTGACGGCATCGGGCGGGGGGCGGGCGGCAGGGACGGGCGCAGCGGGACGGGGGGCGAGGGGGTGGGACTAGCCTGCGGGCGGAGACCCACGTGGAGATGTTGATGACCGATTCGACGGACGAGACGTCGACCGAGACGACCGTTGCTGGCGATCCGGAGGACGGGGCCGCGCCCACCGAGGAGGACGGGGCCGCGCCCACCGATGAGACCGGGGTCGCGGCGACCGATGCGGGCGGGGCCGTGCCGAGCGATGAGGCCACGGCCCCGCGGCGCGATGCGGGCGGGGCCGTGGCGGCCGACGGTGGGGAGGGCGCGGCGTTGGAACCGGGGCCGGGGGAGACGGAGGGGCCGGCGATCGAGGATCCGCCGGCGGACGAGGCACCGGCGACCGCCGTGGACCCGGCGTTGCAGGCGACCTTGACCAAGGGCTACGGATTCGAGGAGCCGTCGATCACGTTCGGGCGGCCGTTGGCGGGTGACCTCGAGTCGACGGTCAACACGGTCACGGTGCAGGCGCCGCTGGCGTCGCTCAACAAGCACGGCCTGATCGCCGGCGCCACCGGGACCGGCAAGACCAAGTCGCTGCAGGTGATGGCCGAGGAGTTGTCCGATGCCGGGGTGCCGGTGTTCCTCGCCGACCTCAAGGGCGACCTGACCGGGTTGGCGGTGCCGTCCGGCGGCCATCCGAAGATCGACGAGCGCATGGACGGGATGGACCTGCCATGGGCGGCCGAGGCCTACCCGGTGGAACTGCTGTCGATCTCGGGTGAGATCGGCTCGGCCCTGCGGGTTCCGGTCGTGGAGTTCGGGCCGTTGCTGCTGGCCAAGGTGATGGACTGCAGCGACACCCAGGAGTCGGTGCTGTCGGTGTTGTTCAAGTTCGCCGACGAGCAGGGCCTGGCGCTGTACGACCTGGTCGACCTGGTCGATGTCATCAAGTTCCTGACCAGCGACGAGGGCAAGGAGGTCCAGGCCCAGTACGGCGGGATGGCGACCTCGACCCTGAACGTGTTGTTGCGCAAGGCGATGGAACTTCAGACCCAGGGCGCGGAGCGCTTCTTCGGTGAACCGACCTTCGAGGTCGACGACCTGAAGCGCACGCGCGACGGCCGGGGCGTCATCTCGGTGATGAACCTGACCGACATGCAGGACCAGCCCAAGATCTTCTCCACCTTCATGATGTGGTTGCTGGCCGAGCTCTACGAGACCTCCCCGGAGGTCGGCGATCCCGACCAGCCCGTGCTGGCATTCTTCTTCGACGAGGCCCACCTGCTGTTCAACGATGCCTCCAAGTCGATGCTCGACGCGGTCGAGATGACCGTGCGGATGATCCGCTCCAAGGGCATCGGGGTGTTCTTCGTCACCCAGAACGCGACCGACCTCCCCAACGGTGTCCTCGCCCAACTGGGCAACCGGGTGCAGCACGCCCTGCGAGCGTTCACCCCCAACGACAAGAAGGCGCTGGCCGACACCGCCGACACCTTCCCCACCACCGACCACTACGACGTGCGGGCCACGCTCCAGGGCCTGGGCACCGGCGAAGCGCTGATCACGGTGCTGGACCCCGACGGGTCGCCGACGCCGACCGTGGCCACCCGGATGGTCGCACCCCGGTCGACGATGGACCCGGTGGCGGCCGAGCAGACCCAACAGATCGCCGGCCAGGGCGACCTCGGTGACAAGTACGCCGAGGAACTGGACCGTGAGTCCGCCCGCGAAGTGCTGGCGACGCGCCTCGACGAGGCGACCACGGAACAGGTCACCGAGGCTGGACAGACCCCCGAGGCGGCGGAGGCTGCGGGCGACGACTCGCCGGTCACGACGTCAGCACCGGCCGGGGAGGCCAAGCCGAAGAAGCCGATGGTCTCGGCCGCCGGTTGGAAGACGATCGAGGACATGGCCGCCGCCGTGACCCCGCACGGCAAGAAGTCGCTCGTCCGCAGCGGCGTGAAGATGCTGCGCGGCGTGCTCGGCAACCGGTCGCGCTGAGGGCGGCGAACCCACGACCGGCGAACACGACCCCCCGACCGAAGGGACGACGATGATGTTCAGGGCCAGGACCGTGGTGACCGTGCTGGTCCTGTCATTCGTGGTGCCGATCCTCCTGACCGCGCTGGCCTTCGGGCCGATGATGACTGGGTTCGGTCGGTCGACCGTCGTGGTGGGGTCGGGCATTCCGTTCGGCCTGGCCGGTGTGGCCGTGGCGTGCCTGGTCCTGTTGACCCTCCGCTTCGCCGTGCAACCGCCGAACGACGATGGACCGCCACCGCCGCCGTGACCCCCAGGCAGGACGCTGGATCCGCCGAGACCGCCGCCGTTCCGGCGTCGAGGCCACATGACGGCGGCGTCAGGTCGCCGGTCCCGACGGGAACCAATATCGTGCGCCCCACCGACACCTCCGCGTCGGCACGCCACCCGGGATCGCCATGACCGCCACCGTCCGCGCCATCGCCAACCAGAAGGGCGGCGTCGGCAAGACGACGACCGTCCAGTCGTTGGCCGCCGCCCTGTCGGAACTCGGCCGTGCCGTGCTGGTGGTCGACAGTGACCCGCAGGGCTCGCTGACGTTCTCGCTGGGCTTCGAACCCGACGAACTCGACCCGACCCTCAACGACGTCGTGATCGGGCGGGCCGCGCTGGTCGACACCATTCTCCAGCACGAGGAGGTCGACCTGGCCCCGGCCAACATCGACCTCGCCGGGGCCGAGGTGACCCTGCTGTCGCGGACTGGTCGCGAGTACCTCCTGCGAGGCGAGCTTGCCGACCTCGTCGACTCCTACGACGACGTCCTGATCGACTGCTCGCCGTCGCTGGGGGTGCTGACCATCAATGCGCTCACGGCCGCCGACGAGGTGCTGATCCCGGTCCAGTGCGAGACCCTGTCCCACCGCGGCGTCGCCCAGTTGCTGGAGACGATCGACGACGTGCGGCGACTGACCAACCGCTCATTGACCCCGCGCGGCCTCATCGCGACCATGTTCGACGGGCGCACCAACCACTCCAAGGAAGTCCTCGCGGACCTGTTGGCGCGCTACGACCTCCCGCTGGTGGGTGCGCCGGTCCGCAAGTCGGTGCGCTTCGCGGAGGCGCCGGCCGCTGGCCAGAGCCTGTTGGCCGGCGGGACCCAAGTGCCCGGGGCGGCGGCGTACCGCATCATCGCGCGGGAACTGGCCGACGAACCGATCCCCGACGACCTGTGGGAAAAGGCGCGCTGGACCGACGAGCAGCGCGACGCCGTGCTGGGGGCTGCCGATGGCTGATCCGTCGTCACGCGGCCACACCTCGTCGACCTTCGACCGGGTCGACCGGACCCGTCGTTCCGGCCACGGCCAGGACGCGTCCGGCAAGGAGGCCCTGTTCTCCACCGCCCCGACGTCGGCACCGCCACGCCCGTTCGAGGTGACCTGCCGTGCCTGCCGGGTGCGCACGGCGTTGGACCTCGGCTCGGTGTGGCCGCTGCTGCGTCCGCCGTTCCTCTACAACCCGATCCGCGGCTCGTTGTGGACGCGCTGTCCACACTGTGGGGACCGGGCATGGCTCGACTGGGGCCTGGGCCAGGCTATCCGGGCGCTGCTGGGTCGCTCCAGCGGCTGACGTCAGACGGTCCGTTCGCACGCGCGGCTGACGGGTCGTGCACGCGATCGGACGCTGCCCGGCCGAACGACGTCCACCGGCTCCTGCCCCGACGACGAAACCGGCGGCGCACCCCCCAGGGGCGCGCCGCCGGCGATGACGGTCCGGCTCGATCAGGGCAGGTGCTCGACGTCCACGCGCCGGTCGAGGCGCGGTGTGCCGTCGCCGCGGGCATCGCTGCCACGTGATGTGGTGCGTACTGCCGCGTCCGATCCGGTTCGCGACGAGCGGGCGTCATCCGACGAACCGCGGCCCCGCGACGAGCCTGACCGTCGGTCGTTGCCGCTGCGCTCGATGCCGTTGCGGCCGGACGCCCCGGAATCGCGCGAGCCCCGATCGCGGCCCGTGGACCCACGGGACGACGATTCGGACGACGAACCGGACGAGGAGGAGCCGGACGAGGACGAGCGAGATGAGGACGAGCTCGACGACGATCCGTCGGAGGAACCGCCGCGACGACGGTTGCGCCGGGCGCGCTTGCGACCGCCGGACGAGCTCGACGAGGTGCCGGACGACCGGTCGGTGTCGGCGTCGCTGGCCCGGCCGCGTGACGGCGACGACTCGCCGGCGTCCGAGCCCGTGCTGCGAGTGGTGCTGGCCTCCGCGGACGAGCGTGAGGTGTCGCGACGGTCGGTGGCCCCGTCACGGCTCCGGGTCCGGGACCGGCGACGGTCGCCATCGTCGCTCGAGGACCGGCGCGAGGAGGACTCAGACGTGGAGCGGTCCGACGTGGAGCGGTCCGCCGTGGAGCGGTCCGACGACGAGCGGTCCGACGACGGACGCTGCGACGACGCGGTCGAGCGGCGCTCGTCGGTGCGATCGCGTCGGTCGGTGTCGCGACGACTGGAACGGTTGGACCCGGACGACGAGGCGCGCCCGTTGCC
>JBBSMS010000053.1:0-21033 GCA_038233055.1 Nitriliruptorales bacterium
GAGGTCGGCCACGTCCACGCGCAGCACCTCGGCCCCGCCGACGGAGATCGACAGCGGGCCGTCGGCGCCGGCGCCCCGCCGCGGGGCCCGGGGGGCGGGCCCCCCCGCCCCCCCCCCCCCCCCGCCCGACGGGGCCCCCCCGCCTCCCGCGCGCCCACCGCCCGGGTGCCGGCGTGGTCACAGGGCGGGGTGACCGCGCCGGCGGCTTGACACGTTGCACCGAGGACAACAGGCGCCCCACCCTCACCGTTCCGCGCGGACCGCTGGTTCCGTTCTTCGTAATGCGTCCACGGATGGCGGTTCGCAGACGTCCCGGGGTTGGGGGCGACACGCCTCGGCCAGGTGGCCGTGTCCCGCCTGCGACAGCGTCTGCCCGAGCTCGGCCGCGCGGTCGCCCAGAGCCTCTGGTGGCGTCGCGGCAAGGCCCGACTGACCCGTATTCGGGCACGGGCCCATCACTCATGCAACGATCGGTCCCGGAGTGCCGTCTGACGGACCGAGGTGGATCGGGAGGTGGGTGTGGCGATGCTCATCGCGGGCATCGGCGCTCGGCGCTGGCTTCCTCGCGTGCTGGCCGCGGCGGCATCCACGGCGCTCCTCACCTCGGCGTGTGCGCCCACGCCCGATCCGGCCGCCGAACCCGCCGCGGCCGCAGAACCTGCCAGGGCCGGGGAGGTGGCCACCGGTGGTTGGGAGCGATTGCCCGACGGGCCGTTGTCGCCACGCATGGGTGCGGGTGTCGCGGCGTTGGACGACGACCGGGTGGTGGTCTTCGGCGGGAACTCGGCGCTGTGTCCGCCGACGGCCGACTGTGGCGGGTCGGGGGACCCGTATTTCATCGATGGCGCCGTGTTCGATCGTGCCGGGGGGACCTGGACCTCGATCGCGGACCTCCCGGTCGAGATCACGGATCCCGAGGTCGCGACCGTGGACGGGATGGTGCACGCCCTCGTCCAGTGCCGGCGTGGCCCGATGTGTCCGTCCGGGAGCACGCTGCTGCGATGGGACTCCGAGGAGGACGCGTGGGAGGTGTTCCCCGGCATCCCCGACGACGGATGGTGGCACGAGTTGACGACCTGGGACGGGACCGTGGTCGCCGTGGCCGACAGCCAGGAGCAGGGCGAGGTGGCCGACCACCGCTTCGACCCGGAGGCCGATGGCGGCGACGGAGTGTGAACGGAGCTGCCCGAGGATCCGTTGCCGGAGTCCTACGACCGCCGCGCCATCGATGTGGACGGTCGCTTGCTGCTGTTCGGGTCACCGCTGGACGAGGGCGACAAGGTGGCCGCGGCACTGGCCCCGACGGGACGTGGTCGAGGTTGCCGGACGCTCCCGGTGGGGGATGGAACGTGTTCGAGGCGGGCGGCAACGTCTACCTCAACTCCCACTTCGGCGCATCCGGTGGCGGCGTGCTCGACCCGTCCGACGACACGTGGCACCCGTTCCCGCCAGGTCCCGACGGCGACTGGGGCGGCGACATGGCCGGGATGCTGGACGACGACCGCCTCACGATGGAGTACGCCCACGGCTGGGTGCTGGACGTCGCCTCCGCCGACTGGATCGAGGTCCCGGAACGCCCGTCGGACGCGCTCGCCTACGACTTCTCGCACACCACGGTCGGCCGCTCCCTGTTCACCTTCGGTGGCCAACAGTGGCCCGACGACGGCACCGGTGACGGCGAGTTGCTGTCCGACGCCTGGCAGTGGACCCCACCGACGTGACGGCACGTGGCGGCGGCCCCCCAAGGAACCAACCTGCGCTCGGCTTGTGAGCGAGATGTGGGCCTGATGTCAATCGGGCTGAATCGCAGGATTTGGCTGGCGCCCCCGGCAGGAATCGAACCTGCGCTCACGGTTTAGGAAACCGATGCTCTCTCCACTGAGCTACGAGGGCTTGCGAGTCGCTGCCCTGGCTGGCGCGGCTGCGCGACACATCGTAATCCCGGCGACAGGAGGCACCGGCCACCGTGCCGCTGACGTCGACGCACCAGGTGATGCGGCGCTGAACGGCGTGCCTCACTGACCGGTGCGGCCGTCTATGCACTCGCGGAGGAGGTCGGCGTGGCCGAGGTGGCGCGCGTACTCCTCGACCATGTGCACCAGGATCTCGCGGATCTCGACTTGGTCCCCGTGGACCTCGATCGTGGCCCCCAAGTCATCCAACCCAGCCATGACCTCCTGGGCATGTGCCACCTCTCGACGCCACGACGCCCATGCCTCGGCGACCACGTCGTCGTCGGCCACGGCGCCATCGAACACCGGATCGTCGGTGTCGCCGACGTACATCGGCGGAAGCTCCTGGCCTGCCAGCCAGCCGCGGTGCCACTCGCGTTCGACGTGGGCCAGGTGTCGGACCAGTCCCAGCAGCGACATCGTCGACGGCGGCACCGACCGCCGCGCCATCTGCTCGGCGTCCAGGCCCTCGCACTTCATCTCCAGCGTCAGCCGGTAGTGGCGCAGGTAGTCGGCCACAACGGCGCGCTCACCCCGGGGCTGGTCGTCGGACTCGCGGGGATCGTCCTCGGGATCCACCCACATGTCCGGGTACCGACGCTCGTCCACCATAGGCTCCCCTGCTGGGTCGATCACGTGCCCGGGGACGATAGGGCGCGGGTGGCGGGCCGGCGCGCTGCTCGGGGCACCGAGCGGTGGACCGTCGGGGCGTACCGTGGCGACCGTCGTCGTCCCGGGAGTCCGTCGTGCCCACGCGCATCGCGAGCATGGACTTGCACGTCGAGCACGTCCCCGACGACGTGGTGGTCTCGGCGGAGGAAGGGGCCGACGAGGGGGAGCGGGTCACCGGGCTCCAGCCGGTCATCACGTTCGCGCACACCTTCAACGGCTACGCCTACGGCGGCGCGCCGCACCAACTCGGCGGGATCGTCGACGACATCCGCCAGCAGTGGCGCGCCGGCGACGGACTGCCGACCGACCTCGACCGCCTGCGTGCCTGCCTGTTCTACTGGACCCGCGCCCACCGCCACGGGGGCGGTGACCCGATCACCACCGACGACGCCGACTGGCTCAACGCGCTCCTGGCCGCCATCCGGGACCGCCTCGCCGACCGCGGCTGACGCCGGACAGCGTGCCACGCCCGCGGCTGACCGTGCTCTGTCGGGGCGAACAGGTGGCGTCAGCCACCACGCTCCGCGATCCGGGGGGACCGGCCACGCGCGACTCGACCCGGGACGCCCAAGATCGTCGGACCGTCGACATGTCACGTCCGCCAGCCGCTCGACCGCCGGCACGGCGTCACGGTCGAGCCGTCGACACCCGTACCTGCATCACTGCAACGACGTCGACCCTTGTCACTCGGGCTCGGACACCGACGTGCCACGCACCGCGACGGGACCAGCAACCTGACCTGCGATCGGTTGTGAGAATCGTTCCCAATCGGGCTGGAACGGCCGTTGGTTGGTGTTTCGATGTCACGGACCGAACCGCGTCGGGGGCTACAGTGGAACCGTCGCCGGGGGAGCGCGACCACCTCGAACCAACCTCGCCCGCCCGACGACGCCACCAACCACCACGACACGCAACGCACGGAGGTCACCCCTGATGGGTGCAGGACACTCGCACGTCGACCCGGCCAGTGCCGGCGGACGCCACAAGCGTGCGCTGGTGTGGGCGATCGTGCTGTTGCTGGGCTTCTTCGTCGTGGAACTGGTCTTCGGATTCCTGACCGGGTCGCTCGCGCTGCTGTCCGACGCCGGGCACATGTTCACCGACGTGCTGGGCATCGGCATGGCGCTGGCCGCGATCCAGGTCGCCCAGGCCGCCCGTCGCAACCAGCAACGCACGTTCGGTCTCTACCGCCTGGAGATCCTCGCCGCCCTGGCCAACGCGGTGCTGCTGTTCGGCGTGGCCACCTGGGTGCTCGTCGAGGCCGTCGGCCGCATCGGCCAGCCCCCCGAGATCGACGGCAGCACCGTCATCTGGGTGGCGATCGGTGGCTTGGTCGTCAACCTGGTCGTGTTCCGGTTGCTGCGCGCGGGCAGCGAGGAGTCCCTCAACCTGGAGGGCGCCTACCTCGAGGTCTTGGCCGACCTGCTGGGCTCGGTCGCCGCGGTCATCACCGGGTTGGTCCTGCGCTTCACCGACTTCACCCTGGTCGACCCGCTGTTCGGGATCGCGATCGGGCTGTTCGTGCTGCCGCGGACGTGGCGACTGGGTCGCAAGGCCCTGCGGGTGCTGGTCCAGGCCGCCCCCGACCACGTCGACGTCGCTGCGATCACGCTCGACCTGCAGGGCATCGAGTCCGTCAACGGCGTCCACGACCTGCACGTGTGGACGCTCACGTCCGGGATGGACGTCGCGTCGGTCCACCTCACGTTGGACCACGTCGGCGCGTCTCACGGGGTGCTGGACCGGGCCCAGGAGATCTTCCGCGACAACCACGGGATCGGGCACGCCACGGTCCAACTCGACCCGCCCGACCACACCAGCCACGCCTGCGACGACTGCCTCACCCCGGCCTGACCAGCCGACGCACGCCGGATCAGCCACTGCCCGGGCCAGACCAGCCGACGCACGCCGACTCACCCCGGCCTGACCAGCCGACATAGGATCAGGTGCCGATCACGCCGCCGTCGTCCTTGGTCACGATCACCGTCGCCGGGCGCGGCAACCCACCGACCTTGTCGGGCCAGTCGCTACCACCGTCGTCGCCGGGGTGCTGGATGTTGACGAACATCGTGCGCTGGTCGGGGGTCGTGATGACCCCGGTCACCTCGCACTGGGGCACGCCGACCAGGAACCGTCGCAGCTCGCCGGTGGACGGGTCGGCGGCCAGCATCTGGTCGTTGGAATCGATCGGCTGGCTGCCGTCGGTCTGGATCCACAGCCGACCGTCGGGGTCGAACCACAGCCCGTCGGGCGAGCCGAAGCCGACGTCGGACACGTCCTGCTCACCGTCGGGGTCGTAGGGGTGTTCCCCGGCGATGAGGAAGATGTCCCACGTGAACGTCGTGGCGGCGTGGTCGCGCCGGTCCTCGGCCCACCGGATGATGTGGCCGTCGGGGTTGCCCACGATCGGGTTGGCCGCGTCGACCGGGTAGTCGATGCCCCGGTTGCGGTTGTTGGTCAGGCTGAAGTAGACGTCCTTGGTGCGAGTGTCGATCGACACCCACTCGGGCCGGTCCATCCGGGTCGCGCCGACCAGGTCGGCGGCCAGTCGGGTCTTGACCAGCAGTTCGCCCATGTCGGCGAACTGGCCCTCCAGCGCCGGGTTGTCGAGGGTGAGCGGCTCCCAGTGGCCGGTGCCGTCCTCGGCGAACACCGCGACGTGCAGCACGCCGTCGTCCAGCGGGCTGCCACCACGACCGCGGTAGGAACGCCACGGGCGGTTGCCGACGAACTTGTAGATGTAGTCACCGCGCTCGTCGTCACCGGAGTAGACCACCACACGACCCCGGGTCCCGGTCGTGATCGCCGCCGACTCGTGCTTGAACCGGCCCAACGCGGTGCGCTTGGTCGGGGTGCTGTCGGGGTCCATCGGGTCGATCTCGGTGAGCCAGTGGAACCGGTTGGGCTCCTGGGGCTCCTCGCCGGTGTCGAAGCGGGCGTCGGTGGTCGCCCACAGGTAGCCGAAGCCGAACTCGGAATAGCCGTACCGGTCGAGCAACTCGGCCTGTTCGGCCGTCTCGTCACCGGCGCGGCGGAAGTACCCGTTGGAGTTCTCCTCGGCGGTCAGGTAGGTGCCCCACGGGGTCGGCCCCATCGAGCAGTTGTTGAGCGTCCCCAGCAGCGCAGTCCCGGACGGGTCGTAGCCGGTCTGCAGGAGGTCGTGGCCGGCGGCCGGCCCCGACACGCTCATCGGGGTATTGGCGGTGATGCGGCGGTTGAAGCGCGAGCCCCGCACGACCTCCCAGTTGCCGGGCTCGACTTCCCGGACCTCGACCACGGTGACGCCGTGGGCGGCCTGGGACTTCGCGGTCTTTTCGGCGTCCCAGTCGGCGGTGCCGTCGGGGAACAGCTGTTCATCGACGGTGTACTCGTGGTTCATGACCAGCAGGCCGTTCGTCGACGACCGCCCCAACGGGAAGTAGTGCATCCCGTCGTGGCCCATGCCGGTCTGCCGTTCCTGGTCGGCTGCCGAGTTGGAGGCATCTGGCGCCCACTCGGGGAAGGGTGCCAGGATCGGCGTGCCCCAGGCGAGGAACGGCGTTGCCGAGTACCCGGACGGGACCGAGATCATGTCGGTCGTGTCCCCCGGGATGCTGTCGAAGCCCAGCGTGGGCCCACGCCCACGCCCGCGTCCACGTCCGCGGCCGTTTTCTCCCGGCGCGGCCGTGGCGGGCTGACTCCCGATCAGGAACGTCGCGGCCGCCGCCAGGCCGCCACCGAGCACGGTTCGTCGGGACAGCCGGGCGTTGGCGATGTCGGCGAAGCGTGGGTTGCGGTCCGGGGAGGACGGCGTGTCGTCCGGGTCGGGACCGCCATGACGCTGGAACAAGCATGGCAAGGTCACCTCGCCGACGCAACCGCTCCGTTCGAACAGGTGTCGGTCTGTCGCGAACAACGTCCACGGGCTCGACGAACCCTGGCCGGCGACGAGCGCGGAGGCACGCACGCTGGAGGGCCAGCGGTGGCGGGCCGTCGTGAGGCGGACGGGACTCCATCCGAGCACGAGCGAGGCCCGGGCGGATCGCCCGGGCCTCGCCCTGATCAGGTTCGCGTCGCGGTCACTCCGTCGGCGCGTCGGCGTCGGCGTCGGACAGTTCCGTGCTGCCCTCGACCGTGGACGCGTCGGCGGTCCCGGCGGCGACGTCCACCAGGGCCTGGATCTGGTCGCGACCCAGTTCCCCGGAGGTGCGGGCGGCGACGTTGCCGTCGGCCCCGACCACCACGAAGTACGGATAGCCCGACAGCCCGTACGAACCCGCGATGGAGTTGGTCTCGTCGTCCAGGATCACCGGGAAGTCCCACTCCTCGCGCGACATCCACGACGACGGCGGGTAGTTGGCCTGGTTCGGGTCCTGCGAGGTGATGACCGCGGTCGCGTTGACGCCGTCGGGCAGTCCGCCAGCCCACTCGTCCACCAGCAGTGGCAGTTCGGCCTGGCAGTGCGGGCACCAGTGGGCCAGGAACACCAGCAGGTTGGCCTCGCCCTCGACCAACAGGTCGGTGTCGTCGCCGGCGAAGTCCTGGCCACTGACGTTGGGCGCGGGCATCCCCTGCGCGGCGTCGGCCCCCGGGTTGGCGGAGTCGAAGGCCGGCAGCGCCTCGCCGTCGATGGTGGCGTCGGCGGTTTCCTGGATCGCGTTGGCGGCCGAGGTGTTGGAGTCGAACAGGCCCATCGCGAGCGAGATGCCCAGCGCGGCGACGATCACGACGACGCCGATGCCAAGCAGGGTCGTCATGTCGAGCCCGGCCGAGTCCTTCTTGGTGGCGGTGCGGGCCTGGCGCTTCTGGCCGGAGCGGCCCTTGACGTCGCGGTTGGTGTCACTCATGGTGTGATTCCTCGTGGGAGGCTGCTCAGTGGTCGAGCGGCGCGGGATCGGGGGCGACGGCCAGGATGGTGATGATGGCGACGAACCCGATGCAGGCCATGGTAGGGATCGTCGCGAACCCCAGCCCCTCCACCCAGATCGACGAGCAGGGGTTGTCGGGGTCGCAGGAGGTCGAGCCGGTGATGGTTGGGATGCGCTGGGTGACGAGTTGCCACGCACCGATCATCGCGCCGGGCGTTGCCAGGGCGAGGACGAAGGGCCGCACCGAGAAGTCCCGCCGCACGGCCGCCAGCGTCAGGATGATCGCCGACGGGTACATCAGGATCCGCTGCCACCAGCACAACAGGCACGGTTCGAAGTGGAAGACGTCGCTCATGACCAGCGACCCGGCGGTGGCGCCGACCGCGATCGCGGCGGCCACGACCAGTGAGGCGTGGCGGTCGAGCAGGACCCGGTCCTGCACCCGGAAGACCACCGCCGTGATCGCCATCGCCGCGGCCGCGATGGCCAGCACGGCGAAGAGGTTGGCGGCGTCGGGCGCGGTCATGACAGGCTCACGGGTCGGGTCGCAGTCGGCTCGTCACCCCGGACCGGACGGTCGGCGCGAGCAGCGTTGCACTCCGGTCACGCACGGTCACGGGGACCCCGGATGGTACGGGGGCGGGGAGGTGGTACGACGCCGGGCTGCGGACGGATGTGTCCACAGCCCGGGCGATCTGCTTCTCGGTGCGTGAGAACGAGCGCAGCGAGCTTCTGCAATCTGTCCGAGAAACGAGGACAGACGTCACCGCAGCTTGCGGCCCACGGTGTGCAGCACGCCGGTGGTGACCTTCAGGCCCACGCTGACGACCGCCTCGGTCGTGTCGAGGGCGAAGTTGACGGGCCACGGGAGGTTGGCCGGGAGCGTGAACGGGCCGAAGGTCCGACGCTCGATCGAGTCGGCGAAGTCCTTGTTGGCCCGGGTGGCGGTGTCGGCGGCGGTGTCGGCGACGTCGGCCGCGGTGTCGGCGACGTCGGCCGCGGTGTCGGTGGCGTCGTCGACCGCCTCGGCGGCGCGGGTGCGGGCCCGGCTGGTGGCGGCCTTCGCGGCGGTCGAGGACTTGTCGGCGCGGGCGGAGACGCTCGAGGCTGCCTTCTTGCCGGCGCTCGAAGCGCTCTTCTTCGCGGTCGTGGCGGTCTTCTTGGTCGTGCTGGCCGCCTTCTTGCCGTTGGTACGCGCGCTGGCGGCGGCCTTGGAGGTGGCGGCCTTGGTGGCGGCGGCCGGGCTGGCCTCGATGGCGGCAGCCTGGATGCGGGTCGCCAGGACCGGCCCGACACCCTTGACGGCCCGGAGGTCGTCGACGGACGCAGCAGCCAGGTCTTCGTAGGAGGAGAAGCGGTCGACGATGTCGGACGCGATGGACTCGGACACGCCGTCGATGGTCTGGAGGTGGTCGGTGATGGTGCGCATGGGTGACCTCACGGAGGCTGGAGGAGGATGATGTGGACGCGGAGGGCGCCGGTTCCCGACTCCTGATGGTATGGAGCCACCTCGGCGCCCGGATCACGCCCCTGTGGTCGAACGGTCGCCGTCGGGGCCGCTGCCGCCCGGCCGCGTGTTCCTGGGTGGCGTCCACGGCGAGACGGTTCAGCGAACGTCCCGGCGTCAGCTGCGGACGAGCCGGGTGATGGCGGTCATGGCCTCGTCCACCTTGTCGGTCGACCCGGCCAGCACGTCGTCGGCGACACAGTGGCGCACGTGGTCGTCCAACAGCAACAGGGCGACGTTCTGCAACGCCTTGGTCGCGGCCGAGACCTGGGTCAGCACCTCGATGCAGTAGGTGTTGTCGTCGACCATGCGCTCGATGCCGCGGACCTGGCCTTCGACGCGACGCAGGCGGGCGAGCACCTTGCCCTTGTCGCCGAGGTAGCCGGGCGGGTGGTCGTGGGCCGGGGGATCGGGTTCGTCGCGGGACATCGGCGTGGGCTCCGGTCGAACGGTCGGTGGAATGTTGCCACGATACCCGTGGGGGGTATACCGTGGCAACCCCGGCCGTGCCATCCCCCGGACCGGTCGGTGCCCAGTCCCTCCCAACGAGCGGAGTTCCCATGGAGACCACCACCATCCGCGTCCCCGAGGTCCACTGCGACCACTGCGTGACGTCCATCGAGGGCGCGTTGCAGCCCATGGACGGCGTCTCCAACGCCGACGTCGACCTCGACACCACCACTGTCACTGTCACGTGGGACCCTTCGGCGTCCACCCTCGACCAGGTCGTCGCCGCCATCGAGGAGCAGGGCTACCTCGTCGAGCGACCCGCCGTGTGATCCCCGTCCACCCACCCGCGGTGTGAATCCGATCGGCCACATGTGGCCGGATCGGCTCACGACCTGCCCGTGCGATGCCCCACCAACCGGCGCGATCCCACCTCCCACCTCCCACCGAAGGCCGCCCCATGGCCACAACCACTTCCACGTCCGCCCCGAGCGGGCCCGCGACGCCCACCGCGCCGCGTGACGCGACCGGACTGGTCGACCTCGACTTCGACGTCGAGGGGATGACCTGTGGCTCGTGTGCCGCACGGGTCCAGCGGATCCTCGACCGCCAGGACGGCGTGGAGCAGGCCGAGGTGAACTACGCCACGGGTCGCGCCCACGTTTCGATGGGGTCGTCGGTCGCGGTCGCCGACCTGCAGTCGGCGGTCGACCGGATCGGCTACGGCCTGCACGAACACGCGCCGATGCCGGAACCGGACGCGGCCGCCGACGCCGAGGTGGCGGCCTGGCAGCGCCGCCTGTGGATCGCGGCCCCGCTCGGCGTCCTGGTGCTGCTGCTCGCGATGACGCCGGTGGGCGACCTGCTGTCGATGGCCACGCGGTCGTGGACCGTGGCGGTGCTCGCGACCATCGTCGAGTTCGGGGCGGGTTGGCCGTTCCTGGCCGAGGCCGCACGCCGGGCCCGTCGCCGCACGGTGAACATGGACACCCTGGTCGCGCTCGGGACCCTGTCCGCGTGGGGGTACTCGGTCGTCCTGCTGGCCCAGGGCCGCCACGAGCACTACTTCGAGTCGGCCGCGCTGATCATCACCTTCCTGGTCCTGGGCCGCTGGTTCGAGGCCCGGGCCAAGCGCCGCGCCGGGTCGGCGCTGCGGGCCCTGCTGGAACTGGGCGTGCGCCAGGCCGTCGTGGTGCGCGACGGCACCGAGGTCGAGGTCCCGATCGAGGAGGTCCGGCGGGGCGACCACGTCCGGGTCCGTCCCGGCGAACAGGTCCCGGTCGACGGCACCGTGGTGGACGGCCGGTCGTCGGTCGACGAGTCGATGCTGACGGGCGAGTCGGTTCCGGTGGACAAGGACGTCGGCGACGACGTCGCCGGGGCCACGTTGAACACGACCGGCACGCTGCTGGTCGAGGCCACCGCGGTCGGCGGCGAGACCGTGCTGGCCCAGGTCGTGGCCCAGGTCGAGCGCGCCCAGGCCGGCAAGGCCGACCTCCAACGTCTCGCCGACCGGGTGTCGCTGGTGTTCGTGCCGACCGTGCTCGCGCTGGCGCTGGTGACCTTGGCCGGCTGGCTGGCCGTCACGGGTGAGGTCCCCAGGGCGTTCGAGGCGGCGGTGGCCGTGCTGGTCATCGCCTGCCCGTGCGCGCTGGGCCTGGCCACCCCGACCGCGATCATGGTGGGGACCGGCAGGGGCGCCGACCTCGGCATCGTGATCAAGTCGATCGAATCGCTGGAGCGGGTGCGCGAGGTCACCACGGTCGTGTTCGACAAGACCGGCACGCTGACCCGTGGCGACATGCGGGTCGTGGACGTGGTGGTGGACGGCGACGACGACCCCGCCCGTGCCCTGGCGCTGGTCGCCGCGGCCGAGTCGTCGTCCGAACACCCGGTCGCGCGCGCCATCGTGGCGGCCGCCGACGCCGACTGCGAGGACCGGGCCGATGCCCGTGCCACGACCGGCAATGCCGCGGTCGACCACCACCAGTCGGCCGCTGACCTGCATGGTGCTGAGGCAGATCGCGGCGAGGTGGGGGCGAGCCGCCGGCCCGTGGCCACCGACTTCGAGGCCGTCCCGGGTCGGGGGGTCGTGGCCACCGTCGACGACCGCGAGGTCGTCGTGGGTCGCCCGGCCCTGCTGGCCGACCACGGACTGGAGGCCGGCGCGACGCTGGCCGAGGCCGTGGCCGCCGCCGAGGGTCGCGGCGAGACCGCCGTGCTGGCCGGCTGGGACGGTCGGGCACGCGTCATGGTCGCCGTTGCCGACACCCTCAAGGACCAGGCCGCCGCCACCGTCACCGCCTTGCGCGAGCGCGGCATGGACGTGGTCCTGCTGACCGGTGACAACGCCGCCACGGCTCGCGGCATCGCGGACGCGGTCGGCATCGACCGCGTGCGTGCCGAGGTGCTGCCGGGCGACAAGCAGGACGAGGTCGCCGCGCTGCAGGACGCCGGCGAGGTCGTGGCGATGGTCGGCGACGGGGTGAACGACGCGCCCGCGCTGGTCCAGGCCGACCTCGGCATCGCGATGGGCACCGGCACCGACGTCGCCATCGAGTCCGGCGACCTGACGCTGCTGCGCGGCGACATCGCCACCGTCGTGACCGCGATCGACCTCTCCACCGCGACCTACCGCACGATCCTGCAGAACCTCGGCTGGGCGTTCGGTTACAACGTGCTGGCCATCCCGATCGCTGCGTTCGGGTTCCTGTCACCGACGATTGCCGGGGCCGCCATGGCCTTCTCGTCGGTGTCGGTGGTGCTCAATTCCCTCCGCCTGCGCCGCTTCGCCCGCTGACCCAGTGTCGAGTGGGCGTGATTCCGGCAACATGCTGCCGGAATCACGCCCACTTGGGTTCTGGAGGGGGACGGGGGTCAGTTGGTCGGGTAGGGGGTGATCAGGGTGTCGACGGGGGCGAAGTCGTCGGTCAGGACGTCGGCGCCGTCGAGGAAGTCCGTGAGGGTGACGTCGTCCAGCGACGAGCCACCGTCCCACAGGGCGTCCTCGTCGTCGCCGCGGTCTGCATTGCGGGCGAGCATCGCCTCCACGGGGAGCGAGGCGTTGGAAGCCACCATGACGAAGTTGCCTCCGGCCTCGCCCCGCAGTCGCTCGGCCGGCGCCAGCACCGCCACGTTGTCGAACACGGCGGCGAGCGTGGCCAGTTCGGCCCGGGCGAAGCCCAAATCGGGGTAGTCGATCATGTTGAGCGCGTACACCCCGTCCGGTCGCAGGCGTGACTCGATGTCACGGACGAACTCGGCGGTGGTGAGGTGCCACGGCACCGACACGCCACCGAAGGCGTCCCCGATGACGAGGTCCTGCGACCCGGCCGCCACGTCGTCCAGGTGCAGGCGGGCGTCGCCGAACACCATCTCGACGTCCGGGCCGGGCTCCCAGCCCATGTCCCGTTCGGCGATCTCGGTCATCAGCGGGTCGAGTTCGAGGACCGTGGACTGCGTACCGGGACGGGTCGCCCGCAGGTAGCGCGGCAGGCTCATCCCGGCCCCGCCCACGTGGGTGACGGCCAGCGCCTCGCCCTCGGGGGCGATCGTCGCCAGTACGTCCGACATCGTCTGGGCGTAGCTGAACTCGAGGTGGGTCGGGTCCTCGACGTCGGCGTAGGAGTGGCGCAGCGTGTCCAGCCACAGGATCCTCCCGGTGGGGCGGTCCGGGTCGACCTCCACCCAGGCGCAGAAGTAGGCGGACTCCTGCTCGCACGGATGGGCGGCCGCGAACGACAGGGCGCCGGCGGCGATCACGACGACCAGCATGCCGGCGGTCGGCCGCGCGAGGCCGTCGTCGTCGACGTCGTCGGCATCGCGGCGCAGCCACGCCCACAGCGCGAGGCCACCGGCGATCAGCAACCCGCCGACGACCCGGATGATCGGTCGGGTCGGCCACGCCGCCACCAGCACGAACCCGGTCGCGAACGTGCCGACCAGCGCCCCGACCGTGCCGATCGCCGACAGTCGCCCGACGACCGCCCCGGTGTCGGCGAGGTCGCCCAACTGCAACTTGACGACCATCGGCGTCACGGCCGACAACACCGCGGTCGGCACGAAGAACGCCATGACGGTGAGGAACACGATGACCGGTGGCGTGGCGCCGCGCATCGACGAGCCCAGGAAGTCGATCACCGGGATCGAGACCAGGCTCAGCGCGCCACCCAGCACCAGCGTGGGCCCCAGCAGCACCCGCGGGTCGCGCTGGTCCGCCAGTCGTCCGCCGATCCACGACCCCAACGCGATTCCGGCCAGGATCGTCCCGATGATGCCGGTGAACGACTCCAGCGTGACCCCGACGTAGGGGGCCATCAGGCGGCCGGCGAGTGTTTCGAGCACCAGCACGGCCCCGGACGCGACGAACACCAGGACGGCGGCGAGGAAGGCAGGCATGGCGCACGAGGCTATCCCGGTGGGCCCACAGACCCGGACGGCGCGAGGTGCCGACGACCGGTCTCCGCGGCCGGGCACCCCGCAACCCCGCGGACCTCCCGGCGCGATCCTCCAGGGCCTCGGGCGGATGGACGGGCACGCCCCGCGCCCGACTGGTGCACTCGGACCCCGACGGACCCCGACGGACCGGCGACGGCCCGAGCACCCCCTTCGACGAAACGATCTCCACATGACGCCCACGGACCTGTTGCGTGACCAGTTCGAACGCATCCGCGACCGCGCGGTCGCGATCGCCGACGACATCTCCGACGAGGACCTGGGCTGGCGTCCCGACGACCACTCGAACTCCGTGGCCTGGCTGCTGTGGCACGTGGCCCGGATCCAGGACGACCACGTCGCCGCGTTGTCGACCGCCGAGCAGCAGTGGACGAGCGGCGGCTGGGCCCGCCGGTTCGGCATGGACGACGGCATGGATGACACCGGCTACGGCCACACGCCCGAGCAGGTGGCCGCGATCCAGCCCGGCAGTTCGACCCTGCTCGTGGACTACCTCACCGTGGTCACCGACCAGACCCTGGCACTGCTGGAGAGCATCGAGCCCGACGACCTCGATCGGGTCGTGGACGACTCGTGGGACCCGCCCGTGACCATGGGCGTGCGCCTCAACAGCGTCATCAGCGACAACCTCCAACACCTCGGCCAGGCCGCCCAGGTGCAGGGACTGTGGAAGCGCGCCTGAACCCACGTCCGAACGCGACCGCGGTCGCGTTCGCCAGCGCCACGGCCACCAGCGGCGTCGACGCCTGTCGAACGAACCGCCCCCCGGTCACCAACCGAGCCCGGTTACCGTCGGACACCACGGACGGAGGCGGCGTGGGCGACGAGCGGTGGCAGTTCTGGATCGACCGGGGCGGAACCTTCACCGACGTCGTCGCACGCCGGCCCGACGGCTCGCTGGCCACCCACAAGTTGTTGTCCGAGGACCCCGACCGGTACCCGGACGCGGCCGTCGCGGGGATCCGCCACCTGCTCGACCTCGGCCCCGACCAGGCGATCTCCACCGACGACATCGACCAGGTGCGGATGGGCACCACCGTCGCCACCAATGCCCTGCTGGAACGCACCGGCGAACCGACCGTGCTGGCCATCACGGCCGGGTTCGGGGACGCGCTGCGAATCGGCTACCAGGACCGGCCCGACATCTTCGCCCGTCACGTGGTGCTGCCTGACCTGGTGCACGAGCGCGTGGTCGAGGTGGCCGAGCGCATGGCCACCGACGGCACGGTGGTGGCCCCGTTGGACGAACGCGCGGTCCGTGACGACCTCCGTGTCGCCCACGACGACGGCTACCGCTCGGTGGCCATCGCGTGCCTCCACGGCGACCGCCATCCCGACCACGAGCGGCGGATCGCGGCCATTGCCGGCGAGGTGGGCTTCACCCAAGTGTCGAGCTCGCACGAGGTCAGTCCGTTGATGCGGTTGGTCCCGCGTGGCGACACGACCGTCGTCGACGCCTACCTGTCGCCCATCCTGCGCCGTCACGTCGACCGGGTCGCCGACGAACTGGGCGGGACCCGGCTGCTGTTCATGCAGTCCAACGGCGGCCTGGCCGAGGCCCACCACTTCCGCGGCAAGGACGCGATCCTGTCCGGTCCGGCCGGTGGCGTGGTGGCGATGGCGCGGACCACGGCCGCCGCGGGCCACGACCGGGTCATCGGCTTCGACATGGGCGGCACGTCGACGGACGTGTCCCACTGGGCCGGGGAGTTCGAGCGCGAACGGCAGACGCGGGTCGCCGGCGTGCGCCTGCGGGCGCCGATGATGGCGATCCACACGGTCGCGGCCGGCGGCGGGTCGGTGCTGTCCTTCGACGGCAGCCGCTACCGGGTCGGGCCGGACTCGGCCGGTGCGCAGCCCGGACCGGCCGCCTACCGCCGCGGCGGACCGCTGACCGTGACCGACGCCAACGTCATGCTCGGCCGCATCCACCCCGAGGTGTTCCCGCACGTCTTCGGGCCGGATGGCGACCAACCGCTGGATGTCGAGGTGGTCCGCACCGCGTTCGCCGACCTGACCGGCCAGATCACCGCTGCCACCGGCGACGATCGCACCCCCGAGCAGGTCGCGGCCGGTTTCGTCGACATCGCGGTCGCCAACATGGCCAACGCGATCCGCACGATCTCGGTCCAGCGTGGCCACGACGTCACCGAGTACGCGCTGGCCACGTTCGGGGGCGCCGGCGGCCAGCACGCCTGTGCCGTGGCCGAGCACCTCGGCATGGCGACGGTGGTGGTGCATCCGCTGGCCGGGGTGCTGTCGGCCTACGGGATGGGCCTGGCCGACGTCACCTCGATGCGCGACCAGGGCGTGGAGGCGCCGGTGGACGACGATGTGGAGGAACGCCTGGCGACGGTGTTCGACGACCTGGTGGCCGACGCCCGCCGGGACCTGCGCGACCAGGGCGTGGACGGCGACGCGGCCGAGGTCGAACGCCGGGTGTCGCTGCGCTACGCCGGCACCGACACCGCCCTGGCCGTGCCGGCCGGCCCGGCCGCCGAGATGCTGGCGGCCTTCGAGACCGCCTACCGACGCCAGTTCGCCTTCCTGATGCCCGACACCGAGGTGGTCGTCGAAGCCGTCCAGGTCGAACTGGTGGCCCGGACCGGGGTCGACGAGCACGACGTGGCCGCCGCCGGTGCCGGTACCGGCGGCTGCACGGACGGGCCGCGGCGACCGCCGGACGAGGCATCGACGACGACCGTGCGGATGGTGGTCGACGGGGACTGGGCCCACGTGGCGCTGGTGCGGCGCGAGGACCTGGCGCGCGGGGCCACGATGGACGGGCCGACGATCGTGGCGGAGGCGACCGGCACCACGGTCGTGGACGCGGGGTGGCGGGCCACGGTCAACGACCTGGGCCACCTGGTGCTGGAGCGGGTCCACGACACGACGCCCGCGGCCGCCGGGGACACCGCCGTGGACCCGGTCCGGCTCGAACTGTTCAACAACCTGTTCATGTCGATCGCCGAGCAGATGGGGGTCGCGCTCCAGCGCACCGCGCACTCGGTCAACATCAAGGAACGACTCGACTTCTCGTGTGCGGTGTTCGACCCGCACGGCAACCTGGTGGCCAATGCGCCCCACATCCCCGTCCACCTGGGATCGATGGGCGAGTCCATCCGGGTGGTGCTGGAGGCCACGGCGGACACCCTCGCGCCGGGGCAGGTGTACGCCCTCAACAATCCCTACCGCGGCGGGACCCACCTGCCGGACGTGACCGTGGTCACCCCGGTGTTCGACCCGGACGGCCGCGACCTGCAGTTCGTGGTCGCGTCACGAGGCCATCACGCCGAGATCGGCGGGATCACGCCGGGGTCGATGCCGGCAGCCAGCACCCGCATCGAGCACGAGGGCGTGGTGTTCGACACCTGGCTGCTGGTCGACGACGGCGAACTGCGCGAGGACGCGACCCGTGACCTGCTGGCCTCGGCCGACCACCCGTCGCGCGACCCCGACGCCAACATCGCCGACCTGCGCGCCAAGGTGGCCGCCAACGCGACCGGTGCGGCGGCGCTGCGGGACCTGGTCGACCGGGTCGGCCTGGACGTGGTCCACGCCTACATGGGCCACGTGCGCGACAACGCGGCCGAGTCCGTCGCCCGCGTCATCCCGACGTTGTCCGACGGCACCTGGACGACCGACCTCGACGACGGCGATCGGATCGAGGTGGCGATCACGGTCGACCACGACGCCCGCCGGGCCACCATCGACTTCACCGGCACGTCACCGCAGTCCGACGGCAACGCCAACGCGCCGTCGTCGGTGGCGCTGGCGGCCGTGCTCTACGTGTTCCGGACCCTGGTCGACGACGACATCCCGCTCAACGCCGGCTGCCTCGAACCGTTGGACGTGGTGATCCCACCGGGAAGCCTGCTCTCACCCGAACCCCCCGCGGCGGTGGTCGCCGGCAACGTCGAGACCTCGCAGGCGGTCACCGGTGCCCTGTACGGCGCGCTGGGCATCCAGGCGGAGGGCTCGGGGACCATGAACAACCTCACCTTCGGCAACGTTGACCACCAGTACTACGAGACGGTCGCGAGCGGATCCGGAGCGGGCATGGACGTCGACGGCGGGTTCGACGGTGCCGACGTGGTGCAGACCCACATGACCAACTCGCGCCTGACCGACCCCGAGGTGCTGGAGTGGCGCCACCCGGTCCGGGTCGAGTCGTTCGCGATCCGCCGCGGCAGTGGCGGGGCGGGGGAGTGGCGGGGCGGGGACGGCGCGGTCCGGCGCCTTCGCTTCCTCGAGCCCATGACGGTCAGCCTGCTGTCCAGCCACCGCCGGGTCGCGCCCTACGGGATGGCCGGTGGGGAGCCCGGCGCGCTGGGCGACCAGTGGGTCGAACACCCCGACGGCAGCCGCACCGAGGTGGCCGGGCGCGACTTGGTGGAGGTCGACGTCGACGACGTCCTGGTGCTGCGGACCCCCGGCGGTGGCGGCTACGGCCCGCCCCCCGTCATCGAGTGAGCGCTCTGGCCCGGTACGTCGCGCTGATCCGCACCCTCGACGTGGTGGGAGGCCGTGGCGAACGGTGCGGTGTTGCGTTGCCGACGGGGTGCCGTCGCAGTGAGCTGGGATGTACGGTGGGTGCATGATCGAACAGGCGCTGCCGTGGGTGTGGCTCGTGGTGTTCGTGGGTGTCTGCGCCCGGCTCGTCGCCACTCGTCGCGCGCCGGTCGACGCACCGGTGTGGCCCTCCGTCGCCGTCGCCACCGCGGTGGGCGGGATCACCGGCCTGCTCGGGGGGAGCCTCGTCGTCCAGGTCGTCGTCGTCGTGGTGATCGCCGTCGGCATGACGTTGCTGTTCCTCCACTGGCGTCGGTTGCTGTACGAGAATCGCCTCCCCCCCGGTGTCGGCGGCAACCGCCTGGTCGACATGGTTGGTGAGGTGACCGCCCCGGTCAGTCCGAGACCGAGCCCGCCCCAACCGGATGGCCGAGACCGCGCGCCGGGCCATGTCACCGTCGGGGGCGAGGACTGGCGAGCGGTGTCCTCCGACGACAACCGCCACGAGGTGGGGAGCCCGATCCGCGTCGTCGCGGTCCGCGGCACGACCCTGGTGGTCGCGACCTCGCCCCGCGGCCACGCCACGCCTCGCCCGGCCGGTGCCACGCCGGACCGGGCCACACCCTCGCACCCGTCCCCGTCACCCACGACCGGAGCCTCCTGATGCTCAAGTTCGTCCTCCCTGGCCTGTTGGCCATCGCCGTGGTGGTGTTCATCTTCCTGGCGGTCAAGATCGTGCGGCCCTACCAGCGCGGGCTGGTCGAGCGGCTCGGCCGCTACAAGGACACCCGCGACCCGGGCTTCAACCTCATCGTGCCGTTCGTCGACACGATCCAGTTGATCGACATGCGCGAGCAGGTCGTCGAAGTCCCGCCCCAGGAGGTCATCACCGAGGACAATGTCGTGGTCTCGGTCGACGCGGTCGTCTACTACGAGGCCACCGATCCCAAGCGGCTGGTCTACAACGTCGCGGACTTCTACACCGCCATCATCAAGCTGGCCCAGACCAACCTGCGCAACCTGATCGGAGACCTCGAACTGGACCGTGCCCTGACCTCGCGCGACACCATCAACACGCGCCTGCGCGAGGTCCTGGAGGAGGCGACTGACAAGTGGGGTGTGCGGGTCGTGCGGGTCGAGATCCAGCGCATCGACCCGCCGCCGGAGGTCGTGTCGGCCATGCACGCCCAGATGCGCGCCGAACGTGACCGTCGTGCGACTGTCACCGAGGCCAACGGGTACCGCGAGGCCGCCATCGCCCGCGCCAACGGCGAGAAGGAGGCGTCGATCCTGGCCGCCGAGGGTCGCAAGCGGGCCGCCGTACTGGACGCCGAGGGCGAGGCGAAGGCGATCGAACTGCGTGCCGGTGCCGACAAGTTGCGCCTGACCAAGCTCGGCGAAGGTGAGGGAGCGGCCGCGTTGGCCCGCCTGACCGGCATCAAGGAGGCCGGCGCAGACCAGGCGGTCCTGACCGTCGAGTACCTGTCGGCCTTGGAGGAGATCGGCGACGGCCGCGCCACGAAGTTGGTCATCCCGGCCGACTTCTCCGGGTTGCTGGGCACCGTGTCGGCACTGGCCGAGACGATGCGGGGTGACGACGACGAGGACGAGGTCCGGCCCCGCAAGGGCCTGCCGATCCCACGCCCCGACGACCGTGTCGACCTCCCGCCGCCGGCTGACCGGTCATGAGGCGCGAGGACGCACCGGCGGCCGGGTGGTATCCCGCGCCCACTGGCGGTCAACGGCTGTGGTGGTGGGACGGCACGGACTGGACCGACCACCAGCGGGTCGCGCCCCGGGCCGGACGGCTCGCGATGGTCGAGGAGGCCGCCGCTGCCGCCAAACAGGCCGCCAGGGCGGGGTCGGGGGACCGGAGCACCGGCCGCGGGGCCGCCCCGAGGGTCCGGACGGCCGCACGCGGTGGCGGCATGTCCCGTGACGACACGACGGCGCTGGTCGAGGAGGTCCGCCGCGCCACCCGCTCGGAACTGGAGCGGGCCACGCAGGGGATGACCGATCGGGCCGGCGATGCGCGCCGGCAACTGGAGCCCCTGATCAGCGAGTACGGCACCAAGGCCGTCCGCTGGGCCCGCCGGGCAGCCGTCATCGGCGTGCTGCTGTGGATCCTCTATCTCGCCATGACGGCGGCGATCCAGACCGGGCTGATGGGCTGGCTGGGCGACCGGGTCGACAACGCCGTGAACGGCACCGCCGTCGACGTTCCCGCCCTGGTCGTGGACAGCGGGTGACGACGGATCGCTGGGCCACCCGACGCGACGCCGGGACCTGGCGGTGTGCGCCCGCGCCGGCATCGGTCGCGGACTTCCACGCGGGCATTTTCGGACACGCGGCCACCCCGCTGCACGAGGTCCCGGAACTGGCCGACGAGCTCGGGGTCGACCGCCTGTTCGTCACCGCCGCGGCCATCGCGGCCGAGGGTGCCGAGGTTGTCCGGATCGCCGGATCCTACGACCAGGCGGTGGTGACGGCAGCCCGCGCAGCCGCCGACGAGCCGGACGTGGTGCTGGTCCAGGACACGGCGTGGCCCGGCTACGAGGTCGTCCCGGGCTGGGTGGTGGAGGGATACAGCACACTGTTCCGGGAGATCGACGACGACCTCGCGGCCCGCGGGATCGACGCA
>JBBSMS010000054.1:0-19969 GCA_038233055.1 Nitriliruptorales bacterium
GTCGTAGAAGTCGGTCTGCACGTCGATGCCCAGGCCCTCGTACCCGTCGGCGTCGGCAGTCTCGACCGTCGCCGTCGCCGCCTCTTCGGCGGCTTCGCGTCGCTGTTCCGGGGTGGTGTCCGTGCTCACGATGGCCTCCGCAGCGTCGTCCGACCTCGCCAGTGTGGCGCGTCGTGGGTACGGATCGACCGGCCGACGGGACGTGGGAACCACCTGTCCCCCCGTCCGGGGCACGAGCACGGGTCCGGGTCGCAGCGTCGCCGTCGCCGGGATCTCCCGCGCGGCGTGGGCGGGCGAGGGGTGGTCGACGCGGGACAGGCGGCCGTCGGCGACCATCCGTCGCCGAGCCTCCTCGGAGTCAGCCAGGTCCGGCCCGTCCTGGTCCCAGTGCACCACCGAGGCCTCGTCGCACCAGGCCCTCAGGCGGGGCATGACGGCCCCATGGGCCCCGTCCCCACGGAAGGCTCGCATGGCGGCCGGGCCGTCCCAGGCGGTCAGCGTCCAGAACCCCAGGGGCGGTTCGGCCACCAACCGACCACCCTGGAACCCGGCGGACCGGACGACCTGGCGGTTGGCGCGGAGGGCCCAGGCGACGAACGCCGGGAGGTGGCGGAACCCGCGCAGGTGGATGCGCGTGACGGACACGAACGGCATCGGGGTGCCTTCGTCGGGGTCCGGCGATCCTACGACGGGCGCTCGACCCGACGACGGCCCGCGGCCGGATCACGACTCGTCGGGGTCGACGTCCAGCGTCGCCGTCCCGGCCTGCAGCTCGACGAGCGACCACGACAACAGCGCGGTCGGGGATGCACCGATCCACGTGAACCGGCCGGTGGTCGTCCTCCCCGTCGGTCAGGCGTCCGCCGCGTGGGCGCGCGTCCTCCGGACGCGTAGGAGTTCCTCGCAGGCTCGGAACATCCGGCGCAATCGACGCGGTCAGCCTCCGGCGTGGGCTTGCTCGGTGCGGGCATGGAGGTGACGAAGGACCTCCAGTTCGCGCTCGGTCGGCGCCGCGGTGCGCGCGAGTTCGCCCCCCCGGTCATCGGCGAAGGCCACGTCCCATCCGGTCGCCGCGACCACCTCCTCGCGCGTCACGCCCGGGTGCAGGGCGTCCACGACCAACTCGTGGGTGTCCGGGTCCGGCCGCAGCGTGCACAGGTCGGTCACGACCAGCACGGGGCCCTTCGTGGTGATGCCGGCGGCGGTGCGCTCGGTCCCGGTCGGCCCGAAGCCCAGCGACGTGGTGAAGTCGACCGCGTCGACCAGGGCCCGCGGCGAGTGGGCGATCGTGACGAACACCCGCCCGCACTGCGACGCGATCTCGGAGGCCCCGCCGGACCCGGGCAGGCGCACCTTGGGGTCGTCCCAGTCCCCGATGACGGTCGTGTTGATGTTGCCGAAGCGATCGAGCTGCGCTGCCCCCAGGAAGCCGACGTCGACGTGGCCACCCTGGAGCCAGTAGCGGAACATCTCCGGAACCGACACCGTCGCGACCGCCGTCTCGGCCAGCTCACCGTCACCGATCGACAGCGGCAACACGTCGGGCCTGGCCGCCAGCGTCCCGGACTCATAGATCAGGGTGAGGTGCGGCGCGCGGGTCAGCCGAGCGAGGTTGCACGCGGCCGAGGGCGCCCCGATCCCGACGAAGCAGACGTCGTCGGGGTCCAGCGCACGCGAGGCGGCGATCGTCATCATCTCCCCCGCGGTCCACTCACCCGGCGTCCACTCCCCCGCCGCATCGCCGGTCGGCCGGTCGGCTCCACCCTCGCCGCTCATGCCGACACCGCCATGACGTGGTCGTCCATCCAGGCCAGGAACCGCTCGCGGTCCGACGCGATCTCGTCCCACGCCATGTAGAAGGCGTTGTCGCGGTCGTAGTAGCCGTGGGCGTACGAGGGATGCGCGCCGTTCGGGGTCGCCACGATGGCGTCGATCGTCCAGCCGGGAATGACGCACGAGTTGAGGCTGGGCGCGGCCAGGTCGTCGACGATCTCCTCGACCGTCACGATCGACCGGCGCGACGCCAGCACGACCTCCTTCTGGACGCCGATGATCCCCTCGACCAGCACGTTGCCATCACGGTCGGCGCGCTGGGCATGGACGATCCCGACGTCCGGTCGCAGTGCCGGGACCGCGGTCAACTCCTCGCCGGTGAACGGGCAGGTGACCGATCCGATGCGGTTGTTGACGTCGGGCAGCGAGGTGCCCTGGTAGGCCCGCAACAGCGCCATCGGCAACCCGGCAGCGCCCGCCTCCCAGGCACTGGCCATGGCGGCGTGCGCGTGTTCCTCCAGGTGAAGTTCGTGCGGCCAGCCATGCTCGACGGCGTCGCGGAACCGCCGCAGCGAGCCGACGCCGGGGTTGCCGCCCCACGAGAACACCAGCCGGCGGGCGCAGCCCATGCCGATCATCTGGTCGTACAGCAGGTCGGGCGTCATCCGGATCAGGGTGAGGTCACGACGACCCTGGCGGATCACCTCGTGGCCGGCGGCGAACGGGATCAGGTGCGTGAAGCCCTCCAGGGCGACGGTGTCCCCGTCGTGGACGGCGTCGGCCACGGCATCGTGGAGCGTCGGGAAGGTCGCCATACGGGTCCTCGTGGTGGTGGGTGGGAGCGCGCGTCACCGACGCGAGTTCAGACGTCGAAGAACACCGTCTCGTCGTCACCCTGCAAACGCAGGTCGTGGAGGAAGGTGGTCACGCCGTCGACGTCGTCACCGCGGGTTGCGACCAGCGTGTGGCGTCGCTCGGCCGGGACCGACGACACCACGATGTCGGCGTCGTTGGCGTCCTCGTTGGGGAAGTACATCCGGGTGAACAGCGGCGCGAGCATGCCACGGGCCTGCACGACGAGGTTGAGGTGCGGTGCCTGCATCCCGCCGTGGCCGTCGGGCACCGGTCCGGGGCGCACGGTCAGGATCGACCAGGACCCGGTCTCGAAGGCCGTCGGCGACCGCCCGAACCCGGTGAAGCCGTCGTCCAGTGGAAGCTCGTCGCGGCGGTCGACGGGGTGGCGGTACCGGCCGGCCGCGTTGGCCTGCCAGACCTCGACCAGGGCGTCCTCGATCGGGGTGCCGTCACCATCCAGGACCAGACCGGTGACCCGGATCCGCTCCCCGGACGTGGCGTCGTCGACCATGGTCGCGTCGTCGGGACGTCCGAGCAGCATGCCGAAGAACGGGCCCAGGGTCGACGACGGAGTCTGGCCGAGCCGGGTCTGGCCGGGTCGGGGCTGGCCGCTCATGCCACCTCCTCCGCCTCGAACGGGGTGGCCTCGGCACCCGCCAGCACGATGTCGAAGCGCCAGCCGGTCGCCCAGTCGGCCTCGGTCACGCCGTGGTCGTAGTGGGCCAGCACGCGGTGGCGCGACTGCGGGGGGGCCGAGCAGTAGATCGGGTCGAGGTGCAGCATCGGGTCACCGGCGAAGTACAGCTGGGTGACCAGGCGACTGCCCAGTGAGGGGCCCATGAGGGACAGGTGGATGTGGGCCGGCCGCCACGCGTTGGGGTGGTTGCCCCAGGGATAGGGACCGGGCCGGATCGTCTGGAAGCGGTAGGTCCCGTCGGAGTCGGTGCGGCACTGCCCCACGCCCAGGAAGTTGGGGTCCAGGGGCGCGTCGTACTCGGTCTCGCGCCAGTGGGCGTAGCGGCCGGCCGCGTTCGCCTGCCAGATCTCGACCAGGGTGTCGGGGATGCCGTTGCCGGCCGCGTCGAGCACCCGCCCGGTCACGATGATGCGGGCCCCGATGGCGACCCCGCCGGTGCCGGCGTTGGTGGTCAGGTCGGCGTCCTCGGGCGACAGTTCGGTCCAGGCCGGGCCGGGACCGGTGGCCTCGGACAGGGTGGCCAGGATCGACACGAGGTCGTGGTCGGGCGAGCGCGCGACCGACGACTTGTAGTCCGGGTAGCGGAAGGGCGGATGGTCGGCGTGGTCGCGCGGGTGGAGGCGCGGGAGGTCCGGGCTGTCGGTGCTCATGCCCGCTCCGATCCCGCAACCACTGGCGCGCGACTGACTGACCGGTTAGTCTGGATTCCGTGCCCCGGACCGGTGGACGACGCGCTTGCCATGGACTGCTCCCCTGACTATGTTCGCACAGCGAACGGATGTTCGTTGGGCGGACACCAGCATAGATCACGCCGGCCGCCTGTCCACCCGATCCCGGGCATCCGTCCGACGCCGTCGTCCGGCCCGCGACACCACGAGGGGAACCATGGACACGGTGCAGTCGTTCGAGCGTGGGCTCGCCGTCATCCGCAGTTTCGGCGCGGGACACGAGCGCCAGAGCGTGTCGGAAGCGGCCGTGGCCACCGACCTCAGCCGTGCGTCGGTGCGGCGACTGCTCCACACGCTCGAGGCCCAGGGCTACGCGCGCCGCACGGGCACGTCCTTCGAACTGACGGCCCGTGTGCTCGACCTCGGCTACGCCTTCCTGTCGTCGCTGACGGTGGCGCAACTCGCCGAGCCGTTCCTGGACACGCTGTCGACGGCAACCGGTGAGTCCACCTCGGTCGCGATCCTCGACGACGTCGACGTCGTGTACGTCGCACGGGTCCAGGCCAAGCGCCTCATGACGGTCTCGATCGGACTGGGCACGCGGTTCCCCGCCTATCGCACGTCGCTCGGACGCGCCCAGTTGGCGTGGTTGCCCGACGAGCGCCTCGCCGAGATCTGGGATGGCAGCGACCACCGGGACGCAACGGACCACACCGTCACCGACCTCGATGCCCTGCGGGGGGCCCTCGACGACGTCCGCAGCCGTGGCTGGTCGCTGGTGGACCAGGAACTCGAACTGGGCGTGCGGTCCGTGGCCGCGCCCATCCGCGACGGCGAGGGCACGGTGATCGCGGCCGTCAACGTCTCCACCCACGCCGCGCGCACCAGTCGCGAAGACATCGACGGCGCCATTGTCCCTCCCTTGCTGGAGGCGGCCGCCGGGCTCTCCCGCGCCGTCACCATGGCCGGTTCCCACGACCGGAGGGACCCCCGGTGAGGACCCGCGTCGCGATCATCGGGGCTGGCCCAGCCGGGTCGTTGTTGGCCCACCTGCTCCACGGGGCCGGGATCGACAGCATCGTGCTGGAACGCCGCAGCCGGGCCTACGTGCTGGGGCGCATCCGGGCCGGCGTGCTGGAGGCCGGCAGCGTCCGGGTCCTGCGCGAGGCCGGCCTCGCCGACCGCATGGACGTCGCCACCGACGACGGTGGCGGTGACCCGCATGACGGGGTCGGGCTGTCGCTCGACCAGGGCCACCTGCGCATCGACTTCACCGAGGCGGTCGACCGGCAGGTCATGCTGTGGGGCCAGACCGAGGTCCAGCACGACCTCTACGACGCCCTCGACGCCGACGGCGTGACCCTGCTGGACGAGGTCGACGACGTCGAACTCCACGACCTGACCAGCGACGCGCCGTCGGTGACCTTCACCCGCGACGGCGCCGACGAACGACTCGACTGCGACTGGGTGGTCGGGTGCGACGGGTCCCGTGGCACCTCACGCCTGGCGATCCCCGACGACCTCCGCCGCACCTTCGAGCGCTCGTACCCGTTCGGGTGGCTGGGGATCCTGTCCGAGACCCCGCCGGTCGACGACGAACTGATCTACGCCAGCCACGAACGCGGCTTCGCGCTGTGCTCGATGCGCCACGCGATGCTGAGTCGCTACTACATCCAGTGCGACGACGGCGACGTCGTCGAGGACTGGTCCGACGACCGCTTCTGGACCGAACTGGCAGCGCGGTTGCCCAACGAGGCCGCCGACCGCCTGGTCACCGGCCCTTCGATCGAGAAGTCGATCGCCCCGTTGCGAAGTTTCGTGTCCGAACCGATGCGCCACGGCCGGTTGCTGCTCGCCGGTGATGCCGCCCACGTGGTCCCGCCCACCGGCGCCAAGGGGCTGAACCTCGCCATCGGCGACGTCGTGCTGGCCGCGACCGCACTGCGCCACCACTACGACGACGGGTCGGACGAGGCGCTGGACCGCTACTCCGACACCGCGCTGCGACGCGTGTGGATGGCGGTCCGGTTCTCGTGGTGGCTGACCACCCTGACCCACCGGTTCCCCGACCGCGACGACTTCGCCCGCCGCATCCAGGCGGCCGAGTTCGACCATCTCGCGACCTCTCCCCACGCCCGGGCCACGTTCGCCGACAACTACACCGGCCTGCCGATCCCCGTCGACCAGTTGTTCGCCCCACCCGACCACGTCACCACCCCCCGCACCCCTACCGCAACAGGAGCATGAACATGAGACGACTGCACGCACGACACCTGCTGGCCATCGCGGCCGCCGGCGCGCTGGTCCTGGCCGGGTGTTCCGGCGACGAGGGCGCCGGGGACCCGACCGACGAGGGCAGCGAGCCCACCGCGGCCGCGTCGACCGATTCCGCGACCCCCAGCGACACCGGGTCCGCATCGGCCTCCGCGGGCGAGGCGTCGGGTGAGCCGATCAGCATCGGCGTCCTGACCTCGTCGACCGGTCCGTTCACCCCGTGGGGCATCCAGGCCGCGGCGGGCATGGGGATGGCGGCCAACGACATCAACGCCGACGGCGGTGTCGACGGGCGCATGATCGAACTGGTCCAGGCCGACGACGAGAACAACCCCGAGACCGCCGTGTCGGAGTTCGAACGCATGGTCGAACAGGACGGCGTCGTCGCCGTCGGTGGCGTGATCTCTTCTGACGTCGGACTGGCGTCGGGCCAGACCGCCGAGGACCTCGAGACGCCCCTCTTCCTGGTCAAGGCCGGCGCCGCGCCGATCCTGACCCAGGACAGCCGCTACACCTTCCGGACCTGCCTGCCCGCCGCGCCGATGATCGCCGGCCCCGTGGCCGACTACATCGAGTCCGAGGGCGTGAGCAAGGTCGGCGCGATCATCGCCGACTACGCCTGGGGGCAGTCCGTCAAGAGCGCGTTGGAGACCGAGGTCGAGGCGCTGGACGGCGTCGAACTGCAGGTCGAGGTGGCGCCGGTGACCGAGACCGACTTCACCACCTACCTGCGCAACCTGCAGGACTTCGGACCCGAGATCATCGTCGCCACCGGCCACCCGCCCGGTGCCGGCCCGATCACCATCCAGTCGACCGACCTGGGCCTCGACGTCCCGGTCGCCGGTCCCTACGCGCCGCTCGCCACCGTCTACGAAGGTGTCGGGGACGTCGCGCTGGGCAAGTACTCCGACTTCGGCTGCGCGGACTTCCAGTCCGACGACTACCAGGAGCTGGCACGACGGTTCGCCGAGGAGACCGACTTCTCGTTCATGGAGGCCGACGCGATCGCCGGGTACGCCATCGTGACGATGGTCGCCGAGGCGGTGACCGAGGTCGGTGCCGACCCGGTCGCGATCTCGGAGTACATGCACGCCAACTCCTTCGACATGCCGGGCTACGCCTTCCCGCTGAGCTGGACCGAGTGGGGCGAGCTGGCCGAGGCCACCCCGCACTTCGTGCAGATGGTCGAGGCCACGCCCCCCGACGGCGTCAACCCCGGGGCCAACTGGTACCCGGAGACGCTGGTCGTCCCCGAGCCGCTGGAGCCCTACGTCCCCGAGTGATCCCCACCGCGTGCGGGGTGGTCGACGCGGCCATCCCGCACGGGTGCACGTCGCCGCGTCGACCCGACACGACGTGCACCCACGTGACGGGTCAGCTTCCATGCCGGGACCGCCCGCCGGTGCCAGGCACGACCTCGACGACCGCACCACGACCCAGGGACCTGCATGTCGATCCTGCAGTTGCGCGACCTCAGCAAGCACTTCGGTGGGCTGCCCGCGGTCGACGGCGTGTCCTTCGACGTCGAGCCCGGCATCGTGTTCGCCGTGATCGGTCCGAACGGGGCCGGGAAGTCGACCCTGCTCAAGGCGATCAGCGGGATGCACCAACCCACCAGTGGCATCATCACCTTCGACGGCACCGACATCACCGGGCTGACCAGCCACGCGATCCGTCACCACGGCATCGCCAAGGTCCTCCAGCACCCGCGCGTCTTCCACTCGATGTCGGTGCTTGACAACGCCGCGGTCGGGGCGATGTTCGGCACGACGGCGGGCCGGCGCCCGACCACCGAGGCCGTCGCCGCCGGGCAGCACGCCCTGGCCTTGGTCGGCCTGGACGACAAGGCCGGCTGGGAGGTCGACCAGCTCAACCTCCACGAACAGCGCATGTTGGACCTGGCTCGGGCCGTCGCCGGCAACCCGCGCCTGTTGCTGCTGGACGAGGTCATGGCCGGGCTCAACCCGGGTGAGCTGGAGGCGTCCATCGCGATCGTGCGACAACTGGGTGACGAACTGGACCTGACCGTCGTGTGGGTCGAGCACGTCATGAAGGCCGTCCGCGCCCTCGCGGACCACGTCGTCGTCCTCAACATGGGACAACTGCTGGCCGAAGGTGAACCCGACGAGGTCATGCGCAATCGCGAGGTCGTCGAGGCGTACCTGGGCGAAGGAGCCGCCGATGCTGCTTGAGGTCGAGGACCTGGACGTCGGCTACGGCGCGTCGACCGTGGTGCACGGCGTGTCGTTTCACGTCGAACCCGGTGAGGCCGTGGCCATCATCGGCTCCAACGGCGCCGGCAAGACCACCACGCTGCGGGCCATCGCCGGGATGCTGGAGGGGCGGGCCGGGCGCGTGGCCTTCGACGGCGACGAGATCCTGGGCGAGCCGGCCCACGTGGTGTCGCGTCGGGGGCTGGCCTACGTGCCGGCCGAGCGCCACCTGTTCCCGGGCATGCCCATCCACGAGAACCTGTCGCTGGGGGCCTACCCCGACAAGCCCGACCCCGACCGGTTGGCCCGGGTGTTCGAACTGTTCCCGCGCCTGGAGGAACGACGCAACCAGTCCGCCGGGACACTCAGCGGCGGCGAACAGCAGATGCTGGCCGTCGGCCGGGCGCTGATGGGCAAGCCCCGGTTGCTGATCCTGGACGAGCCCACCACGGGGTTGGCCCCCAAGCTCGCCAGCGACGCGTACGCCGCGCTGGCCGCCCTGCGGACCGACGAGGGCCTGACGGTGCTGGTCGCCGAGCAGCAGGTCCCGCTCGCCCTGGACCTGTGTGACCGGGGCTACGTCATCGAGGACGGCCGGATCGAGTTGTCGGGGTCGTCCGAGGAGTTGCGCGGCAACGTCGAGGTCCAACGCGCCTACCTGGGAATCGCCTGATGGGGAATCGCCTGATGGGGACTCGCCTGATGACACCTGAGCCACGTCGACCCGCTTCGACCGGAGGTGGCTCGTGAACCCGGCCGTGCTCGTGGACGGGGTCATCGGTGGCCTGCAGTTGGGCCTGTTGGCCGTGGGCCTGACGCTGTTGTACGGACTCGGCGGGATCCTCAACCTCGCCCACGGGCAGATGGCCGTGTTCGGCGCCATCGTCGGGGCCAGGGCGCTGGAAGCCGACCTGCCGGTCCCGGTCGCGATCGCCGCGGCGGTGCTCTCGGCGCTCGCGCTTGGACTGCTGCTGGACCAGACCGTCATGCGTCCGGTCTATCGCCGGAAGGGCGAGGAACGGATCCTGTTGAGCCTGCTGGTGACGCTGGGGATCTCGTTCGTGATCGACGGGGTGCTGGTGTGGCGATATCCCAGCGAGGCGTTGACGCTGCGGTTGGGCAGCGGCCCCGCGTTCGAGGTGCTGGGCATCAACATCCGGCGCGGCAGCGTGTACGCCTCGATCGTGACACTCCTCGCGATCGCGGCCGTGATCGTCTTCCTGCGAGCAACCCGGACCGGTCGGGCGGTGCGCTCGGTCATCGAGGACGAGACCGGCGCGCAGTTGGTGGGGGTGAACCCGGCGGCCGTGCGCACGCTGATCTTCGGGCTCAGTGGGGCGTTGGCGGGGTTGTTCGCGGTCACGTCGTCGCTGACCTCACCGGTGAACTCCAGCGCCGGGGTCAGCTTCACGATCCTCGCGTTGATCGTGACCGTGGTCGGGGGGTTGGGCAGTGCCAGGGGTGCGCTGTTGGCCGGCATCCTGCTGGGCATCGTCAACGCGGTCAGTTCCGCCGCGATCGGGTCCTACATCACCGCCATCATCCTGCTGGCCGCGGCCGCGTTGACGATCCTGTTGCGGCCGTCCGGGCTGCTCGGGAAGGCGCCGTCATGACCGCCTCCATCGCACCCGTGGACGCCGAGGCCGACTCGGTCGTGCGACCGGCCTGGGTCGCCTACCTGCCGATCGCCGTGATCGGGCTGTTGTTGCTGATCGTCCCGGCCATGGTCGGCGACTCGCGCACGTGGATGGGCGTGGCCACGTCGGGATTGCTGTTCGCCTCCTACGCCACCGCCTTCAACGTCATCTTCGGCTCGACCGGGCAGTTGTTCCTGTGTCTGGGCGCCCTGGCCGGGGTGGCCGGGTACGCCACGCCGCTGCTGGCCGAGGAGGCGGGGTTGCCGCTGGTCGTCGCGCTGGTCGTGGCCACCGCGATCTCGGCCGGACTGGGAGCGTTGTTCAGCTGGATCTCGGTGCGTCGGTCGCTGGGCGTGATCTTCACCGGCATCGTCACGCTGACGTTCTCGCTGGGCTTTGGGAACCTGTTGCTGGGCCAGCGCGACCTGACCGGTGGCGAGACCGGGCTGCGCATCTCGACCGGATCGGACACGTTCCTGCGCGAGCTCGTGCCCGTCTACCTCGTCTTCCTGGCCCTGTTGCTGGCCTACCTGGCCGGGTTCCGCTGGCTCCAGCGGTCGCACTTCGGGTGGGCGTTCCGGGCGTTGCGCGACGACCCGGTGGCGGCCGAGTTGGCCGGGATCGACGTGGCGAGGTACCGAATCTGGGCCGGCGCGATCGGGTCGGGGATGCTGGGGCTGGCCGGTGGGCTGTGGGCAGTCACGGAGGGGTTCATCTCCCCCACCACCTTCGCGTTCGGCGAGGTCGACGTCGAGACACTGGTGATCCTGGCCTTCGGCGGCATCGGCACGCTGGCCGGGCCCGTGATCGGCGCGATCGCGTTGACCGTGATCGACGAACTCCTGCGCGACGCCGGGCAGTTGCGGGTCGCCGTGTTCGGGGTGATCCTGATCACCCTGTTCCTCGGCTTCCGCCGCGGCGTCGGCCCCGCCATCGGCGCACTGTTCCGCCGCGTCCTGCCGGCGTCCCTGGTCGACCGCTTCACCTAGCCGGGCCCTTCGTTGTGGCGGCCGTACTACGGGATGACCCGGTCCAGTTGCCGGTAGAGACGTGTTGCGATGGGACCTACCCTCGAGACGCGGCGAGGGTCAGGACCGATCCGGTGATCGAGCCAAGTTTCGAGTGGCAAGACCCGTACGGCAGTCGACGTCGTCGCCTGAGGGAATGGAACCGCCAAGGCGGGCCAGGCCGATTGCTTCTCTGGCAGATCGCGCATCCCACGTGGAAGTCGTCAACCGCGAGGGCTCCAACCTTTGACGGAAGTGTCGAGAACAGCGGATACCACCAGTCCTCGCGAGTTGCCTCGCGATCTGCTTGGCTGCTGGTTCAATTCTGGATGCGGCCCGGCGAAACGTCCGAGACGGGGCAGGTGCCGGTACTGGGCGAGTGGCCTCGATGAGGCTCGTAGCCATCGATGAATCGGACGAAAGTTTGGGCGATGCGTGACATGTTGGGCGATGCGTGACATGTTGGGCGGTGCGGCACTTGGAGCAGCGGCAGGGTTCGCCGCGGGCCTGATGGGTGAGATCGCGACCTGGGCTGTGCTCCAGTGGTTCCCGACCGACGCCGGAATCTCCGGGTTCGCCCTGGTCTGGGCGATCCCCCTTGGCATTATGGTGGGAGCAATCAGCGGCTGGCAGGGCTGGTTTCGTGCCTGGCGCAGGCGCGCCGTCGCGGCCGCTGTTCCTGGCCTTCTTGCTGGTGTGGCGCAGGCACTGCTGCAACTGTCCATGGTCTGACGACCCCGACCGCTTGGGCAACACGCGGGATGCGGCCAAACCACGACGCAGAACAGTCGGGCCCCGTGCATGTCATTGGCCAGCTCGTCGGGGTGGGCGGATGTCGCCGACCGGCTGGTGGGCTTGTCGATCGTCGTGGTGGGTGTGCGTTGTCCCCTGGGTGAGATCATGGCGCGTCGTGACGCTGGGGATGACGATCGTCCAGATTCCAACCTGCGGTCATCAGATGATGGTGAGGTCCCCGATCCCGTCCGTCGCTGGCAGGTGGCGATCCACGACCCGGGGCGCTACGACGTCGAGGTCGACACGTCACGGATGACCCCTGCCCAGTGCGCCGACAAGCGGCTGGCTCAAGACCCGCCGGAATCGATACTGGGCCTTGTTGTGTACGCGATCATGTACACTTGTCGGCATGCCCAAGACTGTGCCTGTCCGAGAGTTCCGAAGCCACCTCGCCGCCCTGCTCGACGACGTGGCTGACCGGCGCGAGCACGTGACCATCACCCGTCATGGTCGCCCATCGGCCGTGGTGGTCCCCGTCGACGAGTACGAGGCCCTCGAAGAGACCGCCGAGATCCTGTCCGACGACGACACGCTCGCCTCGATCCGACGAGGGTTGGACGACCTGGCAGCAGGGGACCTGGTGCCCCTCGAGCAGGTCCGCCGGGAGATGCACACGCGCGAGCGGCCGTAGTGGCCAAAGGCTGTCTCGCCCGTTCGGCACGCGAAGCCTTGGGCGAGCTCGACTGCCTGCTCGCGGACGCAGTCCTTGATGCCCTGGACGTCTTGCAACGCAATCCCGAAGCGGGCCATGTCTTGCGCGGCCGCCTCGTCGGATTGTGGTCCTATCGCGTTGGCGCTTACCGGATCATCTACGAACTGCGCGACGCCAGGACGGTCCGAGTCGTCGCGATCCGCCACCGCGGTCAGGCCTACAGCACCGACCCCCGATGAAGTCGGTGTCAACGACCACGATGATTGCCCCTCGAACCGCCTAGGGCAGCGGCTATCCGAGGGTTCAGCCCGGGTCTCGAGAGTGTCGCTACCAGTGGCTCTCGCATGGTTGCCGCTTCCGAAGTGAGCGCTTCGGAACGCGTCGGGATCGGGGGACCCAGGCAGTGCGCCCCGGCCAGGGCGCGGCTGAGCCGACCAGCAGGAGGAGGAACGACCGCAGCAAGGAGCCGGTCAACAGCACCGGGTGAGGCTCGGCCTTCATCCCGGTCGTGGTCATCGTCATGGTCGACAGGATGGCCGGTCAGGTCGAGCCCGGCCAACGCCGTCCACAGGCGGCCTGGCCTTGTCGCTGCGAGGCGAGACAGAACACCCCTGCCCACCCCACCACGTCACCTGGAAACTGCGCGCTCCAGCGTGACGCCATCCCGTAGATATCCGCCATCTCGCCGGATCCGGTGTCGGGCACGGCGGGGCGTCTGCCAAAACTGGGCCAGCCGCAACCTTCCACCCCAACAGCAACCCTCGTGTTCGACCTCGCCGGCAGCGGCGGTCCGTGGCCACCTCATGGGCCAGTGGCGAGGGCGCGCAGTTCGCGGTCCGGGGAGCCGTGCCGGGCAAACAGGGGTCGGGTCGGGGTCCGGGCAAGGTCCATCGACACGGCCACAAGGTCGGGAAGTCGGCCGGCGTCGACCCGGTACCGGGCGAGGTAGGCGAACTCGTTCATGACACCGAGCACGCTTCGGCTGGCCGTGGGAGCGACACGGACCTGGTCAGCGTCGGCCACCACGTCGCCGATGAACGAGCGCGGGAGGTCGTGGGCGACGAGCAGTTCTTGGAGCGCGTCGGGGAACCGGTCGACCAGGTCGGCCGCATGTGCCAGCGGCATCAACAGCGGCACCAGGGTCTCCTCGCTGACGAACAGCGCCACTTGCGGCTTGAAGAACAGCACGTTGGCGTACCACGCTCCGAGCCGGCCCGTTGACGCGTCGTCGGCCGCCGGCGCACGGCCCGGACGCGATCGCGGAACTTCTTGGTTCCATGGACGATGATCATCCAGCCTCCTTGCTGACCGTCGGGTTGGCATGCTGACACCGTCCGACCGGAGGGACGACTGGTGATCGACGAGGACAAGATCGACGAGGTGGTGCTCGCCCTGCTGCATCTGACCACCCATGAGCTTCACGGGCAACTGCGTGCCTGGAAGGGCCACGACTGGGCGGCGATGGACCGGCTCCACGAACGGGGCCTGATCCACGACCCGAAGTCCAAGGCCAAGTCGGTCGCCCTGACCGACGAGGGAGCCGAGCGCTCCCGTGACCTGTTTCAGCACTACTTCGAGGACGCCGGGTCCTGACAGGGCGTGTCACGGAGGAGACCACCCCGTGGTGGCCTGACGAGTGCGACGGTCGGTCAGCCGAGGGCGTCGGTGACGGCGGCGACGACGTCGACCAGGCCGTGGCCCTTGTCGAACGAGGTGTCCGAGTCCGGGTTGGTCGGGTCGGGCTCGTAGGCGGCCCCGGTGCCGTAGTCGGTCGCGGTGTCGTCGAGGATGTCCTTGACCTGGGCCGGCTCAGCGACGGGTCGGCCTGCAGCACCTGGGCACTGATGCCGGCGATGTGCGGGGCGGCCATCGAGGTCCCGGACAGCACGGCGTAGTTCAGCGGGTCGTCAGCCGAAGTCGACCCGGTCAGGCAGATGGGCTTGGTCGGCGTGCAGGTCGCGGTGATGTTCGCACCGGGCGCGGCCAGGTCCGGGTAGGTGTTGACCTGGCCGTCGGCACCCCGCGACGAGAAGTCGGCGGTCGCGCCGTCACGGATCCCGGTGCCGAGGTCGTCATAGGCGGCGACGCCGGGGGTCGGGTTCACGCAGGTCGGGCTGGTGGTCTGCTCGGAGCCGTCGCCACCGTCGTTGCCGGCGGCGAACACGACCACGACGCCCTCGTCGACCAGCGCCTCCATCAACTGCTGGATGGCGTCGTCGGGGTCATAGTCACCGGCCGACGAGCCCCACGAGTTGTTCACGACCCGGATGGCGGGGTCACGGTCTCGTGGTTGTCCAGCACCCACTGCAGCCCGTCCATGGCCGAGTGCAGCGACACCAGCGTCCCGGCCGACACGCCGTGCACGATGGCCCCGGTCGCCGCGCCGTGGAAGGTCCCGTCCGACGCAGTGCCATCCCCGGCGACGATCCCCGACACGTGCGTGCCGTGGCCACCGAGGCTGATCGTGTCGGTGTCCTGCGCCGGGATCGCGACGCCCCCGGCCCATAACTGGGAGGCCACCGCGTGGTACCGACGAGCGGCCCAGGCGTGCGCTCAACGCTCGGACGGCCCGATCCTGGGAGTCAGGTAGCCCACGGATCCGCCGTCGGCCCATTGACCGTGCGGGGGATGGCTCCTACCTTTGTCACCGAGCATCAGGGAGCCAACCGGTCGAGGAGTCCACACGATGACGTCACGCAGCACGTCCAGCAACCAGACGAAGATCCATGCTTGGTCCAAGGCGGGTGGCGGTGTCTCTGGGTGTGCCATCGCGGGCAGCTCAAGTGGCAACACCCCGATCGCCACCGACCTGTCCAGTGGCCTCCCCGGTGCCGGCGAGATGATCGCCATCCTGGCGATCATCGGCCTCCTCGTCGTCGTCGGCCGGTGGGCGTTCCAGCACCTCGCCCCGGCGCCGGCCCTGGCCACCGACGGCCACCCGGCCACGGCCCGGCACAGCGACGAGTTGTGGCGCGAGTTCGACCAACAGGCTGACCCAGTCGAGGTCTGACGGGCCACGCCGTCCCAACGGGTTGCATCGATCGGATCCGGGATCAGCGGTCACCGTCGCGGGTAACCCTCTTCTGCTCGTCCCTGTCCTGCTCGTCCCTGTCCACTTGGTCCGGGTGCGCGCCGTTCCCGGCCTTGCGTCGTCGCAGGGCGCGTTCGACGAGCGGCCCTCCGACGGCCAGCACGACCAGGAGCGCGACTGCGGCGATGAACACTGGTGATGTCGGATCGTCGAAACTCCCCCCCAGTGCGGCATAGGCGAACGTGCCCGGGATGATCCCCAGCGCCGTCCCGACGACGTAGTCACGCAGGCGCAGCGCCGTCACGCCCGAGGCATAGTTGAGCACGTTGAACGGCAGGACAGGGATCAGGCGCAGGTACAGGATGGCCAGGAACCCCCGCTGGCCGAGCCAGTCATCGATCTTGTTGACGCGCTCCCCAGCGATCTCGATGACCTGCTCCCGTCCCAGGCGGCGACCCAACAAGAACGAACACGTCGCCCCCGCGGTGGCCCCGACCACCGCCAGCGCCGTGCCGACATAGGGACCGAAGAGCAGGCCCCCGGTGATGGTCATCACCGACCCGGGGAGCAACAGCACGGTCAGCGTGACGTACAACACCACGAACACGATCGGCGCGGCTGGCCCGGTCCCGCGGACGAATTCGACGACCTCGTCGCGTCGGGGCCCCCCGACCACGGCGATCGCCACGGCCACCCCGATCACCACGACCGCGAGCACGGCCAGGCGGACCTTGGGAGACTGGGCTGCCGCGATCACTCGCGCTGTCGACCCCCCGGACCGCTCGTCACCCACGAATGTCTCCCCTCGGCGGCGTCGCCGCCTCCCGGATTTCCTCCCGGGTAGATGCGGGAGGCACTTACGTGTTGACGGACCTCACCCTATGGTCAGGGCAGGGCGATGACGACGATAGAGGGATGTCAACCAGTGGACACGACGAACACGGAATCCATCCAGGTGCGATCGACGGAAGGAGGGGCGGCTCAATTGTCGCCGGCATTCTGGGTCGCCATCGCCGCGGCCGTCCTCCAGGTCACCGCTATCTCCTCGGACTTCTACGCGGTCGGCGAGTCGGGCAGCGTGGCGGACGCCTGGTTCGGGATCCCACACACCGCTGACCTGATCCTTGGCTCGGCGCTCGTCACCCTGGTCCTGGCCGGCCTGACTGCTGCCGCTCGCAGCCCCATGCGCGGTCGCAACGTCGGACTGGTGATCGGGGTCATCGGGCTGTTGGCCACGGCCCAGTTGGTGTACCGCATGGTGCTGCCGCCCTTCGGTGGATGCCTGACATTCGTGGACTGCACCGCCGCTCGCCAGCCGGTCGAACTGCTCCCGGGCATCTGGTTCGGCCTGGTCGGGTGCCTCGGAGCCACCCTGGGTGGGTTCGGCCACGCCGTGAGCCAACGTGCCCGGTCAACGTCGGCGAGTTTCTGGGTCGCGGACGAGCAGGCCGGGTTGACTCCCGCCCTGGCGACGTCCGCGGTCGCCGCGATGGTGGCGTTCGTCGTGGGATACGCCGGGTTCGGGTTCTACGTCGTAGCCATGGGAGACAGCGAACCAACGGAATGGAGCGGGTGGCTCGCGAGCCCACACACGTCGAGCCTCATCCTGGTCCTGGCACTGGCAACCGTGGCGTTGGTGTGGGCTGCAGCGCGAGGACGTTCCCCGATGGCTGCGAGCGCGGTGGGCTCGACGATCGCCGTCCTGGGATTCGCCGCCGCCACCCGGATCCTGTATCGCATCGTGGTCCCGCCGTTCTACAGCGGCCGGCCCGACGGGGTCTTCGCAGAAGGCGCCGAGATCCAGTTGACCGCCTGGGTCGCCCTCGTCGCGGCCGTCGTCTGGCTCGGCGCCGGGATCGCCCAGGTCATGATGCAGCGCGACGAGGTCGCCCACGAGGCCGACGCCGCAGTGGGTGGGACCGCCTGAGCACGACAGCCACCCGCCGGCGGTCACGGCCGATCGGGACACCGGTACCGACGCAGCCATCGACGGTCGATCAGTCGCTTGACCAGCAGTGCCGCGCGACCCTCGACCCACCATCGACCGCGGGTGGCAAGGCCTCGGCCGTTGCCGAGGTCGAGGATCTGCAGGGCCCGAACCTGCGGGTGATAGTTCGGCAGCGGTCGATCGGTGGCACGGGCGACCAGTCCGTCGACCAGGACCGGGCCCTGCCTCACCCCGTGCACGCCCAGCCGTGGCAGTCGCTGGTCGAGGAACCGTGCACAGTCGCCGACGGCGAACACCTCGCCGTGATGAACGTGCTGGAGGGTCGACCGGACCGGGATGCCGTCCCGGTCCCCGAGCCCCAGGTCGCCGACGACCGGGTTGGCCACCAGCCCTGTCGCCAGCACGACCAGGTCGTGGTCGACGCGGCGGCCGTCGACGACCAGGTGGTCCAATTGCACGGATTCGACGTGCGCCTGGCACCGCAGGCGCACCCCTCGTTCCACCAACCGTCGGACGACCCGTTTTCGGGCGCCGGTGGGAAGTTCCCCGCCAGGTCGGGCATCGCGCTCGAACACCGTGACCGCCGCCGTGATGTGACGGGTCGCGATGTTGCCTGCGAGCTCGAGTCCTGCGCTGCCACCACCGACGATGGCGATCCGCGTGGGTTGTCCGGAGGTCGGGACGGCCAACTCGGTCGCCAGCCGCCCGAGTTGCCCCAGCGGCTTGACGGTGAGGACGCGCGGGTCGATCTCGATCCCCCTGGTCGACGTCGCCGACCCGACGTTGAACGACACGACGTCGAAGTCGTGGCGACGGCCCGCGTCGTCGACGAGCCTGCGGATCTGCAGGTCGACCCCGACCGCACGACCGACGTGGTGGGTGACCCCGCGTGCCCGGGCCAAGGCCGAGACGTCGATCTGGCCGGTGGTGGGTGGGAGCGCGCCGGTGGCCACCGCCGAGGCCACCCCGCTGTAGTGGAAGATGGACGGGGCCACGACTTCGAGTCGGACACCCGCTGCCCGCAGCCGCTCGGCCCGATCGATGACGTGCAGGTGGGCATGGCCCGCCCCGACCAGCAGGGCCCTCAGGAGGGGGGCGGTCACCTCGACCTCCCCTGGTCCGGCGAATATCGTGCGCGGTCACGGCCGGCGATCACTCGTCCCGCGCCGTGCGCGGACCCAGACCGGCCGGATGACAACCTATCCGGAGACGTCCGACCGGCCGATGATCACCACCGACCGTGGACGCCGCGTTCACCGACACGCAAGGGTCCGAGAATCCGCCGTCCACCGTCTCGAGCACGTGCACGCGGACCGTCGCCATCCGCCACGACGGATCACGGGCGAGCGGTGGAACAGGGTGGTTCCCTCGCGGGTTGTCGTTCGCGGACACCGGCGTGGGCCACCGGTCGACCACCACTGCCTGCCAGTCGCAGATCCGCCATCGGAGTCCTCATGTCCATCCCGGCTCGCGCGCGACCCGTTCGACGCGCAGCCGGGACCCTGCTCGTGGTGTTGGCCGTGCTGGCGACCGCGTGTGGCACCGACGGGGCGGGCACGCCAAGCCCCCTCGACTCGGCAGACCAGGCCACTGCCAGCACCGACACCACCGCCCCGTCCGGCGCCCCGTCCGGCGCCGCGTCCACGGCGCCCGACGTCGAACTCGCCGACTTCGACCAGGTACTCGCCGAGGCGCAGGGCCAGACCGTGCAGTGGTGGCTGTTCGGCGGCGACGACCGCATCAACGCCTACATCGACGACCACGTCGTCCCGGCAGCGGCCGAGCGGGGGGTCACCCTGCAGCGGGTGCCCATCACCGACACCGCCGACGCGGTCCAACGCGTGGTCGCCGAGGTCCGCGCCGACGAGTCGGCCGGGTCAGTCGACATGATCTGGATCAACGGCGAGAACTTCGCGGCCGGCAAGGACGCCGGGCTGTGGCTGCAGGACTGGGCGCGTGACCTCCCCAACGCGACCCTGGTGGCTCCCGAGACAGTCGACACCGACTTCGGCGTGGCGGTCGACGGCCAGGAGTCGCCCTGGAGCCGGGCCCTGTTCACCTTCGCGCACGACACCGCCCGCGTCCCCGACGCCCCCACGTCGCTGGACGCCCTGCTGAACTTCGCCCGGGCCAACCCCGGACGGGTGACCTACCCGGCACCGCCCGACTTCACCGGGTCGGCCTTCGTCCGCCAGGTGGTCGAGGTCCTGGGCGAGGACGACGGATTCGCATGGTTGCAGGAACTCCAACCGCTGTTGTGGAAACAGGGGCGCACCCACCCGGCCAGCGAGGCCGAACTCAACCAACTGTTCGCCAACGGCGAGGTCGACCTGGCGATGAGCTACGACCCCGGGTTCATCCAGACGGCGGTCGCCCAGGGCACCTTCCCCGACACCACGCGGCCGTTCGTGCTCGACAC
>JBBSMS010000055.1:0-19968 GCA_038233055.1 Nitriliruptorales bacterium
ACTCGTGCGATCGGACCTGTAGTGTTCTCCTGCAAGGTGCCCTCCGGCGTAGATGCTGTTTCTAGACAGAACGCATCCAACCGTCTCGGAGGGCACTTTCCATGCAACCGCCCCGACCAACCACTGAATGATCGGGGCTAGCGGCCCGGCACCCGCGCCTTGGCCCGTGTCCCAGCCCTCCCCTACCGTCCGTCGTGTCCTGCCCGCCGCGCCGATCCGGCGGCGGATGACCCCCGTCCCGCCAAGCTGCCCGGCGCCCCACCTGCCCGACGCCTCCCTGCCCGACAAGGTCCACCGATGTCCTCGCCCCCGACGCCTCCGCCGGACCCGATCGGCGGCGCATCCGGGGAGCCTTCCATGCGATCCGGACTCGTCGTCGACCTGGTCGACGTCGCTGCGGCGGAGGTCGCGCTGCTCGATGCGGTGGCTCGCGCCCGCGGGGGCGACCCGCTGACACGGGTGTCGGTGGTCACGCCGTCCCGCTTCGATGCGCTGACCCTGCGACGACGACTGGCGAGCGCACCGGGCGGGACCGTGAACGTGCAGTTCGCCGTCCTCGACGACCTCGCTGCCGAGCTGGCCATGCCTCTGCTGGCGCGCACGTCCGGTCGCCCCCTGACCGACGACGTCCACGACCTGCTGGTCGCCGAGGCGGCCCGGCGCCACCCCGGCGCCCTCGGACGGCTGGCCGACAACCCCGCCACCGTCGCGGCCCTGTCCCGCGCCGTCAGCGCCCTGCGGACGGCGACGGCCGGTGTCGACCCGGAACCGGTCTTGGCCGCGCTGGCCGACAGCGACCGGAGCGGCCCCGGCATCCGCACCGCGTTGGCCACGATCCACCGCGAGTACCGACGGCTGGTCGGGACGGACCACCACGATCATCACGACGTCGCGCTGGCCGCACTCACCGCCGATGGCGACCGGATCCGCGAGGTGGTCGGCGCGGTCGTCGTGTACCTCCCGGAGGCGGCCGGGCGCGCACCGACGCCGGCACAGGCGCGACTGCTCCAGCGCCTGGCCCAGCACGTGCCCGTGACGGTCCTGGCCGGGCAGTCGGGCGACAATCGCGCCGACGCGGGGACGACGGCCATCGTCGCGGCACTGGCAGGACGGTCGATCGGGCCACCAACTGCCGCCGAGCAGTCAGCGATGACTGGCACGGGGGCGGCTCGGGACGTCCACGTCGTCGTGGTCCCCGACGCCCACGAGGAGGTCCGGGCGGCCGCTCGCGCGGTCACCGGCGCGTTCCACGACGGGATCGATCCGGCCGACCTGCAGGTGCTCTACACGACCGACGAGCCCTACGCGACGCTGCTGACCGAAGCGTTCACGGCGGCCGGCATCCCCCACCACGGGCCGACCACCCGCACGCTGGCCCAGTCCACGGCCGGACGGGTCCTCGTCGAGGCCTGGACGTGGCATGACGAGGGACATCCCCGGGCACGGCTGCTCGACCTGTTGGGCTCGGCACCGATCCGGGCCGACGGGCGCCGCGTACCGGCAGGGAACTGGGACCGGATCGCCCGCGAGGCCGGCATCGTCGGCGGCCGGGTGCACTGGGACCAACGGCTCGGTGGCTGGGCGGCCGGGCAGCAGTCCGATGCCGAGCACGGCACCTGGAGGCGCACGCGCATGCTGCGCGACGCCCAGGTCGCGACCGAGCTGCGCACGTTCGTCCTCGACCTGGCCGACGAGCTCGACGCCGTCGGGATCACGACATGGCAGGACTGGGGCGGCTGGGCGCTGGGCATGCTCGGGCGGCTCCTGGGCACCGCTAGGAGCGACTGGTCGCCGGCCGACGTGGAGGCTGAGGCCACCGTCCGGCAGCGGCTGGCAGCACTTGCCCACCTCGACGACGTCCGGACGGAACTCGAACTGGACGACCGGCCTGTCACGCGGACCGACTTCCAGCGGCTGGTCCGGCGGCACCTCGAGACACCGGCCGGTCGCGTCGGGCGGGCCGGCGTGGGTGTGCGCCTCGCCCGGCTGAAGGAGGCCGGCACGTCGACCACGCGGCACACGATCGTGGTCGGCGCGGTCGAGGGCGCCCTGCCACCACGCCCCCGGTCGGGCCCGTTCCTGCCCGACGACGTGGTCGCCGAACTCGCCGAGCGTGGGCTGGCCCATCCCGACGACACCCATGCGGCCGTGGAGGCACTGCGGCGGTCGTTCGCGCGCGTCCTGGCCACGGCCGAGCGCACCACGCTGGTCGTCCCCCGCATCGACCGCCGCGAGCAGCGCCCGGCACGTCCCGGGCCGTGGGTGCTGGAGGTCCTGGCGGAGCGGACCGGTCGCCCGGTCGCCGTCGACGAGGTGCTGGAGGCACGTGGCGAGGTCGCTGGCCACGTGACCCGGGTCGACTCGGCGGTTGCCGGGATCCTGGCCTCGCTGGCGCCCGCGGGGCCGGACGAGCTGCGACTGCGGGCGCTGGCCACACACGTGTGGACCGGCCACGACCTGCGCACCCACGACGCGACGGCCGAACTGGCCGGGCTGGCCGACGCGGTCGCCGTGGTCGAGTCGCGCCGCTCCAGCGACTTCACCGCCTGGGACGGCAACCTCGCCGGGCTCACCGACCTGTTGGTGCCGCTGGCGGAGGAGGCACAGTCGCCCGGCCGCCTCGCCCAGTACGGCCAGTGCCAGCGGCGCTGGCTGTTCGACCGCGGGTTGCGCGTTCGAGCTGTTGAGGAACCACGCCACTGGCTGGACATCGGCGCGCTCGACCGCGGCAACCTGGTGCACCACACGCTGGAGGACTGGATCCGGGAGACGCTCGACGACTCGACCGAGGTGTCGCGTCCGTCTCCACCTGGCACGGCCACCCCGGCCTCGATGGAACGTCTGCAGGAGATCTTCGACCACCACGGCGACCGGCTCGAGGAACGTGGCCGGACCGGGCTGGTCGCGTTGTGGCGCCAGCAGCGACGCGCCCTGTGGCGTCGCCTGCAGAAATGGCACGCCGGCCACACCGCCCTGTTGGCCGACGGATGGCGGCCACGGTCGGTCGAGATGTCCTTCGGCCTCGACGGCGAGGACGGTCTCCGGATCGAGGCGGGCGGCGTCACGTTCACGCTGCGGGGACAGGTGGATCGTGTGGACGTCACCACATCCGAGGACGACCACGTGAGCCACGTGGCGGTACTCGACTACAAGACCTCTGACCCCAGGACCTATCGCGGCATCGATGACGACATCACCCTGAGTGGCACCGAGCTCCAGTTGCCGATCTACGGGCTCGTCGCAGCGAGGGCCCACCCCGAGGCTGTCGTGTCGGTCGGCTACTGGCACGTCCACGACAAGGCCCCGTCGGCCCCGCCGACGCTGGTCCCGTTCGACGATGCCGCACGGGCCCGCACCCACGAGGTGCTGACCACGATGGCGCGCGGGATCACCGGCGGTGTGTTCCCGCCGAACCCCGGCGCCGAGAGCCTGTGGCCCACGCCCGGCTTCACCAACTGCCGGTACTGCCCCTTCACCACCATCTGCCCGTCCCACGGGGCGCGCCAGCGCGAGGCCCAGCGTGCACTGGCCAGCCCCGAGGCCGCGGTGCTGCTGCCGCTGGTCGAGTCCGCCGTGGGGAACGACGACCGGGCGGCGGGAACCCGATGACGACCCCGACCACCGCTGCCCCCGACCCGACCTCCCGTCGGAACCCGGACCAGCCCCTGCCCGACCAGGTGGACCGCGACGTCATCCGCGGCCTCCATGGCACCGACACGACCGTGTTCGTCGACGCCGGTGCCGGTACGGGCAAGACCACCGCGCTGGTGGACCGCGTCGTGACGCTGGTCACGGCCGGCGTGCCGGTCACGCGCATCGCCGCGATCACCTTCACCGAGGCCGCCGCCGCCGAACTGCGCCACCGCGTCCGTACGGTTCTGGAGCGCCGCGCCGCCGACCTCCACGTCGAACCCGAGGTCGACCCCGTGGCGGTCCGGCGCATCGCGACGGCCCTGGAGGAACTCGACCAGGCCACGTTCTCGACCCTGCACGCCTTCGCCCATCGGATCCTGTCCGACCACCCGATCGAGGCCGGCCTCGCGCCCGATTTCGACCTGCTGGGCGAGATCGAGGAGGCGGCCGCCTTCGACCTCACATGGGAGGCGTGGCTGGCCTCGTTCGTCAACGACGACGCCGTGCAACCTGCCCTGGCCCAGATGGACCTGGTCGGGCTGACCATCCCGCGCGTGCGCCGGCTCGCCCAGGCGCTGCACCGCGACCTCCACCGGATCCCGGCCGATCTGCCCCGGTGCCCGACCGGCTACACCCCGCCCGACCTCGACCTGTCCGACGTCGGCGCCTGCGTGGACGACATCGAGGCGATGGTCGCACACGGCCGGGCCGCCTCGCCGAGCGACAAGCTGATCCCACCGCTGGACGTGTGGGCCCGGGCCGGGCGCGAACTCGAGGACGTGGCGAACGCGCCGGAGGCCGACCGGGCACAGGTGTTCGCGGCGATCCAGGCCGTGCTCGACGCACCCTCCCTCCGCAGCTACGGCGCGAAGGCGGCCTGGGGCGACCTCGATGGCGGCAAGGCCGTCCGGGACCGTGCCAAGGAACTGCCGGCGGCCTGTGACCGGGTCGTTGCGGCCCAGGCCGACCACCTGATCCGCACGCTGGCCGGCTGGACCGCGCACTTCGTGACCCAGTGGGCCCACCAACGGCGCCGCACCGCCACCCTGGTGTTCCAGGACCTGCTGGTGCTGGCCCGCGACGTCCTGCGCGACGATGCCGGCGTGCGGTCCCGCGTCACCGCCGGGCTCGACCACCTCCTGGTCGACGAGTTCCAGGACACCGACCCGGTCCAGATCGAGATCGCCGTGCTGTTAGCGGCGCGCGACCCCGAGGCGGTGGCCACCTCGGCCGACGCCAGCGGTGCGGTGGATTGGGTGCACGCCGAACTCGTCCCCGGACGACTGTTCTTCGTCGGCGACCCCAAGCAGTCGATCTATCGCTTCCGCGGGGCCGACATCGGGGTGTACGAGGGCGCGAAGGAGATCGTGGTCGGCGACGGCGGCGACCTGCGCCACCTGACCCACAACTTCCGCTCGGTCCCCGGTGTCCTGGACTGGGTCAACGAGGTGTTCACGGAGCTCATGGAGCCGGAGCGCCACGCCCAACCCACGTACCTGCCGCTGACCACGGAGCGCGCTCCCCTCGTCCCGGACAACCGGAACGTGGCCGCCGGCGTCACCGGACCCGCGGTGCGGTGGTTCGGGGGGGCATCGGACGACTCCGCCCAGGACACCCGCCGAATCGAGGCCGACGATGTGCTCGACGTGGTCCGCTCCATCGTGGGCGTGGAACAGGTCCACGACCGGGACACCGGCGAGGTCCGTCCGGCACGCGCCGGCGACATCGCCGTCCTGGTACGCCGCCACGCCACTGCCCGCCAACTGGAGCGCTGCTTCGACGACGCCGGCCTGCCGCTGGTGGTGGAGGCTCGCTCGCTGGTGTTCGGCACCGACGAGGTCCGCGACCTGACAAACCTGCTCACGGCGATCGAGGACCCCAACGACGGGGTCGCTGTGGTCGCTGCCCTGCGCCACCCGGCGCTGGGCTGCTCGGACGCCGACCTGGTGACCTGGCGTAGTGCCGGCGGCGGCTGGTGGGTGCCCGACGACCCGGACGCCGACCTGCTGGCGCACCTGCACGACGACCCCGACCACGCCATCGCACCCGACCACCCGGTCGCGCGCGGGCTGACAAAGCTCGCCCGGCTTCGTCGCGACCGGGCCGACCGCACCATCGGCGGGGTAGTCGAGCACGTCATCGACCAGCTCCACCTGGTGGAGCTGGTGCTGGCCCGCCGCCGCCCGCGGGACCGCTGGCGTCGGCTGCGCTTCGTCGTCGACCAGGCGCACGCCTTCCATGCCGGCGGCGGCCACCTGCGTGGCTTCGTGCGGTGGCTGCGCCAGCAGGAGGAGGAAGGCGTGCGGGCGCACGAGCACGTGGTCGCAGATCCCGACGACGACGCCGTGCGCGTCACCACGGTCCACGCCGCGAAGGGCTTGGAGTACCCGGTGGTGATCGTCCTCGGCCTCGACACCGGCACCAACAAGCCACCGCACGATCCTCGCCTGTTGTGGGACCCCGATGGCCGGCCCCAGCTCAACCTCGGCAGCGACCTCAAGACGGCCGGGTACGAGCGCATGCTCACGGGTGACGACGAGGTCGTCGGGGCGCGCACCCACCACCGCCACGAGGAGGCGCGGCTGCTGTACGTCGCGACCACACGGGCACGCGACCTGCTCCTCGTGTCCCTGCACCACTCGTGGCCCCACTGCCACGCGGCGTGGCTGCGGGAACGGACCGAGGCCCTGGACGACCGCTGGCAACGGCAGGACACAACCGCGGCGGCCATCGCCACGGCCCGGGATCCGAAGGTCGGCGCGCCGATCAGCGCGGACGAGGTCCGGACGTTCCGCCAGCGGCATCACGAGCTCACACGCGCGGCGGCGCGCCCACGCGTGCTGGCCGCCACCACCATCGCCGCCCAGCTAGCCGAGGCCGATCACCCCGTCGAGATCTCGCCGAGATCGATCGCGGTCGCCGAGCTGACGACCTCCCCATCGGGCCCGGAACCCGACGACCGCCAACTGGCCCTCCGGACCGACGGGGCCACGCCAGCCCCTCCGCCGGACCTGCCAGCCGGCGGGACGGACGGCGGCGTCCCGGAGGGCGGCGTGGCGGCAAGCGGCATGCCGGACGACAGCGTGCCGGACGACACCATGCCGGATGACGCCTCCCGTGACGAGGCGGCGACGGACGACGACGGCGACGACCGGGGGACGTGGCGCCGCGGCCGGGCGGGTTCGGCGGTGGGCCGGGCGGTGCACGGCGTGCTCCAGTCGGTCGACCTCGCCACGCTCGACCACGTCGACGCGCTGGCCCGGACCCAGTGCGCCATCGAGGGCCTGCCGCTCGAGGATGCGACCCTGGTCGCGGACCGGGTCCGGCGTGCGGCCGAGGCCCCGGTGGTGGCCGAGGCACTGGCCGGCGGCCGCCTGTGGCGCGAGCTGCACGTCGGTGCTCCGGTCGATCGGGACGATGCCGAGTCCGTCACGATCGAGGGGTTCATCGACCTGCTGGCCGAGTTGCGACCGGGCGACGGCCACACCGCGCCGGGCGAACTGGTGGTGGTCGACTGGAAGACCGACGCCGCCGACGGTCGCGATCCGGCCGAGGTCGTGGCCCGCTACCGCCCCCAGGCCGCCACCTACGCACTGGCGCTGGAGATTGCACTCGACCGGCCGGTGGCGCGCTGCGTGTTCGTGCTCACGGGCGTGGCCGATCCGGCGCGGCGGCAGGTCGAGATCGCCGGGGACGACCTGGCGGCTGCCATCGCCGACCTGCGGGCAGCGCTGGCCGACCTCGCCTGAGGTCTACATCCGTTCCGGGGCGGAGACGCGCAGCAGGCCGAGCACGTCGGCCAGGACCTGGCGGGCGGCGGCGGCGAGGTGGTAGCGGGCGCGACCGAGCTCGACGTCGACGTCGTCACCCAGGACCCGGCACTCGGTGTAGAAGCGGTGGAAGGTGCCGGCGAGGTCCTCGGCGTAGCGCGCCAGGCGCTGGGTCGCGCGCAGGTCGGCGGCGGCGGCCACGACCTCGTTGACCTTGCCCATCTCGCGCACGAGTTCGACCTCGGCCGGGTGGACCAGCAACGACAGGTCGGCGTCCGCGGTCGACCCCGGGTCGAACGAGCGCTCGTCGGCGGTCCGCAGCAACGACGAGATGCGCGCGTGGGCGTACTGGACGTAGTACACGGGGTTGTCCATCGACTGCTCGGCCACGCGATCGAGGTCAAAGTCGATGGCGGTGTCCAGCCCGGACCGGAGGAAGTGGTAGCGCGTGACATCCGCGCCGACCTCGTCCACGACCTCGCCCAGGTCCACGAAGGTCCCGGCGCGCTTGGACATCTTGACCGGCTCGCCGTCGCGGAGCAGGTTGACCATCTGGCCGATCCGGATCTCCATCGCCTCCGGGGGGTGCCCCAGGCACTGCACCGCCGCCTTCAACCGCGCCACGTAGCCGTGGTGGTCGGCCCCCAGCAGGTAGACGAGGTGGTCGGCCCGCGCGAACTTGTCCCGCAGGTAGGCACAGTCGGCCGCGAAATACGTCGGCACACCGTTGGCGCGCACCAGCACCCGGTCCTTGTCGTCCCCGAACTCGGACGTCTTCAGGAACAACGCCCCGTCGCGCCGCTCGGCCACGCCGGACGCCTCCAGTTCGGCCAAGGTTTCGGCGACGGCGTCCGTGTCGTGCAGTTCGCGACGCTCCGAGAACCAGCGCTCGTAGTGCACGCCGAGCACGGCCAACGACGACTCCAAGCGGTGCTGCATCGCGTCGGCCGCCAGGATGCCGACCCGCAACGCGAGGCCGCGCGACATCCGCGGCTCGACGCCGCCGGCACCCGTCGGCGCGCCGTGCGGGGCGTCCTCGTCGTCCACGGGAACGTCGGCGGCGGTCGCACCCAGCGCCGCCACGGCCGGCGGCAGGTCGCCGGGGCCGTCCTCCTCGAAGATCTCGTCGCCCCAGTCGGCCCGTAGCCGCCGGACGATCGCGCGGATGTAGGTGCCCTGGTAGTGGTGGTCGTCCAGCACCTCGCCGCGAGCCGACAACACCACGGTCTCGCCGAAGGTGACGATCTGGCCGCCGGCGTCGTTCAGGTAGTACTCGCGAACGACCTCGTTGCCGGTCGCCAACAGCAGTTCCGCGATCGCGTCCCCGACGGCCGCCCACCGTCCGTGCCCGACGTGCAACGGGCCGGTCGGGTTGGCGGACACGAACTCGACGTTGATCCGCCTCCCGGTCGGCTCCACGGGCCGCAACGACGACCCGCGTGCCAGGATGTCACGGACCATGTCGGCGACGACGTCCTGCGACAACCTGAAGTTCAGGAACCCCGGCCCGGCGACCTCCACCGACGACACCGACCCCGGCAGTTCGAGATGCTCGACCACGGCGTCGGCGATCGCGCGCGGGGCCATCCGGGCCGGCTTGGCCAACCGCAGCGCGAGGGTCGAGGCCCAGTCGCCGTGATCGGGATCCCGCGGGCGTTCGAACGCGGGATCGTCGACGGGTGGCAGGTCGGCCGCGGCCAGGGCGGCATCGATCGCCGCCCCGAGGTCGGCCAGGACGGGGTCGTGGGAGGTCATGGAGGCGCTCGGATTCGAAGGTTCGGGGCACGGCGCGGGCCTCTCGCACCGGCGACGGCGACGGGCCCAGCGGACCCGCGACTGTACGCCAGGGCCGACCGGCCCATGTCCGCCCCAGCCCCCGGGGTCGGTGCCTGCGGCACGCCGGGACGGGTGGTCGCGGACCCCCACCGCGGCCGCAGACCGCGACGGTGCTTGCCGTGCGCGGCCCGACGGGCCATGATGCACCATCCACCATCCACCGACCGCAGGGATCAGCCATGGGCCACGTCGTCGTCGGTGTGGATGGATCACCACCCGCCCAGGCCGCCCTGGCCTGGGCCGCCGACCACGCCCACCACCGCGGACTGGACCTGCACGTCCTCACGGTCTATCGCGCCTCCGACGACCCCAACCCCCACCGTGTGGCCGACGGCGAGACCGGCGCGAGCCACCTCCAGGACCAGGCCCGGTTGGCCGCCGACTGGCGGGTCGAACACGACCGATATGCCCGGACCGAGGCCGAACAACGGGCGTCCGCCATGGTGGACGCCCTGGACGGCCCTCTGCCCGACACCGTCCTGACCCGGACCGCCACCGGTCGACGACCGTCCGAGGCTCTGCTCGAGGCCGCCCGTGACGCCGACCTGCTGGTCGTGGGCTCCCGCGGCCGTGGCGGGTTCGCCGGGCTCGTCCTGGGGTCGGTGACCCAGCAACTGTCCCACCACGCCCCCTGTCCCCTGGTCATCGTGCGACCCCACTGAGCACGACGACGCCGGAGCCGACGTGGACGCCCACATCCTGCTCGCGCAGGACGACCGATCCATCCGCGAGGTCACGCGCCTGGGGCTGACCGATGCCGGCTTCACCGTGGAGGCAGTGGGCGACGGGCTGCGGGCCCTGGACGCCTTCCGCGCCCATCGCCCCGACCTGGTGCTGCTCGACGTGATGCTGCCCGGACAGGACGGGTTGGAGGTGCTGCGCGCGATCCGGGCCGACGGGGCCACCCCGGTCGTCATGCTGACCGCGCGGACCGGAGCGACCGACGTCGTGCTGGGTCTGGAACTCGGGGCGGACGACTACGTCGCCAAGCCCTTCGACATGGCCGTGCTGGTCGCACGGGTCCGTGCGAGCCTGCGGCGCGCCCGCAACGACCTCGGCCACGACGACGATCGCCCGACGCTGACGCTGGGCCCGTGGGAGATCGACCCGGACGGCCATCGCGTCACCGGACCGGACGGCGACCTCCACCTGACCCCGACCGAGTTCCGCCTGCTCGTCGCCCTGGCCGGCGCGCCCGGGCGCGTGTTCACCCGCGAGGTGCTCCTCGCACAGGTGTGGGACTACCCCGACGTCGGGGACACCCGACTGGTCGACGTCGCGATCCAGCGTCTGCGCGCCAAGGTGGAGGCCGACCCGTCCGACCCCGCCCTGGTCGAGACCGTGCGCGGCTTCGGCTACCGCGCCCGGTCGTGACCCGTGCGACCGGCCGGTGGGCGTGGTCGGGCTCGTTCCGGGTCCGGCTGACCGCGACCCTGATGGCGGTCGTCGCCCTGACCGCGATCGTCGTCGGCACGACCTCCGTGCTGCTGGTCGAGTCGTCGCTGCGACGCACCCTGGTCGCCGACTCGCTCGACGACGCCCGCTTCGCCCTGACCACGCTCGCCGACGCCGTCGGGTTGCCGTCCTCGCCGACCCCGGCGGACCTGGACGACTCGGGACTCGTCGACCGGATCCTGGCCCGGGGCGCGGACGACGTGGTGGTGGTCTCGAACGCCACCCCGGCCGGTCCCGAGGGCTTGGTCGCCCAACTGGACCCCGCCGTCGTCGCGTTGGTGGCCGACGGGGAACTGGGGTGGCAGTTCCTCGACCGGGGCGGTCGCGAGGTGCTGGTCGTGGGCGGCCGACGGCCACCCGGTGGCCCGGACCTGTACCTGGTCACCGCCACCGACGAGGTCGCCGCGACCACGACGGCGGTCGTGCGCACCACGGTTGCCGTCGCCGTGGCCGTGGCCCTGGTGGGGCTGCTGGCGGCGTGGTGGCTCGCCCGCGGCATCCTGCGCCCCGTCGGACAGGCCAGCGCCGCCGCACGCCGGATGGCGGCCGGTGACCTGGACGCCCGCCTGCCCACCGGCGACGACGAGGTCGGCCGCCTCGGCCTGGCCTTCAACGCCATGGCCGCCTCGCTGGCCGCCACGATCTCGACGCTTACGGCGGCCGACGAATCGCAACGACGCTTCGTGGCCGACTCGTCCCACGAACTCCGGACCCCGTTGACCGGGCTGGTGTCCGCCGCCGGCCTGCTCCCCGATCGCCTCGCCCGGACCGGTGCCGACGACGACACCCGCGGCCTCGCCGACATCGTCGATCGCGAGGCGAGGAACCTGCGGGACCTGGTCGAGGACCTGCTCGAGATGTCCCGACTCGACGCGCCTGCGGGCGGTGACGCGGCCACGGACCTGGACGTGTCGCACCTCGTGCGGGCCCTCGTGCGCCAACGGCTCCCCACCGCCGCGGTCGACGTCGAGGTCCACCGACCGGTCCGGCTGGCGGCCCACCCCGTGGAGCGGATCGTGGGCAACCTGGTCGACAACGCCCGGATCCACGCCGACGGGCGCGAGGTCGTGGTCACGGCGCGCCTGCTCGAGCGGGATCCGGGGGCCGGCCCGGTCGACGACGACGGACCCGGCGAGGTGTTGGAGATGGTGGTGGCCGACCGCGGACCGGGAATCGTGTCCGCCGACCTCGACCGGGTCTTCGATCGCTTCGCCACGGGTGCGGGGCCGGGGCGAGGCGGCGCCGGGCTGGGACTGGCGATCGCCCGGGACCATGCGCGTCGACTCGGTGGCGACCTCACGGCGTCCCCTCGCGACGGCGGTGGACTGGTCGTGCGGGCGACCATGCCTGTTGCACGATCGTTGCACGGCGGTGATGGCGTCGAGACACCGCCGCGCGAGGATGGGGACATCCGATGAGGAGCGCCGCCATGCCATCACCAAGTACCGACCCCGGTCGAACCCGCGACTGCCGCCGGAATCCGCGTGGCCGACCGGCCGACCGATCACGGGAACGGGCGCTGCCCGGCACCGTGGTCGCCGTCGTCGTGGCGCTGGTGCTGGCCGCCTGCTCGACCGCCGCCACCGGTTCGGGCGGTCCGGTCGTGACGGCCACGCTCGTGCCCGGCGAGGCGACCACCGCGATCCCGACGGCCGACACCTCGTCCCCGTCGGCCCCGGCCACCACGGATGCTCCCACGCCGGTTGGCGGGACCGAGACCACGGCAGGGAATCCCCCCGGGACGCCAACCACCCCGACACCGGCGGCGACACCGACGACCCCACCGACGACCCCACCGACGACCCCACCGACGACCGACGACCCCGGGCCGGCCCCGGACGCCCGCACCGTCCAAGTCTACTGGTGGGCGCCCGACGCGATGTCGGCCGTCGCGGTGCCGCGCACCGTGGCAGGCCCCGGGGTCGCGGCCGCCGCGGTCCGGGCCCTGGTCGCGGGGCCGAGCGAGGACGAGGCCGCTTCCGGGCTGGGGTCCTCGGTGCCGTCCGACACGCTGCTGCTCGGCCTCACCATCCGCGACGGCACCGCGACGGTCGACCTGTCCCGGGAATTCGAGATCAGCGGCGCTGGCGGCACCACCGCCGACCTGACCAAGCTCGCCCAACTGACCTACACGCTGACCCAGTTCTCGACGGTCGACCTGGTCCGGCTCCACCTGGACGGCGAGGCGATCGACCTGTTCAGTGGTCACGGCATCGAGATCGGTGACGGGATGCGCCGCGCCGACTTCGTCCGGGACTTCCCGATCGGGGCCGCCCCGGTCGGCACCCCGACCTGGGACGAGGCCGAGTTCCCATCGGCGCCGGCGGGCGGTCGGGCCATGCGCGTCGTGCGGGTGGCCGCCGACGACCTGCTCAACGTGCGCGCACGGCCCGGAGCCGATCGCACCGTGGTCGGACGACTCCGACCGGGGACACGGGTGCCGAGCACGGGTCGCGAGCAGCCCGTGGGCGGCTCGACCTGGGTCGAACTGCGCACGCCCGGGGGCCCGGGCTGGGTCAACGGGGCCTACCTTGCCCGCGACGTCCCCGCCAACCAGTTCCCCGAGACAGAGGCCCGCGCGCTGGTCGACGAGTTCGGACGCCGCCTTCGCGCCGGTGGCGACCTGCGACCACTGGTGTCCGACCGCGGGCTGTGGATCGTGCACCACGACGTGCCGGTGGTGATCGACCGAGCCGACCTGGCGGGCATCCTCGACGACCCCACCACGCGCCGCTGGGGCTCCAATGCCCTCGAACCCGGCGACCCAGAGATCCGGCCCGAGACCTTCGCCGAGCCGTTCGTGGATGCCTGGGACGACGACAACAACCAGGTGCTCGCCCTGCAGACGATCGAGGGCCCCAACGGACGGCCGGCCGCGGCCGCGATCCCGAGCGAGTTCCGGGGGTTCCCGTGGATCACCGTGCACGACCCCGGCGACGACCCCCAGTACGGCGGCCTCGACTGGCAGCAGTGGATCGTGTCGCTGGAGGTCGCCGACGACGACACCGTCACGGTGGTCGGGCTGACGCTGGACGAATGGGCCCCCTGACCAGAGGTCCCTTCGCTTCGAAGGCGCGGGCTGTCGGACTATGGTGGGAGCCATGGAACCGCTGCCCGGGATGGACGACTCCCGGCCTCGTCGCCCGCACTGGGTGTACCAGGCCGGGTCCGAACCCGACCCTCGATTCAGCCTCGCCAACGAGCGCACGCTGCTGTCGTGGATCCGGACCTCGACGGGCTTCGCCGCCGGTGGTGGTGGCCTCCTGCTGGTGCGTGATCTGGTCGGGCGCGAGTTGTCGCTGTTCCTGTCGGTCTCGGCCTTCTCGCTGTCGCTGACGATCATCCTCGGGGCCGTCTCCCGGTGGGCCGTGACCGAACGCGCGCTGCGCCTGGACCGGGCCCTGCCCAGCCCGACGATGGCCTTCCTGGTCGGCTTCGCCGTCCTGGGGGGTGGCCTGCTCGGGGTCGGCTACAACGTGTTCTTCCGATGATCCCCTCGGCCGCTGCCGCACCCAGTGCCCGCAGTTCGTTGGCCGATCAGCGCACGGCCTCGTCGACGATCGTGGTGTCGATGGCGATCCTGGTCCGCAGCGGCCTGGACGGGTTCCCGCTGCTGATGGTGGTCCTGCCGCTGATGAGCATCGGGCTGAGCCTGTTCGCCATGTGGTTGTCCCGGATCAACTACGCCGAACGACACGGGCGGGAGGTGGTGTGGCGCCACCCGCGGGCCATGTTCGTCAGTGCCACCGCGGCATTCGCCACGTCCCTGTCCGGACTGCTGCTGGCGATCGACCTGAACTGACCGGCATCGCCGCAGACGCCACCGTGGGTGGCAACTGCCCGAGTGCGCCCAATCTGACCGACGCCTGACTCCGAACCACTGGTCCGCCTCCCACGACGGATCGACCCTGCCATGACGACTTCCCCCCCGCCGACCACGCGCGGTCCGTTCGCCGCAGCGGCCGCCGGCGTGCTCGCCGCCCTCGCCGGCCTCGCCGTCGGCGAACTGGTCGCCGGCCTCGGCGCATCGCTGACCTCGCCGGTGATCTCGATCGGCAATCGCGTCGTCGACGCCGTGCCCCGGCCGGTCAAGGACATCGCGATCGCCACCTTCGGCACCAACGACAAGATCGCCCTGGTCGTGGGCATCGTCGTGGTGCTGGCGATCGTGGCCGCCGTCCTGGGGCTGCTGGCACGCCGCCGACCCCGCGTGGCGGCGGCCGGGGCCGCCGCCCTGGCGGCCGTGGGCGTGCTCGCGGCGGCCCTCGACCCGGCCGCTGACCTGCCGCGGGCGGTCCTGCCGAGCCTGGCCACCGGACTGGTCGCCGTGCCGGTGCTCGTGTGGCTGGTGCACGGGCGCCTGACCGACCTTCCGGCCACCGGGGACGCCGGCGACGGGTCGCACCCGGGCCAGGCCGCCGTGGACTCCGCCGCAGACACGGGGACCTCGCGGCGCGGCTTCCTGGTGGCCGCGTCGTCGGTGGTGGCCGGCAGCGCCGTCGCTGCCGTCGCCGGACGCCTGCTGGGCCGGCGCTTCGACGTCGCGGCCGAGCGCGCCGATCTCGCCCTCCCACCGCCGGGCGAGGCCGCGTCGAGCATTCCCGCGAGCGCCCATCCCGACGTCGACGGACTGTCGTCCTTCGTCACCTCCAACGCCGATTTCTACCGCATCGACACGGCGCTGACCGTCCCCCAACTGTCCACCGACGGCTGGACCCTGCGCGTCCACGGCATGGTCGAGGACGAGCAGACCTTCACCTACGACCAGTTGCTTGACCTGCCGTCGGTCCAGAGCCTGATATCGCTCGCCTGTGTCAGCAACGAGGTCGGTGGCGACCTGGTCGGCAACGCCACTTGGCAGGGCGTCCCCCTTGCGGACCTGCTCGATCGTGTCGGCGTGGACCCTGCCGCCACCCAGGTGGTCGGCCGGGCCTACGACGGTTGGACCGCCGGGTTCCCCGTCGACCAGGTCGCTCCGCGCGAGTCACTGATCGCCTACGCCATGAACGGCGAACCGCTGCCCGAGGCCCACGGGTTCCCGCTGCGCCTGGTCACGCCGGGCCTGTATGGCTACGTCTCGGCCACCAAGTGGTTGTCGGAGATCGAACTGACGACCTTCGACGCCTTCGACCAGTACTGGGTCGAGCGTGGCTGGGATCAGCGCGCGCCCATCAAGGTCCAGAGCCGCATCGACACGCCGAGCGGCTTCGACCGCCTGTCTGCGGGCACGGTCCCCGTCGCCGGGGTCGCCTGGGCCCACACCCGTGGCATCCAGCGGGTCGAGGTCCGGGTCGACGAGGGCGACTTCGCCGAGGCAGACCTGGGCGCGGCCGTCAGCGACGACACCTGGCGCCAGTGGGTGTACCGCTGGGACACCACGGGGGTCGAGCCGGGCCGGCACCAACTGACGGTGCGCGCCACCGACGGCACCGGCGAGGTCCAGCCCGAGGAGCGCACCCCGCCATTCCCCAACGGTGCCGCGGGCTGGCACAGCATCGCCGTCTTCGTCGGTGACGCCTGAGCTGAGCGGGGACCAAACCTTCCCGCCTCCCGCCTCGAACCACGAGTGAACGACAGCGACCGTACGACCACGGTCGTAGCCCTCACACAGAGAGACCACCCAATGCGCACCAACCGATTCCGCACCGGCGCCATCGCCGCCGTCGCCGCGGTCAGCCTCACCCTGGCTGCCTGTGGCTCCGACGACACCGCGCAGACCGACTCCCCTGCCCCCGCCGAGGAGACCACCACTCAGGCCATGACCGAATCCGAGATGATGTCGGAGACCGAGGCCATGACCGAGACCGAGACCGAGGCCATGACCGAGTCCGAGATGATGTCAGAATCCGAGATGATGTCAGAGACCGAGATGATGTCAGAATCCGAGATGATGTCGGAATCCGAGACCATGACCGAGGGCGCCATGATGGAGCCCGTCGGCCCCGCCTGCGACCAGATCCCCACCGATGGTGAGGGTTCCTCGGCCGGCATGGCGGACGACCCGGTCGCCACCGCCGCGTCCAACAACCCGCTGCTGTCCACGCTTGTCGTTGCCGTCACCGAGGCCGACCTCGTCGACACCCTCAACAACGCCGAGGCCCTGACCGTCTTCGCGCCGATCAACCCCGCGTTCGAGGCCATCCCGGCCGACGCCATGGAGAGCGTCATGGCCGACCAGGAGCTGCTGACCTCGATCCTGACCACCCACGTGGTCGAGGGCCAGATGGACGCCACCGCGCTCGGTGAAGCGGGCACGGTCAGCAACCTGGCCGGCGGCGAGCTCGACTTCGACGCCGAGGCCATGACCGTGACCTCGCCCGACGGCACCACCGCGAACGTGGTCTGCGGCAACGTCCAGACCGCCAACGCGACCGTCCACCTGATCGACACCGTCCTGATGCCCGCCGCCTGACGGACGCGCCACACCACGCACCACCCGGACGGGGACCGCCACACGGCGGTCCCCGTTCGACATGTCCCGACAAGGAAGCGGCGGGATCGACAACCGGGATCTACCACCGGGATCGACAACGTCGTTGCTCGATGGCGCGACCGCCGCACCCCGGACGCCTCGACCCGATCCGGGTCAGTCGACGGGACCGGTGGACTCGACCTCGGTCGCACCCGACGCACGCCGCTGCTCGGCGGCGGCCTGCTCGGTGTCAGCCCGCTCGTCTGCAGCCCGCTCGGCCGCGGCACGCTCGTCGTCGGCGATCCGGCTGGTCAGTCCGCGGGCGACGTCCACCGTCGCGGGGTCCTGGCGGAAGGCCGTGGCGAACACCTCGTACAGGTCGGGATGGACGTGGCGCAGGTCCAGCGGCCGCGTGAAGAAGGCCTCCGTGGCGACGGCGAAGAACTCGGTCGGGTTGGTCGCGCCGTAGCGGCGCAGGACCGGGTCCGGTGCCCCGCTCCGGAGCCGCTCGTAGACCCGCGTGCAGACCTCGACCCACCGCGGGCGTGCCCCGGCGCCGTCCAGCCGCGGTGTGCCGTCCATCAGCGTGGTCGCCGCGTCCAGCTTGTGCGCGAACTCGTGCAGCACGACGCTGCCACGTCCGTGGCGACGGTCGCGCTCGACCGCCTGCCACGACACGAACACCGGCCCGTGAGCGGTGGTGTGGCCCAGCATCGACCGGGGCGCCTCGGTCACGACGCCACGCATCGGGGTCGGGCGCGGTCGCCGGTCCACCATCGTCGACGGGTGGACGACGATGCCGCGCACGTTGGCGAACGGGGCGTCGTCGACGTTGCCCACTCCCAGGACGGCTGCCGTGGCCGCGACCACCAGGCGCAGGTCCTCGGTCAGGTCGAAGCCCCGGGCGGCCGACCAGTCCGGGCGGGCCAGCAGCCATGCCGTGAGGTCAGCGAGCACCTCGCGGTTTTCACCCTCGTAGCGGTCCAGCGGGCCCAGCACCGGACCCAGCGCATCGCGCTGGTCGGCGGACAGGGTCGGAGGTCGCCGGAACAGCCGCACGGCGCACCTCCTCCTCGAACGTCGATCGGACCCGACGTGGCCGGCCCGGACCCGCCCCAACCCGTTGGCCGGAACGCCTGTTCCCGCGCGCCCCGGACGAGCCCCATGCAGGTGCGGCCGAACCCCGGCGGCGCCACGCCGGCCACTGGTCATGACCGCTGCCCATGGAGCCCACGGCGGCGACGCTGGTACCGTTGGCGGTCGCCACGGGCCCCCGTAGCTCAGTGGATAGAGCACCGCCCTCCGGAGGCGGAAGCGTAGGTTCGATTCCTACCGGGGGTACGACCCACGCCCGCACCGCACCGGTGCGGGCGTCGTGCGTCGGGCTGCTCGCTCCTACGCTGACACGACCCGTCCGCCCGATTTCACGGACCGTTCCACCCGCCGATCGCACCCGCCCGATCCGACCGGCCCGATCCCGCCCGGCCCCCGTTCCCGCGACCCGACCGCGAGCCCCATGACCGACTTCGACGTCACCGATCCCGCCCACTACGACCGCGTCGTGGGCCGCCACCACGACCTCGCCACCGAACCCCGCCGCAATGTCGACGACCGCGGCCGCGAGGTTGCCCCCGACCTGCTGGCGCTGATGGGCGACACGCCGCTGCTGGCGCTGGAACGCTTCTCGTCCGACATCGGCCCGACCCTGCTGGCCAAGCTCGAGATGCTCAACCCGGGCGGCTCGGTCAAGGACCGCATCGGCATCACGATGGTCGAGGCGGCCGAGGCCGCCGGTGAACTGCGTCCCGGCGGGACCATCGTCGAGCCGACCTCGGGCAACACCGGCGTCGGGTTGGCGATCGCTGCCGCGTTGAAGGGCTACCGCTGCATCTTCGTGGTGCCGGACAAGGTGTCGGAGGACAAGGTCGCGCTGATGCGCTCCTACGGCGCCGAGGTGGTGGTGTGCCCGACCGCCGTGGAGCCGGAGGACTCGCGCAGCTACTACTCGGTGTCCGACGCCCTGGCCAGCCGCCCCAACCACTTCAAGCCCAACCAGTACTTCAACCAGTCCAACCCGCTGACCCACACCTTCTCCACCGCGCCCGAGATCTGGCGCCAGACCGCCGGCCAGGTCGACGCGTTCGTGTGCGGCGTGGGCACCGGCGGGACCGCGACCGGCGTCGGACGGTGGCTCAAGGACCGCAAGCCGTCGGTGCAGGTCATCGGCGCCGACCCCGAGGGCTCGCTGTACTCGGGCGACCAGGTCCACCCGTACCTGGTGGAGGGCATCGGCGAGGACTTCTGGCCGCCCACCTTCGACCCCGAGGTGGTCGACCACTGGTACCGCGTCTCCGACGCCGACTCGTTCGCCACGGCTCGGCGCTGCACCCGCGAGGAGGGACTGCTGGTCGGAGGGTCGTGCGGGACCGCGCTGTGGGCGGCCCGCGAGTACGCCCGGGGGCAGCCCGACGACGCCACCATCGTCGTGCTGCTGCCCGACTCCGGCCGCGGCTACCTGTCGAAGTTGTACGACGAGAACTGGATGGCCGAGCACGGCTTCCTCGACCGGTCGCGCGGGGGGGTCGAGGACGCCCTGCGCGGGAAGGCGTCGGACCTGCCGTCGCTGGTGCACGTCCACCCGAACGAGACCGTGGCCGACGCCATCGCCCTGCTCAAGGAGTTCGGGGTGTCCCAGATGCCGGTCTTCCGGGTCGGCGTCCACGAGGAGGCGACCACCGACGACGTCGTGGGGTCGATCCGCGAGACCGCCCTGCTGGACGCGGCCCTGAACAACCCCGACGTGATGCGCATGCCGGTCGGCGACACCATGCAGGCACCGTTGCCGTCGATCGCACCAGACGC
>JBBSMS010000056.1:0-19400 GCA_038233055.1 Nitriliruptorales bacterium
AGCCCTCGCCGCCGACATCACCGCCTGGGCCCAAGCCTGGAACGCCAACCCCACCCCCTACCGCTGGGTCAAGACCGCCGACACCATCCTCGAATCCATAACGTCCTACTGCCAACGCACTTCGAACTCAGGACACTAGGTCGCGACCGATCCGAACGTGGCCAGTTTCCTTCTGGACTTTCGCCGACTTTCGCCTATCAGCGGATCGCGCCCGGATCGCCCTCTTTCGCACCGTGACCCCGAGTGAGCGACCGTGCGGACCCGGCACGGGTGTGCTTGGATGAATCAACACTCACCGCCACCAGGAGACCCACGTGAAGAAGTTGATCAACGATCCCGACGAGGTCGTGGCAGACGCGCTGCTCGGGATCGACGCCGCCCATCCCGAGCTCCGCGTCGACCACGAGCACAAGGTCATCTACCGCGCCGAGCCCAAGGCCGACGGGAAGGTCGCGTTGGTGTCCGGAGGCGGTTCCGGCCACGAGCCACTCCACGGCGGCTTCGTGGGTCCCGGGATGTTGGACGCGGCCTGTGCGGGCGAGGTCTTCACCTCCCCCGTCCCTGACCAGATGATGGCGGCGACGACCGAGGTGGATCGCGGCGCTGGCGTGTTGCACATCGTCAAGAACTACACCGGCGACGTCATGAACTTCGACATGGCCGCGGAGCTCGCCGACGACGATGACGTGCGGGTCGAGACCGTCGTGACCGACGACGACGTCGCCGTCACCGACAGCCTCTACACCGCCGGCCGCCGTGGGGTCGGCGTCACGGTCCTGCTGGAGAAGATCGTCGGTGCCGCGGCCGAGGAGGGGACCGACCTCGACGGCGTCAAGGCAATCGCCGAGCGCGTCAACGCCGGGGGCCGCAGCATGGGGCTCGCGCTGACCTCCTGCGTGGTCCCCTCCGCCGGCGAGCCGACCTTCGAGCTCGGCGACGACGAGTACGAACTGGGCGTCGGCATCCATGGCGAACCCGGTCGCGAGCGACGGCCGATGGCCCCCGCCGCCGAACTCGCCGAGCACCTGCTGGCGCCGATCCTCGACGACCACGACTACACCGACGGACCGACCATCGCCTTCCTGAACGGGATGGGAGGCAGCCCGCTGCTGGAGCTGTACCTGATGTACGGCGAGGTACGCCGCCTGCTGGACGACGCCGGGATCGCCGTCGCCCGCTCCCTGGTGGGCAACTACATCACCTCCCTGGAGATGGCCGGCTGCTCGCTCACCCTGCTTGCCGTCGACGACGACCTGCTGCGGCTCTGGGACGCCCCCGTGTCCACGCCCGGCCTGCGCTGGGGGGCGTGAGGGGATGGCGGACGAGGTCGACCTGGGGACGCTGGTGGCCTGGTTGCGCCGCTTCGACGAGCGCGTCCAGGACGAGCGGGCCCACCTGACCAAGCTCGACTCGGCCATCGGCGACGCCGACCACGGCGCCAACATGGCACGTGGGATGGCCGCCGTGCGCGAGTTGCTGGACGGGGCCGACACGTCGACTGGCGAGGCCACCATCGGCGGGCTGTTCAAGAAGGCCGGGATGACGCTGGTGTCGAAGGTCGGCGGCGCGAGCGGACCGCTCTACGGGACCTTCCTGCTGCGCTTCGGGTCCAGCGGCGGCGACCGGACGAGCCTCGACGCGGACGGGCTCGCCGATGCCCTTGACGCCGCGCTCGGCGGCGTGGTCGCACGCGGCAAGGCCGAGGCCGGCGACAAGACCATGGTCGATGCGATCGAGCCGGCCGTGGCGGCCATGCGCGACGCCATCGACGGCGACCAGCCCCTGGCCGCGGCGGTGGCGGCAGCGGCCGAGGCCGCGGCGGCGGGCCGCGATGCCACCGAACCCATGCGGGCGCGGAAGGGTCGTGCCAGCTACCTCGGGGAACGCAGCGAGGGCCACCTGGACCCCGGGGCCACCTCCTCGGCATTGCTGTTCCGCGCACTGGCGGACGCGGTCGAGTCCGCCGGATGACCGACCGCGTCGGCGTCGTCGTGGTGTCCCACAGTGCGGCGCTGGCCGATGCCGTGGTCGCGCTGGCTCGGCAGATGGTCGACGACGACCCCCCACCGATCGCGGTGGCGGCGGGCACGGACGACGGCGGCCTGGGAACCGACGCCATGGCCGTGCACGCGGCCATCGAGGAGGTCGCGTCCCCGGCTGGCGTCATCGTGCTCATGGACCTCGGCAGCGCCGTGATGAGCACCGAGACCGCGCTGGAGTTCCTCGACGATCCGCCCGGGCCGATCCGGCTGGTCGCCGCCCCGATCGTGGAGGGCACCGTCGCGGCGGTGGTCCAGGCCGCGCTCGGCAGTGACCTGGACACGGTGGTCCGGGAGGCCGCGCGAGCGTTGGACGCCAAGCGTGATCACCTCGGCGAAGCGCCGGGCACCGATGGCCACGACCAGCACGCCCCGGTCGAGCGGTCGAGCAGGGCATCGGCGGGCGACGGCGACGATGGCGACGATGGCGACGATGGCGACGACCAGCCCGATGCCCGCGAGGAGGTCATCGTGGTCAACCGCGACGGCTTCCATGCCCGCCCGGCCGCGGCCCTGGTGAGGGCGGCCACCGGCCGTGACGCGCGCGTCACGCTGGCCAACCTCGACGGCGACGCCGCGCCCGTGCGCGCCGACAGCCTCAGCGCCGTTGCCGGCCTCGACGCCCGGGCCGGCACGCGCCTGGCCGTGGCCGCCCATGGACCGGGCGCCGCCGACGCCGTCGCCGACGTGGTCGCCTTGGTGCGTGGCGGCTTCGGCGAACCGCTCGCCGACGGCGCCGCACCCGATTCCGCTGGCGGCGACACGGGGGCGCCCGGGGCCGAGCCGGAGGAGGACGCACCGTGGCCCGACTGGGCACCGCGGCGGGCCAGCCAGGTGGTTGTGCTGGCACCCGGGCGCGCGGTCGGCCCGGCAGTGCGGGTGGCGCGGGGCGAGGCGTCCCCAACCACCCCGGACGCGGCCGGGGGTGACGTCGAGGCCGAGGTGTCCCGGCTCCGGGATGCCGCCACTGCGGTTGCCAAGGACCTCGACTCCAGGGCAGAGCAGGCCCCCGACGACACCACCCGCGACGTGCTCGCGGCCACGGCGATGCTGGCCCGCGACCCGGACCTGCTGGATGCCGCCACGAGCCAGGTCCGCGACGGGACCACAGCCGGGACCGCGATCCGCCGAGCCACCGACGAGGTGGCCACGACCTTCCGACGAGCCGGCGGGCGACTCGCGGGGCGGCAACGCGACGTCGAGGACATCCGGGACCGCGTGCTGGCGATGCTGGCCGGCCACGACGGCGCCGCCCTGCCCGACCGTGACGAGCCGTTCGTGCTGCTGGCCGACGACCTCGCCCCCGTGGATGCGGCCGGGCTCGACCCGGCGACGTGCCTGGCCCTGGTGGTGCGCACAGGCACGCCGACGTCGCACACGGCCGTGATCGCACGCGCCCGCGGCATCCCGGCGATCGCGGTGGGCGACCGGATCGACGACGTCCCCGACGGTGCCACGGTGCTGGTCGACGCCGACGCGGCCCGCTTCACGGTCGACCCGGACGAGGGGGCGACCGATCCGGCGACCAGGCGGATCGCGCCCACCTTCGACGGCACCGGCCGGACCGCCGACGACCACCGGGTGGCGCTGCTGGCCAACGTCGGTGGGCCCGACGACGTCGCCGCGGCCGTGGACGCCGGGGCCGAGGGGGTCGGGCTCCTCCGGACCGAGCTGCTGTTCCTCGGACGGACGACGCCGCCGCCGATGGAGGAGCAGACCGCGACCTACCGCGACCTGTTCGCGCCGCTGGGTGATCGGCGGATAGTCGTCCGCACGCTGGATGCCGGGTCCGACAAGCCGCTGCCGTTCGTGACCGACGCCGACGAACCGAACCCGGCCCTGGGCGTGCGTGGCATCCGCACCACCCGGTTCGATCCGCGGTTGCTGGACACCCAGCTCGCCGCGATCGCACGTGCCGCCGACGAAGTCGCCGCGGACGTCGTCGTGATGGCGCCGATGGTGGCCACCGTCGACGAGGCCGAACTGTTCGCGGCCGCGGCCGCCAGCCACGGGTTGGAGGCGGGCGTCATGGTCGAGACCCCGGCCGCCGCACTCATGGCCGACCGGTTGCTGGACCACGTGGCGTTCCTGAGCGTCGGCACGAACGACCTCGCCCAGTACACCCTTGCGGCCGACCGACTCGACGGGCGACTGGCTGACCTCACCGACCCGTGGCAACCGACCGTCTTGGACCTGGTGGGACGGACGGCGGCCGCCGCCACCGCCCGCGGTCGCCCGGTGGGTGTGTGCGGCGAGGCCGCCGGCGATCCGGCCCTTGCCGTCGTGCTGGTCGGGGCGGGCGTGACCAGCCTGTCGATGGTCCCCCGCGCGATCCCCGCCGTCGCCGCGGCGTTGGCCACGGTGCCGCTCGACCGAGCCAGGGAGCTCGCCACCGCCGCACGCGCCGCCACGTCCGCCCACGAGGCCCGGTCCCTGGTCCGCGACGAGGTCCCGCTGCCTCCCGCCACATGACCCGCGGCGCGGATCGGCCTCGGCCGTCGTGGACACGTCAACCCGGAGGCTGGTCCTGGCCCATCACGTCGAGGTCCACGCGACCGGCGATGCCGTCGACGCGGCCGTACCCATGGAGTTGCCAGATCCACCAGGTGTCGTACGCGGGACGGCGGGGGAACGTCAACTGCCAGATCGCCCGGCTCCCGGAATCCCGGGTGGGGTAGATCGTCTCCCAGTCGCCACCGACGTACAGGACGACCGGCCGCTGCCACGCGTCCTCCACCAGGTCGAGGAAGATCGCCACCTCGGCGTCGACGTCGGCCTGCGCGGGTCGGTCAGCACAGGTGCCGGCCAGTTCCAAGTCGACGGCGGGCGGGAGGGCCGCGTCGTCGACCGCGAATCCTGTCCTCGCCGCAACCCGCTCCCTCCGAACGTCGGTGCAGGCTACGGCGACTGGCAGCTCGGAGGTGCTCCACCAGGCCTCGCTCCGGGTCCCATCGCGCCACGACAGGAGCCGACGATCTCGAGCGTCGGCGTCAAGCGGGTCCAACGTGGTGGCGTCCCAGCCGGTGACGAGTTCGAACAGGGCCAGCCCACGCCGCACGGCGTTTCGGCGGCCGAGCGCGGCGGCCTGACGGTGGGTCGGTCAACCCGGCATCGTCACCGTCCCGGTCCTGGTCGTCGGGGTCGGCGACGGTGTCGAGCGGGTAGCGGTCAGTGCGCGCCCTTCGGGTGCGTTGGAGTTGTTCGATGCGCTCACAACGTCTCATCGGGTGGTTGTCGATGTGTTGGACCATGGGGGTGAAGTTGTCGGGGTCGTAGTCGGCCCAGATGGACCCGGACCCGTCCAGGCGCGGCATCAGGACCGACCGGTTGTCCTCGATCGGAGTCCCGTCACGGTCGCTGCGGCCGTCTTCGAGCAATTGGGCCACGAGCCAGTCGACCTCGAACACCACGACAGGGGTGCAACATTCGATGTGTTTTCGGTGCCTTGCACGGCAGCGCTCGCCTGAACGAACCAATCTAGGCGTCGCTGGGCCACATGTTGAGCAAGGCAACGCCGACGCTCGTGCTCCGGCGACACGAGGAGTGGTCGCCAGGCGCTGGTCAGGCGGGCCGACGTGCTTCAGCCGGCCCAGCGGTCGGGTGGCAGGCCCGGGACATCGAGGGTGCAGCGGAACAGCGATCCCGACAGGGGCTGCTCGGCGAGGGTTTCCGCGTCCATGTTCTCCGGGGTCGTGGTGATGAAGAGTTCGTCCAGGTTGGGGCCACCGAGCACGCAGGACGTGGGCTGGGCGACCGGCAGGGTGACGACCGCGTCCAGGCCTCCGTCCGGTCCGTGTCGACGAACCTGCCACCCGCCGTACATGGCCACCCAACGGCCGCCCTCGGCATCGATGGTCATGCCGTCGGGCACGCCCGGGCCGCGGTGGAGGTCGATGGCGGGCCGGCGTCCCTGCACGTCACCGGTGTCCGGGTCGACCGTCAACACGTCGACCCAGCCCGACGTGGAGTCGATGAACCACGCCGTCGCCCCGTCCCGCGACCACGCCATCCCGTTGGAGATCGTGAGCCCCGAGAGTTGGCGGTGCACCGACCGGTCCGCGTCGACCCGGTAGAGCGCGCCCGCCGCCGGCCGGTGGTCGTGGGCCATGGTCCCGATCCAGAAGCGGCCGTGCGGATCGACCGCGCCGTCGTTGCAACGGGTCGCGGTCTTCTCGGACTCGAGTGGCACCACGATGTCCAGCACGACCGGGTCGTCGTCCGGGGCGGTGCCCCGGGTCGACCCGGGGTCGAGGACGGCCAGGCCCCGCTCGGCGGCAACCAGCAACGTGCCGTCCTCGCGCAGCGCGACGGCGCCGACCTGTTGGTCCACGCGGATCGCGATGTCGTCGCCGGCCGCCGGATCGAAGACGTGGACCGCGCGACCGGCGACGTCGACCCAGAACAACCGCTGGCGCCGCTCGTCCCACACCGGCCCCTCGCCGTGCTGCGGGTGCACCTCGAGCGCCAGTTCGGCCCGGTCCTCCTGCATGTTGCCGCCCGTCGTCCGGTCGGGGCCACCCTAGGCACGACGGGTCCGGGGCGCAGGTGGCCGCCGCGAGCGGACCCGGGAACCGACCAACGGGTGCACCGGGCCCGACCGACGGTGCGCTCAGTCGGAGGTGGTGAGGTCCTCGGCGAAGCGACGCAGGCGCTCCAGCGCGGCCGGATCGGGTGCCGGGCGCAGGTCCGGTGCGAGCGCGGCGAGGGATTCCTTGACGCGCCGGGCCGTGGCCTCCTCCACGCCACAGCGGTCACAGTCGGCGAGGTGGGCCGCGACCCGGTGGGCCTGGTCGACCGGCAACTCGCCGTCCAGCCACGCGTCCATCAGGTCCTGCACCCGGCGGCACTCCGGGCGCAGCAGGCGCATCAACCAGGCCTTCATGACGACTCCGTTCGCAGGTGTCCTGCGTCCGCCAGCATGTCACGCAACGTCTTGCGGGCGCGGTGCAGTCGGCTCATGACCGTCCCCACCGGGATGTCGAGCAGGTCCGCGGCCTCCCGGTAAGCCAGTCCGTCGACGTCGACCAGCAACACGATGTCGAGGTGGTCGTCGGTCAGGGAGCGCAGGGCCGTGACCAGCGCACCGTCCGGGATCCGGTCCAACGCCTCCTCGGCGGCCCCTTCCCGCGCCGCGGACCCGTGGCCGGCCAGGCGACCGAACGTGGCTTCCTCGTCGTGGACCAGCATCGGCCGCTTCTTGCGAGCCCGGTTGATGTTGGTGTTGCGCAGGATCGTCAACAGCCACGACCGCGGGTAACGGCCGTCGAACCGGTGGAGGGCCCGGTAGGCCCGCAACAAGGTGTCCTGGACCAGGTCCTCGGCCTCGTGGGGGTTGCCGGTCAGGCGCATGGCCATCGCGTGCAACAACGCCAGTTCGGGCAACACGTACTCGCGGAACGCCAGGTCCCGTCGCTCGGAGGTCGTGCCGCTGGCAGTCATGTGGTCACCAACGGTGCCACGTCGGACGCGATCCTGCATCGATCGGACGATCACTCGCCCCACGGACGTCGTACCCACGGCCGGCCGGGCCTCAGGCCGCGACGCGCGCGGACCGGTGGTCGTCGACGTGGACGTCCTCCTCGATCCCCAGCATGTGGTCCACCGAGGGTTTGCCTGATCCGAGCACGAGGATGCCGACCAGGCCGGCCAGCAGTGCGAGGTCCAGTTCGGCGCCCGGCAGGTCAGCACCCATCGGTGCGATCAGGCCGATGTCGACCTTGACCAGCAGGGTCGCACCCACCACCACGGCGGCCAGCAACACCCCGGACAGACGCGTGAACAGGCCCACGATCAGCAGGATCCCGCCGGCCAGTTCGATCCCGGTCACAAGCCAGGCGACCGCCAGCGGTGCGGGGACGCCGAGCGGGTCGAGCATCCCGCCTCCGAAGTTGGCAGGGCCCATCGCGGTGAGTTTCTGCCAGCCGTGGGTGGCCATGATGACGCCGATGACGACCCGGAGGACGACCGGTGCGGCGTCACGGAAGCGGGACAGGAAGGAAAGGCTGAGGGCGTGCACGATGAACTCCTCGGCGTGGGCGTGGGGTCGCATGTCGAAACACTCGAGGCACCGATCCATTCCGTGCGGTCGCCGTCCCGAGGCCGGCCGCGCCGGACACGCCGTCAGCGGGACCGAGGCAGAGCCGCGGCCGTACCGGCCCACGAGCGGAGTCCGGTCCCACGCCGCGGGCGCGAGGTTGGACCGGGCCGCCGGGTGGGACCGGGGAGTGCCGGGCTCAGACGTCCGCAGTGCCCGAGCGGGCCGGGGTGACCGGGTAACGGATGTCCTCGATCAACTCCTGCATCCGCTGCGGTGGAGGCTGGGTCGCCAACGCCACGGGAACGGCCACCAGCAGGTTCAGGAGGGCACCGACAGCACCCATGCCCTCCGGGCTGATGTTGAACCAGCGCTCCATGTCGTTGAACACGACCATGATGATGTAGAAGGCCGTGAAACTGAGGCCCACCACCATCCCGGACACGGCGCCGGCCGAGTTCATCCGTTTCCAGAAGATCCCGAGCACGATGGCCGGGAAGAAGCTGGCGGCGGCCAACCCGAACGCGAACGCCACGACCTGGGCCACGAAGCCCGGTGGGTTGATCCCGAAGTAGCCGGCGATGATCACCGCCACGGCCATGGCGATCCGGCCGACCCGCAACTGCTGGGCCTCGGTGGCCTCCGGTCGGAGCCGCTTGTAGTAGAAGTCGTGCGCGGCCGACGACGAGATCACGACCAGCAACCCGGCGGCCGTGGACAGCGCGGCCGCCAACCCACCGGCGGCGACCAGGCCGACGATCCAGTTGGGCAGGCCGGCGATCTGTGGGTTGGCCAGCACCATGATGTCGCGGTCCACCACGATCTCGTTGGTGGCCTCGTCGCCCGTGTACTGGACCGCGCCGTCGCCGTTGAGGTCGTCGATGGTGATCAGTTCGGCGTCCTGCCAGTCCCCGACCCACTCGGGCAGGGCCGCGATGGGGGTGTTGGACACGTCGTTGATGAGGTTGGTCTTGGAGAACACCCCGATGGCGGGCGCGGTCAGGTACAGGATCGCGATGAACAGCAGGGCCCAGAACGCCGTGTAGCGGGCCGCCCGGACGTTGCGTGCCGTGTAGAAGCGCACGATCACGTGCGGCAGACCGGCCGTGCCCAGCATCAGTGCGGCCGTGGTCAAGGTCATGTCCAGCATGGTCCGGCTGACGAACGGCTGGGTGTAGGCCTCGAAGCCCAACTCGGTCTGCAGAGCGTCCAGTTCTCCCAGCAGGCTCCCGAAGCTGATCTGCGGGATCGGGTTGCCCGACACCGCCGACGAGATCGCGAACGCGGGGACCATGTAGGCGATGATCAGGACGGTGAACTGGGCGACCTGCACCCAGGTGATGCCCTTCATCCCGCCGATCACGGCGTAGAACAACACCACGCCGATGCCGATCGCGACCCCGGGCGTGATCCCGACTTCGAGGTAGCGGGAGAACACGATCCCGACCCCGCGCATCTGGCCCGCGACGTAGGTGAAGGACACGAAGATCGCCGCCACGACGGCCACCATCCGGGCGGTCTCGGAGTAGCGGTCACCGATGAAGTCCGGAACCGTGTACTTGCCGAACTTGCGCAGGTACGGCGCCAGCAACAGGGCCAGCAACACGTAGCCACCGGTCCAGCCCATCAGGAACACCGAGCCGTCGTAGCCCGAGAAGGCCACGATCCCGGCCAGCGAGATGAACGACGCCGCCGACATCCAGTCCGCGGCGACGGCGGCCCCGTTGGCAACCGCCGGGATGCCCTTCCCGGCGACGTAGAAGTCCTCGGTGGTGGACACGCGACTGCGCCAGGCGATGGTGCCGTACAGCGTGAACGTGAGGACGACGAAGATCCAGGTCCAACCGAAGATGCTCACAGGCGCTCTCCCTGCTCGTCACGTTCGGAGACCCCGAACTCGTCGTCCAACTTGTCCATCCGCAGTGCGTACACCAGGATCAGGATCACGAAGGTGATGATGGAGCCCTGCTGGGCGAACCAGAAGCCCAGCGGCGCACCCAGGATCGAGAAGTCGTTCAGCGCCTCGACCAAGAAGATCGAGAACCCGAACGAGACGATGAACCAGATGACGAGCAGCGTGATCATGAGGCGCAGGTTGCGACGCCAGTAGTCGGCGCGACGTTGGTCGTCCACGGTGGATCCCCTCCGGAGCGGTCGGCGACGGCCGGTCGGCAGTCGTGTCGATCCCAACACTGGTCGCTGGGCGGACGCGGGACAACGTCGGGTCTCCGAACGGACCGCGCTGTACCGCCAACGGGCACCTCCGTGGACCGAACGGGCCCACGACCGCCCGGCGACCGTTGGGCGGACTGTGACCCCCGCTGGGGACGGCCAGGTGCCGCTGGCCGCCGAACCACCTGATCCGCACTCCCCCGCGGCCTAGGCTCCACCTCGATTCCCCCACCCAGGTCCGGAAGGCATCGGCGTGCGCGCGACGGGTTGGCTGCTGACGTTCGGCCTACTGGTGATGGTCGGATCGCTGCTGCCCTGGGTCGACACGATCGCCCAGACCTACTCCGGCTACCAGGGAGCCGGGCTCGCCACGCTGGCCGGGGGCGCGATCATCATGGCCGGGCTGCTCCTCCACAGCATGTTCCACCGCCGCTGGCTGCTGGTCGGCCACGCCATCGTCGGCGGGAGCATCGCCGTGGTGCTGGCCGCCTGGCAGGTGCTGCGCCTGGTCCGGGTCTGCGCCAGCGGCGGCTGTGTCCCCGGTCCGGGCCTGGTCCTGGTCCTGATCGGCGGCATCGGGGCGCTGCTGGTGGCACGGCGGATCCTGGTCGAGGCTGGCGAGGGGGCAGCGGCCTCGTGAGCGGACGCGGTCCGTCCGTACCGCGCGACGACCCCCGCGGTCATGATCCGTTCGACGACGGCATCGGTCCCGACGTGGTCGGCTACGACACGGTGTGGACGGAGCCCGACACGGCCGACGACTTCGACACGGCGTTCGAGGTCGAGGCGGCCTTCCGCACCCAGCGACGCGTGGCGCTCGCCCACGCACTGGTGTTCCTGTTGGTCGTGCTGGGCGCGCCGGTGCTCAACCTCGTGCTGGACTGGTGGACGCGCGCACGTCTGCTCGGCGGGATGAGCCCCGGCTTCGCGTTGGTCGCGATCGGCCTCTACGTCGGCTTCTTCGTGCTGGCGCTGGCGGCCGCGTCGTTGGCCAACGGGGTCGAGGACGCGATGCTCGGCACGATCGGTGGTGACGACGCCAGCCCCGAGTCGGGGCCGTGAGCGGCGACTCGGTGCTGGTGTTCGGGCTGGTGCTGGCGGTCATGGTGGCGGTGGCCGTGCGCGCCCGGCCCCGCGGCGACACGACGAAGTTGGACTACTACCTGGCGGGCCAGCGCGTGGGCCTGTTCACCAACGCCGCCGCGATCTGTGGCGACTACTTCTCGGCCGCGTCGTTCCTGGGCGTGGCAGCCGCGGTCTACGCCACCGGGCTGGACGGCGTCTGGTACGCCACCGGCTTCGCGGCCGGGTTCGTGCCGGTGCTGTTGTTCGTGGCCGCGCCGCTGCGACGGTTCGGCGACTTCTCGCTCCCGGACTTCCTGGGCAAGCGCTTCGCCTCGGACGGGGTCCGGATCGCCGCCGTGGTACTGGTCGAACTGGTCGTGATGACCTACCTGATCCCGCAGGCGATCGCGAGCGGCATCACGTGGGACCTGGTCGTGGGCGAGGGCTCGCTGGGGCTGTCGCCGTACGCCACCGGCGTGGTGCTGTCGACCGTGTTCGTCGCCGGGCTGGTCGTGATCGGCGGGATGCGAGGGGCGACCTGGAACCAGACCCTGCAGTTCCTGTTCCTGCTCGCCATCCTGCTGTGGCTGGCGGCGGTGGTCACCGTGCAGGGCTTTTCGTTCCCGGACGCGGTCGCCGAGGCCAGCCGCGTGCCGTTGGCCAACCCCGACGCCGACGGCACGTTGCAGGTCCTGTCCGACCGCCTGCAGGGTGGCGAGGCGCGCTTCGGCATGCCTGGCGCGCGCTACGGACTGGTGGGCCAACTCGGCCTGCTGGTGACCCTGATCCTGGGCACCGCCGGACTCCCCCACGTGATGAACCGCTACTTCACCAGCCCGTCGGGCCGGGCGGCGCGCATGACCACGGTGTGGGTGCTGGCGCTGGCCGGGATCTTCTACGCCCTGGCGGTCATGCTCGGCACGGCAGCCCGGGTGTCGGTCAGCCAGGCCACCGGCCAGGCCTGGCTGGCACCGCTGACCGTCGATGGCGTCCTGCGCATCCCCGAGCACGCCCTGCTGGTGCTGGGTCGGCTCCGGACCGGGACCGCGGGCATGGCGGTCGTCGCGGCCGGGGCCCTGGTCGCGATCCTGTCCACGATCAGCGGGCTGCTGATCGCGGGCGCGGCCTCGTGGGGCCACGACATCCACGACCGCTATCTCCGGCCGGACGCAACCCAGCGCCAGAGCGTGGCCGCGGGACGGCTGGCGGTCGTGGTGCTGTCACTGGTCTCGCTGGTCATCGCCCTGGCACTCGAGCCGGGGGCACTGAGCGCGTCGTTCGCCTCGACGGTGGCGGCGATGGTGACGTGGGCCTTCGCACTGGCGGGGTCGACCCTGACGCCGGTGATCGTGCTGTCGATCTGGTGGCGGGGCACCAGCCCCACGGGGGCCCTGGCCGGACTGGTGGTGGGGGGCGTGCTGGCCGGTGGCCTGATGGTCGTCGGCGTGTGGCAACTGACGGCGGGCATCGAGCCGGTGACGATCGTGTTGACCCCCTCGCTGGTCGCGGCGCCGGCGGCGATCGCGGCCACGGTCATCGGTTCCCGCCTGCGCCCGGACCCACGCGACCTCGACCGCGTGTGGCTGCGCCTCCACGGCACCGCGGCCGACCGACGGACGGAACGCCTGGCACGCCTGACCCGACACGGCGTGCTGCAGTGACCGGGTCGCGGCGGCTGGCGGCCGCGATCGTCGCCATCTGGCTCGGCGTGTACGTGGTCACCCAGGCGCTGCCGCAACCACCGCTGGACGTGCGCTGGACGCTGACCATCGGGGTCGGGCTGTCGGTCGTCGCCACGCTGGGGTACCCGTCCGTGCTGCGCGGACCCCGCCAACCCTTCCCGGTGCGCGGTCGCTCGTCCCGCCGGGGACCGGACCGACGCACGCTCGACGTCGTCGAACGGACCGCGCCGCACCTGCGTCGCGGGCTGACCCGCGAGTCCGCCCGTCGTACCGCCGAACTGCTGCGGCCGATCCTGGCCGGGGACGCGGTCGCCATCACCGACCGCGAGCACGTGCTGGCGTTCGTCGGGACCGGCGCCGACCACCACCACGCCGGCACCGACATCAGCGACGCGACCACCCAGCACGTCGTCGCGACCGGCCGCACGGCCACGGCACGGCCGCCCCGGCATCCCTACTGCGACGACCCGGCGTGCCCGCTGACCGCGGTCGTGGTCGCGCCCCTGCGCGTGCGCGACGACGTGGTCGGGTCCCTGCAGGTGGCCCGGACCGGGGACGGACCGGCCCGCCGCGCCGTGGTCGAGGCCATGGCCGGGATCCTGTCGCTGCACCTGGAACTGGCCGACGTCGACCGCCAGTCGCAGTTGGCCGCAGACGCGCGCCTGGACTCGCTGCGGGCCCAGATCAACCCGCACTTCCTGTTCAACACCCTCAACACGATCGCGAGCAAGGCCCGGACCGACCCCGAGGAGGCACGCCAGCTGCTGCTGCGGCTGTCCGACTTCTTCCGCTACTCGATCCAGCAGCACGGCCACTTCGCCGACTTCAGCCAGGAGTACTACTTCGTCCGCACCTACCTCACCCTCGAACAGGCGAGGTTCGGGGACCGGCTCCGGATCACCTACGACATCGATCCGCAGGTGCTGGGCGTGCAGGTGCCCGTGCTGGTGATCCAGCCGCTGGTGGAGAACGCGGTCAAGCACGGGCTGGCCCCGAAGGTGGGCGGGGGCACGGTCAGCGTGCGCGCCCGGGTCGACCCGCTCCGACGGGCGCTGGCCCTGCAGGTGCGAGACGACGGCGTCGGCATCCCGGCAGCGGTCCTCGAACGGCTCCGCGCGAACGGCGACCACCCGGCCGCGCCCATGCTCGACACGACACCTGCCGACCCGTCTCCCGACGACCCCACGCGGGACGATCCGGCCGCCGGTGCGGGTGGGGTGTCCGGGGGCATCGGGCTGGCCAACATCCACGACCGGATGGTGGCCCTGTTCGGTGACCGCTGTGACGTCGACATCCAGTCCCGGACCAATGAAGGGACTACCGTGTCGCTGCGGATCCCGTTGCGGTGACCGGCATCGGCCCCGGCGCCGGCGGTTCCGACCGATCCGTGGCGGAGGACCGACGATGGATGCGGCCACCTGCCTGATCGTCGACGACGAGTCCCCGGCCCGCGACGAACTGCGGTTCCTGTTGCAGGAGATCGACGACGTCACGGTCGTGGGTGAGGCCGCGACCGCCGATGAGGCGATGGTGCTGCTGCAGTCGGTGGCCTACGACGTCGTGCTGCTCGACATCCGCATGCCCGGCATGGACGGGCTCGAACTGGCCCGCCGGATGCGGTCGGTGTCGCCGTCGACCGCCGTCATCTTCACCACCGCCTACCCCGACCACGCGGTCGAGGCGTTCGACCTCAACGCTGCGGACTACGTGGTCAAGCCGGTGGAGGAGGAACGACTGCGGCGGGCGCTGGCGCGGGCATTGGCGCTGACGCCCGACCCGGAGGAACCCGAGGAGGTCGAGCCGTCCACGACCCCGGTCGGGCGGATCCCGATCCACAAGGGCGACCGCGTGGTGCTGGTCGACGAGGCCGCGATCGTCTACGCATCTGCGGCGCGCGGGTACTCCTACCTCAAGCTCGCCGACGAACGCGTACTGGCGAGTTTCAGCCTCAACGAACTGCAGGAACGGCTGTCCAGCGACTTCGTCCGCACGCACCGCTCGTACCTGGTCAACCTGCGCCGGGTGAAGGAACTGGTGTCGGACTACCGCGGGTCGCTGGAACTGGTCGTCGGGGATCGCCAGGGCAGCCGCGTCCCGGTCGCCCGCCGCCGCGCCGCCGACCTCCGTCGCCAACTGGGCATGTAGGACCGAACCGTCGTGCCGTGCGGCCCGCGGCAGCGCCCCCGGGTGGCGGCCGCTCGGGTCGATGGACCTCCCGATCGGGGCGATGCCGACACCGCCGGCCCGCAGCCCGCGGCCACGGGCTGCGACAGTGCCTATCGTGGAACGACACGGGGTTGGGCGGCGTCGTGCCGAGACGACCCCCGGCCGACCGTCGATCGAAAGTCTCCAGCATGGGCCGCCACGCCGACCAGCACGCCCGCAGCCTGTCCGACCCGGAAGGGTTCTGGGGCGAGGCGGCGCAGGCCATCCACTGGGACACCGCGCCCACGGTCGTGCTCGACCGCGTTGCGGAACCGCGCGAGCAGTGGTTCACCGACGGCCGACTGAACACCTGCTTCAACGCCCTGGACCGCTGGGTCGAAGGGGGCGAAGGCGTGGACGACGTCCGCCCGGACCAACCCGCGCTGGTCCACCACAGCCCGGTGACCGACACCGTCAGGCAGTGGACCTATCGGGAACTTCGCGACGAGGTGGCACGGCTGGCCGGGGCGCTGGCGGGACTCGGTGTCGGGGTGGGCGACACCGTTGTCATCTACATGCCGATGGTCCCGGAGGCGGCCATGGCGATGCTGGCCTGTGCCCGCCTGGGCGCGATCCACTCGGTGGTGTTCGGGGGCTTCGCGCCCAAGGAACTGGCGATCCGGATCGACGACGCGCGACCGACCGTCGTGCTGTCCGCGTCGTGCGGAATCGAGGGCAGCACGGTCCTGGCGTACAAGCCGTTGCTGGACGCGGCCCTGGACCGGGCCGAGCACGAACCCGACCACTGCGTCGTGCTGCAACGCCCGCAGGCCACGGCCGACCTGGTCGAGGGACGCGACCACGACTGGGCCGACCTGGTCGCCGGCGCGGGCCCGGTCGGCTGCACGTCGGTCGGTGCCACCGACCCGCTGTACGTCCTCTACACATCGGGCACGACCGGCACGCCCAAGGGGGTCGTGCGCGACAACGGGTCGCACGCGGTCGCGCTGCGCTGGAGCATGCCCAAAGTCTACGGCTGCGGCCCCGGCGACGTGTTCTGGGCCGCATCCGACGTCGGCTGGGTCGTCGGCCACTCCTACATCGTCTACGCCCCGCTGCTGACCGGATGCACCACGATCCTGTACGAGGGCAAGCCGGTCGGGACACCCGACGCGGCGGCGTTCTGGCGTGTCGTCGACGCCCATGACGTCAAGGTCCTGTTCACCGCACCGACGGCCTTCAGGGCCATCCGCAAGGAGGACCCGGAGGCCATGTTGCTGGGCGAACACGACACCTCCTCGCTGACCCACCTGTTCCTGGCCGGCGAACGCACCGACCCCGACACGCTCGAGTGGGCGCAGGACGTCCTGGGCGTGCCGGTCATCGACCACTGGTGGCAGACCGAGACCGGCTGGCCGGTGGTCGCCAACTGCGTGGGGATCGAACTGGTCGACGTCAAGCCGGGTTCGGCAGGGCTGCCGGTGCCCGGCTGGGACGTGCGCGTCGTCGACACCGACGGAAACGACGTGGCGCCGGGCGAGACCGGATCGATCGTGCTGCGGCAACCGCTCCCGCCGGGGATGCTCCCGACCCTGTGGGGTGACGACCAGCGCTTCCTGGACTCCTACCTCACCGCCCATCCCGGCAACTACCTGACCGGGGACGGCGGCTTCATCGACGCCGACGGCTACGTCAGCATCATGGGACGGATCGACGACGTCATCAACGTCGCCGGGCACCGCTTGTCCACCGGGGCGATGGAGGAGGTGGTGGCGGCGCACGACGCGGTCGCCGAGTGTGCCGTGATCGGGGTCGCGGACGACCTCCGGGGCCAGGTCCCGCTCGGGCTGGTCGTCCTGAAGTTCGGCGCCGACGTCGACCCCGACGACCTGGCGGCCGAACTGATCGCGGCGGTCCGGGCCGAGATCGGCGCCGTGGCGGTGTTCCGCCGGGTGGTCGTGGTCGACCGCCTCCCCAAGACGCGCTCCGGCAAGACCCTGCGGCGCACGATGCGGGCGATCGCCGACGGCGAGGACTACGCGATGCCGTCCACGATCGACGACCCCGCCATCCTCGACGAACTGGGCGATCGGCTGGCCTCGCCCGAGTGACGCCCCGACCAGGCTCAGGTCAGGCGTCATGGAGGGTCGCGATCGCGAGCGCCCGGCTGCGGACGAGGTCGCGGAGTCGGAGGGACCGAGGACCTCCACCTCGGGCCCCAGCGACAGCAGGTCGGCGGCCGCGCTCGGGATCGACCAGAGCCGAAACGAAGCGCGATGCCATCCGCGATCGTCAGGTGGGACGGCAACCTGAAGTTGGCGCGCGCTCACCCGTCGTCGCCGGCCTCGGCATGGTCGGTCAGCAGCCGCGCCACCGCGGACTCCTCGCGACGCAACTGGCGACGGGCGCGGGCCCGGGCGAAACGTCCGGGCAGGCTGCCGTCGTGGAAGGCCGCCGGCACCGCCGGGTGGACGTAGCTGGCCCGGGCCACGTCCCGGGTGTTGCCAAGTCGTTCGGCCGCGGCATCGAAGCCGACCAGCACGAGCCGATCGAGGTCGTCATCGGGATCCGGCTCCAGTTCGGCCAGTGCCATCGCGGCCGCGACCGTTCCGCCCCAGGCCCGGAAGTCCTTGGCGGTCCAGGCGTCGTCGGTGACCTCCTGCAACCATTGGTTGACGTCGCCCGAGTCCACCGTGTGCACGGTGTCGTCCTCGTCGTGGCGGTAGGCGAACAGGCGCTGGCCGGGTTCTTCGGCACAGGCTGCGATGGCCGTGGCCAGACGACGGTTCGTCACCGCCAGTTCGCGTTGGGCGCCGCCCTTGGCCACGAAGTCGAAGGTGATGGTCCTGGTCGTGACCTCGACGTGCTCGTCGAGCAGGGTGGTCAGTCCGTAGGTCTCGTTGTCGCGGGCGTAGGCATCGTTGCCGATACGGACCAGGGTCTCGTCCAGCAGCGCGACCACCAGGCTGAGCACCCGCAAGCGGGCGGATGTCCGTTGCCGCAGGCCCTCATCGACGCGGTCACGGATGGTCGCCAGCGCGGGCGGGAAGTCCACGAAGCGGGCGAACTTGGCCGCGTCGCGGACCTCGCGCCAGGTCGGGTGGTAGAGGTACTGCTTGCGCTCGGCAACGTCGCGCCCGGTCGCCTGGATGTGGCCGTCCGGGTCGGGGCAGATCCACACGTCGGTCCACGCCGGTGGGATCACCAGGTCGGCGACGCGTTGCCTGTCCTCGTCGGAGGTGATCCAGGTCCCGTCGGCGTCCCGGTACCCGAAGCCACGCCCACGGCGCACGCGCGCGATGCCGGGCACGTCGTCGCTGACGTGGGCCAGCCCGGCCGCCTCGGCCGCCAGCCGCGCCTGTTCTGCCGGATCGGGTGCCGAGGGATCGACCTCCGACATCGCCGGCTCCTGGGTTCGTGTGCTCTCGCGTCAGTCGCGGTCAGTCGCGGTCGTCGCGGTCGTCCGACAGCGCGTCGCGCATGCCCGCCGCCGACAACTTGCCGACGACCTTGAAGATCGGCGTGCCGGCCGTGTCCAGCCAGTCCGGTGCATCGGTGTCCACCTCGGCGTGGTAGGTCACGGTGGTGCCGCCGTCGTCGCGACCGGCGAAGTCGATCGTGTCGGTGGAGATGAACGAGTCGGCCGTGCCCACAAGGACGACGTGCTCGTCCCGGCGGAACTCACTTATCCGGTAGTCGATGACGACGTCAGTGCCGGCCATGGAGGTGGCGACCCGGAAGGTCGACCCGACTCCCAGCGAGCCCATGTCGGTGCGCACAGCCGTGTCGAAGGTCGGGTCCCACTCGTCGAGGTTGCCGAAGTTGGCCACGTAGGCGAAGGCCTCCGCGGGCGGCGCGTCGACGTCGATGGACTCGGTGATGGCGGCGGGCATGCGGACCTCCGGTGGGCGTGGGGTCGGTCGTGGGGCGACCAGCATGTCCTGTCAGGCACCGACCCGGTCGACCGAACGGACGAGGGTCGTGGGTCCAGGACGAGCCCGGACCCACGACGGCGTCCTGCGCACGGATTGGGGGCACGGTTTCCGCCGGCAGCGCCTCCCGAAGGGGTAAAATGACGACGCGCGGGGGACGTTGTCCACGGCCCATCGCACCGGAGCCCGACATGCCCACTCGCACCGTCATCGGCGTCACCACGTTCGGCGGACCCGAGGAACTCGCGGTCCACGAGGTCCCGCTCGACACCCCCGGCCGCAGCGAGGTGCGCATCGCCGTGGCGGCCGCGGCGGTGAACCCCACCGACAC
>JBBSMS010000057.1:0-19350 GCA_038233055.1 Nitriliruptorales bacterium
AGCGCGTCCTGGACGCGCTCGACGGCAAGCTGCAGGACCGGGTCGTCCTGGGCGTCGGCAACCTGCACGGTGGCGGCGTCGAGATCATCGACGCACTGGAACACCTGCAGGTCTCGGGACTTCCGGAAGGGGCGCACTGAATGTTCGGGACCGAGCTGTACCTCTCGCTGCTGATCGGTGTCTCGATCAGCCTGATCTATGCCGAACGCACCGGCGTGATCCCGGCGGGGCTGGTCGTGCCCGGCTACCTCGCCCTGGTCCTCGACCAGGTGATCTTCGTCGCGTTCATCCTCCTCATCAGCTTCGCGACCTACCTGGCGGTGGAGAAGGGGCTGTCCCGCTTCGTCATCCTGTACGGACGACGGCGCTTCCTGGCCATGATGGCCATGGGCGTGCTGTTCAAGCTGGTGTTCGACCGGCTCTACCCGACGCTGCCGTTCGAGGTCTACGAGTTCCGCGGCATCGGTATCATCGTGCCGGGCCTGATCGCCAACGCCATCGCGCGCCAGGGCGTGCCCCACACCATCACCTCCACGCTGCTGCTGTCCGGGCTGACCTTCCTGTTGGTCTTCGCCGTCGGTCTGGCGTTCGCGTGAGTCGCCGATGACCGACATCCAGCACATCGGCGCCGCGACGACCGACGGCCGCGGCCAGTTGCAACGACGCCTGCGCGCGCAGCGACGGGACGGCCCGTACCAGGCCACCATCGCGCTGTGCGTCACGCTGGCGCTGGTCCTGGTGGGGGGCTGGAGCCGCACGACCGAGGCCGACCCGGTGAACCCCGACGAGGTGGCCGCGATCGACCCGAAACGCGACGACGCGCTGTTCACGGCGACGATGGTCGGCGACATGATGTTCGCCCGCAGCGTCGAGGTGATCGTGCAGGAACGCGGCTACGAGTCGCTGTTCCGCAACGTGCGCCCGCTGCTGGAGGGCGACTACGTCAGCGGCAACCTCGAGACGGTGGTCTCGGATGATCCCGACCTCCCGGAGGCGGGGAAGCTGATCTTCCTGCGCAGCCCCACGTCGTCCGCTGCCGCGATCGCCGACGCCGGGTTCACGACCGTCAGCATGGCCAACAACCACGCGATGGACTACGGCATCCCCGGGCTCGCCGACACGATCGAGGCGGTGGACGGCGCCGGGTTGGAGCGCGCCGGGGCGGGGGTCGACCTCGGCCAGGCCAAGACCATCAACTACCAGACCTTCCCGGTTGAGGGCGGCGAGGACTTCACGGTGGCGACCCTGTCGTTCACCGACGCCTTCGTCTCGGGGTTCATCGCCCGGGCCTTCCAGGGCGGCGTGCTGTCGGCGGAACCGGACACGTTCGCGCCGATGATCGTCGAGGCCGACGCCAACGCCGACCTCGTCATCGTCAACTTCCACTTCGGTGAGGAGTACGACAACGGACCCAGCGCGCGCCAACGCGAACTGGTGGAGGTCGCCTCCACCGTCGGCGCCGACGTCATCATCGGCCACCACCCCCACGTCGCCCTGAGCGTCGAGCAGGTCGGTGACACGCTGGTGATGTACAGCCTGGGGAACTTCATCTTCGACCAGGGCTGGTCCCGAACCCGCGAGTCCGTCATCGCCCGCTACGGCCTCGACCGGGACGGCACGGCCCACGTCGAGCTCATCCCGATCTACATCGAGGAGGGGACCCCGCGGGTGATCGAGGGGGTCGGCGGGGTGTACCGGCGCGCCCGGATCTTCCAGCGCGTCAAGGCCGGCTCGACCCTGCAGTGGCGCCGCGAGGGACCCAGCCTGGTCGCCGACTTCGACCAGTCCGCCATGCTCGCGGAGGAACGCCAGTGACCAACACATGGATCAACAAGGTGCTCGCCGTCGTCGTGTCGTTGGGCATGGTGTTCTTCTGGTTCCACCAGCGCCCACGACTGGCCGAGGAACGGGCGATCTACCTCGGTCAGGAGGTCGTTCAACCGGTCGCGAGCGCGCCTGCGGTCGACCCGGCCACCCGTGCGCCGTTGGAGTTCGAGCGCGAGGCTGACCTCGCCCCGGCCCCGACGACCGTGCCGACCGACCCCGGCTCGGAGGTGGCGCCGACCCAGGCCGCGACCACCTCGGAGGCCCCACCCGCGCCCTACCCCGTGGACGACTACGGCGTGGTCGCCGGCCACCCGATCGCGGTCGATGTCGGCATGCAGGTGCTGGAGGCCGGCGGCAACGCGGTCGACGCCGCGATCGCGGTCTCGTACGCGCTGGGCGTGGTCGAGCCGTTCGCCTCGGGCATCGGCGGCGGCGGGACCATGGTGGTCCACCCGTGGAACGGCGATCCCGTGGCCTACGACTACCGCGAGAGCGCGCCCCTGGCCGGCGACATCCCGGCGTCCAACATCGGGGTGCCCGGCTTCGTCGCCGGCATGCAGATGCTCCACGACGACTACGGCACGTTGTCCATGCGGAGCCTGATCGAGCCGGCCGCCCGCGAGGCCGAGGACGGCCTGTTGGTCGGCGACTACCTGCGTGAACGCCTGCTGGCAGCCACCTACCGCATGCCCACCCACCTCATCCCGCAGTTCTTCCCCGACGGCGGGGTGGTCGAGGTCGGCGAGACGGTCTACCAACCGGACTACGCCCGTGCCCTGCGCCTGATCCAGGACGAGGGACCGGACGTCTTCTATCGCGGGGAACTGGCCGACGAGATTACCGAGGCCGTCCCGGGGCTGTCGAAGAAGGATCTCGCCGCCTACCGGGCCCTGCGCCTGCGCCCGTCGCATGGCGACTACGGCGGCTACGACCTGGTCGGGGCGGCGGCGCCGGTGGCCTCGTCCACCACGATCCAGATGCTGGAGATCGCGGAGGCCCTGGGCGTCAACGACGTCGACATGGACACGACCGCCGCCTTCCACGACATCGCCCAGGCGTGGCGGGTGTCCAACAGCCAACGGATCCAGTACATCGGCGACCCGACCGCCGAGGACGTCGACATCGACTGGTTCACCAGCGAGTCGCATGCGGAGGAACTGGCCGCCGGCATTCCCGACGACGACTTCGCCGACGTGGGGGAGTGGGAGGAGGAGCCGCTGTTCACGGACTCGACGGACACCACCCACTTCGTGATCGTGGACGCCGATGGCATGATGGTCTCGGCGACCAACACGCTGTCCAACTTCTTCGGCTCCGGGCTGCAGGTCAGTGGATTCTGGCTCAACGACCAGTTGAAGAACTTCTCCCGCGACCCCGAGTCGATCAACGCCGCGGGACCGAACAAGCGGCCCCGCAGTTTCACCTCGCCGCTGATCCTGACCGAGGACGGCCATCCCGTCCTGGGCATCGGTTCACCGGGCGGTCGCCGCATCCCTGCCATGGTGGCCCAGACGATCATCCGGTGGGCCGGGCACGACCGCGACCTGGAAGGGTCGGTGGAGGCACCGCGCTTCCACCTCGAGGGACGGATCCTGCAGGTCCAGGAGACGCCGCCGGGCGAGATCGCGCCGGAACTGCGCGCCATCGGCTACGAAGTCACGACCGAGGTGCCCACGATCGAGTATTTCGGGGCCGTGGAGGCCCTGATGATCGACCTCGACGAGGGGCGCGTCCGCGGGGTTGCCGACAGCCGCCGAGTCGGGGAGTGGGATTCCCGCCAACGTCCCGACGAGCCGGGCAACGACACCTGAGCTCGACGCGGATCAGGCCTCGTGGGCCCGCCGCGCCTCGGCCAGGGAGCGGACGCCGGCCAGTTCGGCCCGGATGTAGCGACGAACGAGCCCACCGAAGACCCACCCGACCAGCGCACCGACGATCCCGTCCTGGGTGACCTCGGCGGTCGCCACGGTGCCGCCGTCTCCGTCACTGCGCAGGCGGTGGGACGCGGTGGTGGTCACCCCGGGCCCCCGGGCCTGCCAGATCCAGCCGACGCCCGGGTCGTACGACGTGACCGTCCACAGGTCGGCAGGCAGGCCGGGCTGACGGATCCGCACACGGGCGCCGACATCCAGGCCGGCCGACAGCAGTTCGAGCTCGTGCACGGTGTCGATGAAGGACGGCCAGGCCTCGACATCGCGCCAGACATCCCACACCACCGCCGGCTCGGCGTCGATGGTGACTTCGTGGGTGCGGCGCATGGTGGGGTCCTTGTTGCCCGCTGGCCATCGTAGGTCGTCTGGTCCCGGGGAATCGAGTCCGTCCGCGCAGCCGAATCGTCGGTCGTGGGTCACGGGTACGGCCACGGATCCGCCCACGTGTCGCCCCGGCCCGGGAGGCTGCCCGTCAGTCCAGCAATCGGGCCACCAGGGCCGGGTCCAGTCGGTCGAGCGACAGCGGTTCCTCGGGGTCCGACCCATTTCCGGCACCGAGCGGGCGTTGCCACCACCCGACGTCCTGCCAGGCCGAGAACTTGCGTCCGACGGCGACCGACCTGCCGGTGTGTCGGAAGCCCATCGCCTCGTGGAAGGCCACGCTGGCGTCGTTGGGCAGTCCGAGGCCGGCGATCGCCTGCCGATGGCCCTGGGCCTCCAACAGCCCCAACAGGGCGCTGTAGAGCCGCCGGCCCAGCCCCTGGCGCTGTGCCGCCGCATCCAGGTAGGCCGACACCTCGGCGGTCCAGCGATACCCATCCCGGGTGCGGTGGGCACCCCCGTAGGCGTAGCCCAGCACGGCGTTCGTGTCCTCCACCACCAGCCACGGCCACCGCGGCAGGGTGGCGGCGACGCGCTCGGCCATCACCTCGGCCGGGGGCGGCACCACCTCCAGGCTGACCGTCGTGTCGAGCACGTACGGGGCGTAGATGCGGGCCAGCGCGGGGCCATCCGCAGCGCGTCCGAGGCGTAGGCACGTGGTCGTCATGGGCCCGACCCTATCCCCGGGCGTCCGCAGGACGACCCCGGTCCCACGATCGTCGGACCGCTGGCGGGTCAGGCCCCGTCCGGGACCAACACGCCGCGGCCCCGCAGGAGTCCCGCCCGGCCAGCAGGTGGTGGATCGACGGGCAATGGGACGATCGGCCCGGGGCACCCGCGAACGCCCGACGACCGGGACGGTGCATACTGGTGCTGCTCGACGAACGGCGGCCGCCGGGACAGGCTTGGGATGGACCACCTCCACTGGGTCACCGCCGAGTCGCGGGCGTTCCTGGACGCGGCCGGGGACGGGGCGCTCGACGAGCCGATCCCGTCCTGTCCCGGCTGGGTGGTCCGAGACCTGGTCGGCCACCTCGGAGGGGTGCAGCAGTATCACGGCGGCCACCTCGCACGCGGCGTGACCGACCCGCCCGACGCCCCGCGGCCGTCCCCACCGTCCGATGAGGCGCTGCTGGAGTGGTTCGCCACCGGCGCCGATCGGCTGGTCTCCGAACTGCGCCACGTGGGGCTGGCGACCCCGGCGTGGAACTTCCTGCGCGCCGAGCCCGCCACGACCGCGTTCTGGCACCGTCGGATGGCCCACGAAGCCGCGGTCCATCGGTGGGACGTGCAGGGCGCCCGCGGTGGTGCCGACCCGCTGGATCCGGCCCTGGCCACTGACGGCGTGGACGAGGTGCTGGACACCTGGGGCCCGGCACGCTGGGGGCGCGGTGACGCGGGCCCCCTGGACGCCCGGTTCGAGATCGACCTGGTGGATGTCGAGGTGCACCGCACGGCCACCTTCGGTGCCGGCTCGCGATCCGTCGTCCTGTCCGGGACCGCCCAGGACGTGCTGCTCGGGCTGTGGGGCCGCCTTTCCCTGCGTGAGCGGGTGGTGGGCGGTGACGTGGACCTGCTGGGTGCCGTCGTGCTGCCCTGAACCGGATGGGTGGCGTCGGTGACCACCCGGCTCGGTAGCGTGGCCGGACGTTCACCTCCCGGGCGGACACGCCCTGAACCGGTCGTGCCGACGCACGACCACTGACCCCCGCCCGATTCGACGGGAGCGACCATGACCGACGACGACAGCACCACCGACGACCGCACCCGGACGGACAGCACGGACGCCAGGCGACGCCGCCGACCCGTCACGCCGCCGTACCAGGCACCCGCGGGCGCGACCGCCACCTCGAAGTGGGCGCCGGACGGCCAGGAGTCGCTGTCGGTGACCGCCACGGCGGGGTGGACCGTGCTGCGGCGCGAGGAGTCGCCCGCCGCCGAGGTGTTCTCGGTCGCCTGGGTGGTCGACGACGCCCCGGCCGACCGCCCGGTCACCTTCGTGTTCAACGGCGGCCCGGGGGCCTCGGCGGCCTACCTCCATGTCGGGGCGATCGGGCCGCGACGCGTGGACCTGCCCGCGGACGGGTCGCTGCCCCGGATGCCGGTGCGACTGGTCGACAACGACGCCTCGTGGCTGCCCCAGACCGACCTGGTGTTCGTCGACCCGGTCGGCACGGGCTTCTCCCGACGCATCCCGGCGTCGGAGTCGACCAAGAAGAACGCCGAGGAGGACGCAAAGGATACGTCGGACCACGGGTACTACGAGTTCGCGGCGGACCTCGCCGCCATGCGCGAGTTCATCGGCCGCTGGTTGTCGGCCAACGGGCGCTGGTCGGCGCCGGTCGTCATCGCCGGTGAGAGCTACGGCGGGTACCGGGTCGGGCGCCTCGCGCGATCACTGCAGGAGGACGAGGGCGTCGGACTGGCGGGGGCGATCCTGATCTCGCCCGCGCTCGAACTCGGGCCGCTGACCGCGACCGACTACTCGATGGAGTCGTTCATCGACACGCTGCCCACGATGGCGGCCGGGGCGCTCCACCACGGACGCTGCCGGGCCGCAGGGGAGGGGGCCCCGGTCGACGACGTGATGGCCGCGGCCGCCGAGTTCGCGGCGGGGGACTACGCCACGTTCCTCGCCCGTGGTGCCGCGATGGATCCCGACGCCCGCGACGACGTGCTGGGCCGCCTCGCCGACCTGGTCGGCCTCGACCGCGACGTCGTCGACCGCGTGGACGGTCGTGTGACGATCGTGACGTGGGTGCGAGAACTCCTGCGGGACGAACGCAAGGTGGTGGGGTTGTACGACGCGACCCAGGTCACCACCGACCCGTTCCCGGACCGCGAACCGTTCGCCGGTGCCGACCCCACGCTGGCCGGTATCACGCCGGCCTTCACGATGGGTGTCAACCAGGTCCTGCGTGGCGAGATCGGCCTCGAGTCCGAGCGCCGCTACGAACTCCTGAGCCTCGACGTCAACGAGGCCTGGAAGGTCGACGAGGACGTCCATGCCCTGGAGATGCCGCCGGGCGCCACCGACGACCTCCGCTACGGACTGTCACTGAACCCCCACCTGCGGGTGCTGATCGTCCACGGGCGCCACGACCTCGTGACGCCCAGCCACACGTCGGTGAGGTTGCGCGACCTCATGCGACTGGACCCGGCGACCGGCGAGCGGGTCGACCTGCGCACCTACGACGGCGGCCACATGTTCTACGCCTTGGCCGACAGCCGCGCCGCCTTCGCCGCCGACGCCCGCGACTTCCTCGCCACCTGCCTGGGCGATCCCGACTGACGACACTGGGAACCGGACCGGTCCCGGCGGCGTCCGACCGCCGACCGGGATTGGAGTCGACCATGTCCACGCGCACCATGGCCGTGCTCGCGACGGCCGCGATCGTGATCGCCGGGTGCACGCCACCTGGTGCATCCGAACCGCGCCGCCTGCGGTCGGCGACTCCCTCCCACCCGGTCCCGTCCTCGTCGGGGATGGCGCCCCCCGCCCCATCGGATTCGCCCAGCGCCCTCGAAGCCGTCGCGAGCGAACCGGTCACCGCCGACCCGGACGCGTCCTCGACCGTTGTCGGTGGCGACCTGCCCGACCCGTCGGCATGGCCCCTGCACGCCGTCGCTCCCGGACCCTGCGTGGACGCGGGCGAGTGCGCGGAGGGACTGGTGATCGCCGGGATCTTCTACGGCACGGGCTGCGGCCGCCTCCGCGACGACGTGGTCACCGACACCACGCTTGCCCGTGGCGTCACCGAGGTCAATGTCATCGCCGGCGTCGACCCGCGCGCCATGGCCGCGTATCGCGCGCCCGCGGACACCTGCATCGGCGACGGCGACACCGCCAAGCAGGGGTGGTTCCCGGCCTACGCGATGAACCAGGATGTCCCGTGGGGAACCGAGTGCCTGTTCCCGGAACACGGCGCCGATCCGACGTCCGCGTGTCCGTCGACGTGGCAGGAGCCGGAAGCCTACGAGTACGACCTGGTGTCGACCTGTGGCGAGCAGCCACTCGTCGGCGAGTTCCGCGCGACCGTCGTCGACGGCCGAACGACTCGAGTCGTCGGTCGCAACGACAGCGCGCGAGCAGCCCTGGACAGCGGTCTGTTGGAACCGTTCCCGACCGTGGGGGACCTGCTCGCGCGAGCCGACGAGGCACGTGCGACGGCCGATGTTGTGGAGGTACAGGTGGATCCGAACGACGGTTCGCCCACCATCATCCTCATCGACTGGTCGGGCGCGATCGACGACGAGTCATGCTTCACCATCGAGATCCGACCGCTCGCGCGGTCCCGCGGCGACGGTTCGGACTGAACGTCGGCGGGTCGGCTCCTCCCTCAACGGGAATCGGTCCAGGGCCTTACCGGGACGGCCAGCGGGACGGTGCCGGTGCGTGGGCAACGTTTCATGGGTAGGACGCCGAAAGGGCTCGGACATGCTCAGGACACGCGTGGACTGGTCGGCCGGCCTGCCCCGGCCGTTGGCGTTCGTGTTGTCCGGGGGAGCGGGGCTGGGTGCCATCCAGGTCGGCATGGTCCAGGCGCTCGCCGAGGTGGGGCTGGAACCCGACCTGGTGGTCGGGACGTCGGTCGGGGCCCTGAACGGGGCGGCCGTCGCCGAGCATGCGTCACTTGCCGATGCGGGCGCCGTGCTGGACGCGACCTGGCGCGGCATCCGGCGAGCATCGGTGTTCCCCGGGAGCCGCGCCACCCAGGCCTTGTCGGCCCTCCGCACCGGCCACCTCCATCCCCGGGACGGCCTCGACCGCCTCGTCCGGGAGACCATTGCGGCCACCCGGTTCGAACACCTCGCCCGACCCCTCACCGTCGTGGCGGCGGAAGTGCTGACCGGTCACGTCCGGACCCTTGTCGCCGGGGAGTTGCGGCCGGCGCTGTTGGCCGCGACCGCCCTGCCGGGGCTGTTCGCCCCAGTCGAGGTGGCGGGGGAGGTGTTGTGGGACGGGGGAGCGGTGGCCAACGTGCCGCTCCGCGAGGCCCTGGCGGTCGGGGCCGCCAGCCTCGTCGTCCTGGATGCCGGTGACGTCTGCCACCGCGAACTGCCGCCGCAGAGCGTCCCCGACGCGATGCTGACCTTCTGGTCGCGGGCGGTTCGACAGCGCGTCCAGGTGGAAGCGCCGATCGTCGGGGCCCAGGTTCCGCTGCTGTACCTACCGCGACCCTGCGTCAGTCGCAACTCCATCCTCGATCTCGACACCAGCTTCGAACTGATCGAGCCGACGCGTCGGATGGTGGCCCGTTTCCTGGCCGAATCGGACCTCCCCACCATCGACGCGATCTGCGGCGCCCCCCACCACCACCCGCTGCGCGAGGCAGAACCTGCGCAGCGACCGGCTACCGACAAACTCCTCCCGCGCGTCCGGGCACTCGGGCTCAGCGGTGTCGACGAATCCGGGGCCGACGCCGTTCGCGCCGAACGCGACTCCCGTTGACGTCGTGGACGCTCAGTGCTCCATGGCAAGTTCTCCGGATGCATGTCCGCCACATGCGATAGTGTGCGACACATGACCAAGATGATCCAGATCCGAAACGTCCCAGAGGGCGTCCACCGCCAAGTCAAGGCACGGGCCGCCAAGGCTGGAATGAGCCTGTCGGAATACCTCGGCCGCGAGGTGGAGCGCCTTGCCGAGACGCCGACCGTCGAAGACATCGAGGCTCGCCTGGCTGCGCTAACACCGGTCGCGGGATCGATCGATGTTGTCGCCGAGATCCGTGCAATCCGGGAGGAACGGACCGATCACCTGGTTCGTGTTGCTCGGGGGTCGTCGGCACAGGACGTTCACGAGTGATCGTTGTCGACACCTCGGTGGTCGTTGACTACCTGTTGGCGACGGGGTACGAGGCGTCAACCAGGCTGGGCGAGGAATTGCGCAGGCCGACGGGCGTGGCCGCCCCTCACCTGCTTGATGCGGAAGCCGGCCAGGTCCTCCGTCGGCTGGTGTTGACCGGGGCGCAGGACGGCTCTGCGGCCGACTCGAGGCTGGACGCCCTCCGAGCACTGCCGATCCAGCGTCACTCACATGGGCACCTGCTCCGGGCGGCGATGCGGCATCGGGACAACGCCACCTTCTACGACGCGCTGTATTTGGCGTTGGCCGAGGGCCTGGGATGTCCGTTGGTCACCACCGACCGACGACTGGCCGGCGTGCCCGGCGTCGCCACCGAGGTCGAGGTGGTCTCGGCTCGCCCGTGAGCGAGTCGGCGATTCGGTGTGCGGTGGCGAAGGCGGCTACATGGCGGGTCAACCTCGACGGCTTGAGGCCGAGGCTCGCGGCGAACGCCGGCGGTCGGGCGACGAAGGCTGAGGTCATTCGCTGGATTGGCCGGGCCGATGCAATGAGATCGAGGACGTCGACGTCAACGTGCAGCCAGTAGCCGTCGAAGGGGGCGCGGTCGAGCGCTCGGACGACCTCGCGGGCGATCGTGGGGGCGGTATCGGCGTGGATTACGAGTGCCCAAACGCTATCATTGAGAGCATCCCGAAGTGAGGCACCGACATGGCGGCAGTGAGCATCCGGAGGCTGGACGACGAGGTCAAGGAGCGCCTCCGGGTTCGTGCCGCATCGCACGGCCGATCGCTGGAGGCCGAGATCCGAGCCATCCTCGCCGCCGCGGTTCGCGATCCCGACGACCACCACCTTGGGCTCGCACTCCTGGACACCTTCGGCGAGAATGGCGTCGAACTGGACCTGCCGGACCGATCCGCAAGGCCACGCAGTCCTGACTTCACATGATCGTCCTGGACACCAACGTCGTGTCGGAACTGATGCGACCGACTCCGGACCTCAATGTGGCATCGTGGGTAGCGGCGGTGGACGGCGACGAGCCGAGGTGGCCTTCGGGATCGCCCGACTACCCCGAGGACACCGTCGCAACGACCTGCGAGTGCGCTGGTCATCCATACGGTCGGAGATGTCCGACCGCATCCTGGCGTTCGATCTCGACGCCGCCGACGCCTACGCCGACATCGCTGCAGGTCGTGAGGCCGAGGGCCGGCCCATCCACCTCGCCGACGCCCAGATCGCAGCGATCTGCCGCGTGCAGGGTTCTGCCCTGGCCACCCGGAACGTCCGCGACTTCGAACTCCTCGGACTCGACCTGAGAGACCCCTTCCTGCCGTGAAGTCACTAGTCAGGTCTCACGGGATGTGGCGAGAGGTCGATTGTGTTGGCGGCCTCGGCCAGCGGGGCGACGTCCGTGAACATCCCTAGGTTGACCGAGCACCTCAAGGGCGCCCAGTCGACCGACCTGGACGAGGCCGAACAGGCCCGGACGATTCTCGATCGCGACGCGAGTGAGGTCGCGGTCGGCCATGCGCATCATCCTCCTCGTGCTCCCGGCGGCGGGCGCTGTCTGTGAATGCATCACGAGCACGACGACGGAACGACAGATAGGGTCCCCGACCATGGACATGCTGAAGGGCGACGAGATCGCCGACGCGAAGCTCACCGACTGGCGCAAGCTGGCCCAGGGACTGCATGCCCGCTACCTGGTCCACGACTTCGGCACCGGCGCACGGTTCGTCGCCGCGGTGGGCGAGGCCGGCGACGCGCTCGGACACCACCCCAGCGCGTCGATCGGCATCGGGCACGTCGACCTCAAGCTGGTCAGTGCCGACGCGATCTACCGCGACGACGAAGGCACCGAGCACGTCCTCGAGTGGGTGACGCAGCAGGACGTCGACCTCGCCCGACGGATCACCGAGATCGCCGCCGACCACGGGATCGAGGCCGACCCGGCCTCGGTCAGCGTCATCGAGCTCGGCCTCGACACCGCGGACTCCGCGACCATCGCCCCGGTGTGGGCCGCGCTGTTGACAGGGAACCCCGAGGCCCAGGGCCACGGGTCGCCCAGCGACGAGATCCGGGACGCCACGGGACGGGTGCCGAACCTGTGGTTCGGGGACGCCGACGAGGGCGACACCCCCCGTCAGCGCTTCCACGTCGAGGCCTACGTGCCGCGCGAAGTGGCCGAGCAGCGGATCGCCGCCGCCGTCGCCGCGGGTGGGACCGTCGTCGACGACAGCGACGCGCCGTCGCTCACCGTGATCGCCGACCAGGACGGCAACAGGGGAGTCCTCTGCGTCGCCGAGTCCCCCGCGACGGGCGACTGAACCGCCGACCAGGGTGACCCGCGGCTCGACCGCGGGTCACCCTCGGCGTGCCGCACCGGCGTCCATCACCGTCGAGGAGGTGGGTGGCGGTCGGCGCGCTCCACCGCGGACCGCGGCCCGCCGCGCGTCCGGACCCCGGCCGAGGAGCCGGCGGACCCCCAGACGCGCTCAGGAGCACCGACTTCCCGGTAGACGGGAACCTATTGGATAGGCTCGATTCAAGATAATACTGATTATGCTGAAAACTTGTCAGGAGCACGGCTCCCCTGTCCCGGGCCTCGTGTCCCGCCTACCGTTGGACGTGGGCACGAACCTCGACCAACCGTTGGAGGTGCGCATGGCCACCCGCCCCCTCGCCGTCCTTGGTCTGGTCGTCGCCATGCTGGGCGGGTGCACCGGTGCGACCGTCGACCCGGTCCCGACAACCTCCTCCGCGCCAGCGTCGCCGAGGACCCTTGCGGCACCCGACGGAGCGCGAGAGCTGCCGTGTGGCGACGCCATCGACCATCGAAGCGAACTGCCGGAGGGGTACGCGGGCATCCTCGACGCCGTCGCACTGCCCGTCGCCCCGGCGTCCGAGCAGGCGCTCCAGGCCGTCCGCGACGAGGAGGACGGGGTGCCCCCGTTCTGGTCGAAGACCGGCCTGCTCGTGCGGGCCGGTGTGGGCGTCACCGTGGCGGTCGACGCCCCGGCCGGTGCGGCCGCGCTCGGCTGGGGTCACGCTGGTGACCCCGACTACTTCCGACCGGCGATCACGACCTCCGGATGTGATGGCGACGACTGGCTTGCCTTCCCCGGCGGGTTCCGCGTCGACGAACCCCGGTGCCTCGACTTGGTCGTCACCACCGTCGATGCCCAGCAGCAGGTGCAGGTCGGCGTCGGTGCGCCGTGCGACGGCCAGCAACCACCACCGTTCTGACTCGCTCCCGTCATCGTGGAAAGCCGTCCGGATGTCGACGGCAAGCCGGGTGCGGCGGCGTGGGCAGCGGGCCCCCGGCTGGCCGGTCGCTCAGGGCCAGTTGCCCTGGAGGGATGCCTCACGCAGGACCTGGTCGACGACGTCGACCATGCCGATCGACCACGAACAAGCCCGCTGTCACCCGGTGGTCCAAGGAAGTGCAGGGACCCGGCGGGTTGGAGACCGATGTATACTCCGACTCATGATCAGGAAGCAGTTGTACATCGATGACGAGTTGAACCGCGGACTGAAGCGGTTGGCTGCCACCACCGGTGACTCGGAGGCCTCGCACGTCCGGACGGCCTTGCGCACCTACCTCGACCGTCACGTCCAACTTCACGACGACCCGCTCGGCCAGTTGGCTGGACTGGTCGCCGACTCGGACGGGCCCCGCGACGTTGCCGAACGCCACGACGCGTACCTGTACGACGTCGCTGAGGGCAGTTCACAACCGGACGAATGACACCCGTCTACGTCGACACCGGCGGGTTCATCGCGCTGATCTGGACGCGGGATCATGCCCACGCGGGCATGCGGGCGGCCGTGGCCAGCCTGACATCGCGTCGAGCCCGCCTGGTTACCACGGACGCGGTCATCAGCGAGACGGTGACCCGACTGCGCTACGACGCAGGACTGGAACTGACGCTCAGGTTCCATGACCTGCTCGATCAGGCGATCACCGTGGGACAGCTCGAGGTCATTGAATCCAGCCCGTCCGTTCGCGCAGCCGCGTTCGACGTGCTCGCGACGTACGACGGCCTGTCGCTGTCGTACGCCGATGCGGTCGGGGCGGCCGTCGCCCGCGACATCGGGGCCGAACACGTTCTCGGACTGGACAGCGACTTCCGGATCCTGGGATTTCAGTTGCTCCCGGCTGAATGAACGCGGCGCCGGACCATCATCGTGACGGTGCCCCACGCCTCGCGTCCGGATGCTGACGTCAGGCCAGTGGGACGACCGTTGACGTGGCGAGGTGGCGCATCCCCATGTCGAAGGTGGCCAACGACAGGCCGGCTCGCCGCGCGGTCTCGACGATCACGAAGTCGTGAACATTGCCGGCCAGCCCGATCGATGCCCCGCGAAGAAGCAGCTCGTCGTAGACCGTGGCATCCGGCATCACCAGGGTCCGAGCGCCGACGTACCCGCGGAGTGCGATCTCCACCTCGCTGGCCGGCAGGCGGATGTGGCGCCGCAGCACCGACCACGTCTCGGCGATGACCGGGGCGATGACATGGGTCGCACCCGCGGCCACGGGTGCAGCGAGTGCACGGTGCTCGTGGGTGCGAACGTGTGCAGCCACCAGGACGCTGGCGTCGACGGCCTCTGCCTCAGGCGCGCCGATCACGATCCTCCTCGACCGCGGCAGTGACCTCCTGCTGGCTGACCCGTCGACCGGGGTCCAGCACGATCAGCCCGAGCTCGTCGGCGGCCGGCTCGTCGCGGTCGTCCCACGGTGGATGCATGACCACACCATCTACACCGTCATCCAGCACGACGATGCCACCCTGGTCACCCAGGCCCAACGATCGACGAAGCCGTGCCGGAATGACCATGCGTCCCGACCCGTCGACCTTCACCGTTGTGGACACGATGCATCCTGTCCTGCGACATGCCATGAGCCTACCACGCATGTGGTAGACGCCGTCATGTGCAGGCAGGCGGTGTACGGACGCACACCACCCAGGCGCGCGAGGTGGTCCCGCAGTGCTCAGGGCCAGGTGCCCTGCAGGTAGGCCTCGACGGTGCGCACTCGGAACGTGTAGGGGCGTCCGCGCTCGACGATGCCGCGCACGGTGTCCAGCCGCTGGGCCGTCGGCCCGAGCTGTGTTCCGCGGTCGTAGCCCAGTTCCCTGGCGATGCGGGTCAGCGTCCGGTCCTCGGCGTCCAACCCGGCCATGACCTCGACGAAGGCGCGCTCGAGGTCCGGGAGTCGGCCGACCAGCCGTTCGACGTGGGTGCGCGCCTCCCTGGCCACCGTGCGCCAGCCACGGCGGACCTCGTGCTGGGAGATCGTGGGCCCGTCACCGGCGTCCCACGCGGCCTGCCCGGCCAACTGGAACAAGAACGGGTCACCCCGACACAGGTCGACGATCGCGTCGACGGCATCGGGTGCCATGGTGACCGTGCCCATGGTCCCGTCGACGACCACTGGCCATCCCTCGAACACGAACACGGCCAATGCGGCCTGCAGGTCGGCGTCGGAGATCGGGTCCAGCACCGTCGTGGCGAATCGGCGCGCGAACGTCGCACCCGAGCGGGACGACGCCTGGTCGTGGAACTCGGGCAGGCCGGTCAGATAGACGGCCAGGGGCAGGCCGACCCGTGCCACGCCGCCCGGCACCGCCACCTCCTCCTCGTGGCCGAGGGCATCCCCCAGCGCGACCAGCAACTGCGACCGACGGTCGTCGTCGGTGATGTTCTGGACCTCGTCGACGTGTACGACGACGACCCGTCCGTCCTCGCGTGCCGCGCGCCCGACCGCGACCAGCACCTCGGCCAGGGCGACGTGGCTCTGCAGGCCCGGTGCCGGATCCACCGCCACGCCGGAGCCCATCACTGACACCTCGCGGAGTCGGCCGAGGATGCCCGCGACCCGGGCATCGGCGTGTGCGACCACCCCGGCGTCCTCGGCGAGGTCCAGTAGCGCGGCCGACACCAGCGGCAACGGATCGACCCCACGCGGGATGCGGACCTGCGGGGTGACCCAGTCCCCCGCCTGCCGGGCGTCGCCGGTGATGCGTCGAACCAACACGGACTTGCCGATCCCCGGATCTCCCAGCAGTGTCCGGCCGCGCTCGTTCTGTCCCGTGCGCGTCGCGGTCGCAGTCGATCGTGCCAGTCGGCGATCAACTCGTGGCGCCCCGCCCACACCTGTGGCACACGATCGGCGCCGGGTTCGAACGGGTTGTCGCGTGGACTCCGCACGGATCTCTCCCTCGGTCACCACGGATAACGTTATCAACATAAGGATGCTGCTGATAAGGTTATCGAACACAGACGGTGCTGGGGCGGCGGTGCCGACGACTACTCCCGGACGGCCACCACCACGGCTGGCTCCGACGGGGACGGTTCGCTCCCCTCCAGGGTGCACCCCGTCCCATGGCAGGAGCAGATCACCCGTCGACGTCCGGGCGCTCGCTCCGTGCGCCATGCAGCACTCGCAGCACGATGATCTCGTCCTCGACGACCGTGATGAACCAGCCGTGGGGGAACCCTCGCACCCGCGCTCGGCGCATCGGGCGCAACCGGTCGACCATCGGCGCGCTCCGGGGAAAGGCGACCAGTCGCCGGATCAGTTCGTCCAGGGCACCGAGGAAGTCGTCGCCCAGGGCCGGGCGGATGGTTTGGTACCGATCGACGATGACCCGGACATCGGCTTCCGCCGCGGGTCGGAACGTGACACTCACCGGCCGGACCCGAGCTCCTCACGGACGGCATGCCATGGACGGCCGGACTGGGCGTCCCGCTCCAAGTCGTCCACGGCCTCGACGAGCATCCGGCGTTCGTCGTCGGTCGGCGTGTAGACCGGCTCCCCGAAATGGGTTCGCAGTGCTTCCTGGATCACCTCGGACCGACTCCGATGTTCGATCCGGCGCATCCGTTCCACCATGTCGAACAGTTCCTGCGGCAGCGTGATCGCCACCTTCTTCGCGCTCATTGGAACGTCCTCGTCCCGGGCGGGCCATGGTATGACGGGATCATACCCGCGGTGAGGGCATCCGCGGAGTGACGTGGACTGACGTCACCTGGCGACCAGGCAGTCCCGGGTGATGTCGCCGATGCTGCGGCAGCCGGCGAGGGCCATGGTGAGGTCGAACTCGGCCAGCAGGTTGCGCATGACGTCGTGGGCGCCGCGGCGACCGGCGACCGCCAGTCCGTAGACCCACGGGCGACCGACCAGCACCGCCTCGGCTCCCAGCGCGAGTGCCTTGAACGCGTCGGCCCCGGTGCGGATGCCGCTGTCGAACAGCACCGCGAGGTCATCCCCGGCGGCATCGACCACCGCCGGCAAGGCCGCAAGGGCGCCGATCGCCCCATCGACCTGGCGGCCGCCGTGGTTGGACACCACCACCCCGTCGACGCCGTGCTCCACGGCCATGCGGGCGTCGTCGGGGTGCACCACGCCCTTCAACACGATCGGCAGGTCGGTCCACTCGCGCAGCGTGGTCAGGTCGTCCCAGGTCAGGTCGGTGCGCACGAACGACCCGATGAAGGTCTCGGCCGCGGCCCGCACCGCCGGCGATCGCAGGTTGTCGGCCACGCTCCCCGGATGGGCGCGTGCCTGGGCGAACAGGGTGCGTACGGCCCCGACCGTCGGTGACGGACGAGGCGCGTCGTCGGCTGCTGCGACGTGCTCCCGGACCAACTCGGCGAAGCGGGGGTCCGACGTGTACTGCGCGATGCCCTCGTTGCGGATGAACGGGAGGTGGCCGAGGTCGAGGTCGCGCGTGCGCCAGCCCAACAACGGGGTGTCGAGCGTGACGACCAGCGCGCTCGCCCCGATCTTCCCGGCCCGGTCGACCAGGCTGTGCGCCAGGGCCTCGTCGTTGCTCCAGTAGAGCTGGTACCAGCGCGTGGCGTCCCCCAGCACCCGAGCCGTCTCCTCCATCGGCGACGACCCCTGGGTCGAGATCACCATCGGCACGTCCAGGGTCCGCGCGGCCGCCGCCACACCCAGGTCGCCCTCGCCGTCGACCAGTTCCAGGGCCCCGATGGGCGCGAACAGGAACGGGCTGTGCAACGACGTCCCCAGCACCTCGGTCGAGGTGTCGCACGCCGAGACGTCACGCAGCACCCGCGGGACGATCCGCCAGTCCCGGAAGGCGTCGGCGTTCGCCCGCGCGGTGTCCTCGCTGCCCGCCGAGCCGTCGACGTAGGCCCAGGCGCGCGGAGACATGGCGGACTCGGCGGCTCGGCGGAGGGCGCCGGGATGCACCGGCACCCGCGGCATGGTCCCGAACGCCCCCTCCCGGTAGATCTCGGCCTGGACACGGCGGCCCAGGGAGTTCGCGGAGGGGCGCTCGGTCATGGCGGGTCGACCTTCGTGTGGTGACAGGGTGCGCCTCGGCAGGCTAGGGCGGGCGGCAGGACAGCCAACCACGGCGGTGGCCCGACATCCGCTCGTCGCGTCGGCCAGCGCCGATCACCGCCAACGACCAGTGGCCGACCACCGGTGTCGCCACCTAGGGTCGGAACAGGACCAGTCCCCACTCTCGAAGGCGCCCCATGGCCGGTCGTCGCAGCCTGCTGTCCCCACCGGAACTCACCGACTACATCCGCGCCCACACCCGTGCGCCCGACGACGTCGAGCGAGCCCAACAGGTCGCCACGCAGGACCTGGGTGACGTGTCGAGCATGCGCATCGACCACGAACAGGCGGTCCTGACCACGCTGCTGACCCATCTGGCTGCCCCGCAGGTGGCGGTCGAGGTCGGCACCTTCACCGGGGCCTCGTCGCTGGCGATCGCCCGGGGGCTGCCGCCGGACGGCGTGCTGCACTGCTACGACACCTCGTTGCACTGGACCGACATCGCGCGCGACTTCTGGCAGCGCGCCGGGGTTGCCGACCGCATCCGCCTCCACCTCGGCCCGGCCGCCGAGGGGCTGGCGGAACTTCCGCATGAACGCACGATCGGGCTGGCCTTCATCGACGCCGACAAGACCGGCTACCCGACCTACCACGACGAGATCGTCCCGCGACTGGTTCCCGGCGGATTGCTGCTGGTCGACAACGTGCTGTGGTCCGGCGACGTGGTCAACGACGAGGTGGACGACACCAACACCCGTGCCATCCGCGCCTACAACGACCACGCCGCCGCGGACGACCGCCTCGAAGGCGTCATCCTGCCCATCGGCGACGGCCTGTTCCTGTTGCGCCGCGTGGACTGAGGCCGCCGGTTCCCTGCGGGCGCCTTGCGCGTCGCCGAGCAGGATCCTGCTCGGCAGGCACCCCCGGCACTCCGGGGCTGGCCGGTCCCCTCGCCTGCTGGCCGATCGCCGTGCGGGCCGGTCGACGTCGCTCCCGAAGGTGTCCTTACCGACGGCTTACCGCCATGCCCGTGACCGGGGTCTCGTGACCTCCGTTCCGTAGTGTCGTCGGCGTTGGACCACAGGTGACCT
>JBBSMS010000058.1:0-19170 GCA_038233055.1 Nitriliruptorales bacterium
CGGCCTCGCGGGGTTGGGTGGTGACGTCAGGATATGCCCGCACCCCCGTCCGCGGCGACCACCATCGTCGGTCCTCGGTGCCGATCCTCAGTCGTCGTCGGGGCCCAGTCCCAGGTCGGCCAGCAACGGGATGGCCGCGCGCTTGGCCGCGGTCAGGAGGTCCGGGTCGAGGTCGGGGCGCCGCCGGGGCGCCACCTCGAGGTCGTCGGGATCGAGCACGACGAAGGGTGGCATCGAGGCCAGCCGCGGCACCTTGACCTTCCAGTCGGTGGAACCCATACGGTCTGGCGACGACGCGATGAAGGCATCGACCTTGCCTGAGAACGCTGGGACCACGCGAGAGGACCCCGCCATGGCCGACCAGGCCCCGACCCGGGAACGCAGCCACGAGCCACAGGCCTCTTACCGGATGAAGATCGGCGGGATGTCGTGCTCGTTCTGCACCTCGACGATCCGCAAGGCCTATGCGCGCCTCGACGGCGTCCATGACGTCGGGGTGTCGCTGGCCCACGAGGAGGGGCTGGTCACGTACGACCCGGAGCGGGTCACGCCCGAACAGTTGCGCCAGACCCTCGAGGACGTCGGCTACACCTACCGCGACCCCGACAAGGTGCGCTCGTTCGAGGAGGAGGACCGTGAGCTTCGGGTCGCTCGCAACCGGCTGCTGGTTGCGGGGACCTTCACGGTGACGTCGTTCCTGATGATGCTGCTGGGCCCGTGGCTGGGCGTGATCTCGATCCCGCTCATGCCCTGGATCGCCCTGACCCTGGCGCTCGAGACGATGTTCGTCACGGCGTGGTTCGTCAAGAGGATGGCCTGGGCCTCCCTCAGGCGGGGCATCCTCAACCAGCACGTCCTGCTCGAGTTCGCGGCCTTCGCCGGGCTGGTCGGCGGGTTCCTCGGCATGTTCGTCAGTGACCGGTTTCCGGCAGCCGACTTCTTCGCCGTGTCGGTGTTCGTGACCAGCTACCACATCCTGTCCGACTACGCCTCCAAGGCGGTCCGCACCCGCTCGTCACAAGCCGTGCGTCGGCTGATGGACCTGCAGCCCGACACCGTCCGCGTCGTGCGCGACGGCCACGAGGTCGACGTGGCACTGGAGGACGTCGTCGAGGGCGCCTGGGTACGCGTGCGTCCCGGCGAGTCGGTCCCGGTGGACGGCCGGGTCGTCGAGGGGGCATCCGCGGTCGACGAGGCCCTGGTCACCGGGGAACCGATCCCGGCCGAGAAGGGGGTCGACGACGAGGTCATCGGCGGCTCCGTGAACCAGGGCGGCAGCCTGACCATCGAGGTGACCCGCGTCGGCGAGGAATCCTTCCTGTCCCAGGTGGCCCGCTCGATCGAAGAGGCCCGGGCACTCAAGCCCGGCGTGCTCGCCCTGGTCGACAGCGTGCTGACCTGGTTCGTGCCCGGGGTCCTGGTGTTCGCGTCCGCCGCGTTCCTGGGTTGGACCGTGGTGCCCGTCCTCGCCGGCGGCGGACCGGACCTGATCCGCGCCACCTTCGCCGCGCTGGCCGTGCTCGTGCTGGGCTATCCCTGCGCCCTGGGCATGTCCACGCCGCTCGCCATGATCAGAGGGGGTGGCGAGGCCGCCGAACAGGGCATCCTGATGCGCTCGGGCGAGGCCTTCCAGGTGATGGGCGAGATCGACACCATCGTGCTGGACAAGACCGGCACGATCACGCGCGGCCAGCCCACGGTGCGCGAGGTCGTCGCCGTCGCCGGCACCGACGACTCGGACGTGGTGGCCACGGCGGCGTCCGCCGAATCGGCCAGCGAACACCCCCTGGCACGGGCCATCGAAGGTGCCGCCGAGGACCGCGGGCTCACCGTCGACTTCCCCGACGACTTCACGTCACACACCGGCCGGGGCATCCAGGCCCAACTCGGCGGGGTGCAGGTGCTGGTCGGCAAACCGGCCTTCCTCGACGAGCACCACGTCGACACCGCCGGCCTGCGTGACCGGATCGGCCACCTCGAGGGCCGCGGCCTCACGGTCGTAGGCGTGGCCCGCGATGCGGTGCTGCTGGGGCTGGTCGGGATCGGCGACGAGGTCAAGGACGACGGGGCCGAGACCATCGCCCGGATGCGTGACGCCGGCATCGCCCCGGTGATGATCACCGGGGACAACCAGCGCACGGCGGACGCGGTCGCCGACGAGGTCGGCATCGAGCGGGTCCTGGCGGGGGTGCTCCCCGAGGACAAGGCCGCCGAGGTCCGTCGGTTGCAGGACTCCGGCCGGCGTGTCGCCATGGTCGGCGACGGCATCAACGACGCGCCGGCGCTGACGCAGGCCGACGTCGGGTTCGCGATCGGGGCCGGGACCGACATCGCCATCGAATCAGCCGACATCGTGATCATGTCGGACCGGCTGGGTGCGGTCATGGACGCCCACGCCATCGGGGCACGGTCCTACCGGCGGACCAGGCAGAACCTGGCGTTGGCGTTGGCCTTCAACGGCATCGGCGTGCCCGCCGCGACGACCGGCCTGGTCCACCCCGTGTGGGCGATGGTGGCGATGGTGGCCTCGGTCACGGCCGTGCTGGGCAACTCGTTCCGGGGCCGGCTGGTCAAGAGTGTGCGTGGCCAGGCCGGCCGGACACCGCAGCACCTCCTCGACGAACAATCCGAACGCGACCACGACCGCCTCCACGAGGCGGCCCCCACGCCCGTGTCGACACCACGGCCAGGCCAGCGTGAGGCCCTGCGCCTGGGGGTCGGGATGCACTGCGGCGACTGCGCGCAACGCATCGAGGACCGGATCGGCGCGATCGAAGGCGTGCACGACGTCCGCGCGGACCATGCCCACGACCTGGTCACCATCGACCACGGGCCCGACGTGTTCGAAGGCCAGGTCCGTTCCACCCTCCACGACATGGGCTTTGACATCGGCGAGACCGCCGACCAGGAGACCACGGAATGAGCGACACCACGACCCCGTCCGCCCCGACTCCGGAGCCAACCCCCGGAGGCACCCCACCAAAGCCGGGATCCTGGCTCGACGCCGACGTGGACGGGCGCCCCGTACGTGCCTGGATCCTGATCGGGGTGGCCATTGCCGTGGTCACCCTGGGCGTGGGCACGTGGTGGACCTACGGGTTGGACCGTGCGGCGCCGATGGCCTCGCAGATGTCGGGCCAGCAGGCCGACGGGTCCGCCATGGACGACATGGCGATGTCGCCCGAGGCACCCCGCGTGCCCCCGGTGTTCGCCTACTACGACGACCAGGAGATCGCCTTCATCCACACCGAGGTCTCCGACGCCGAGATCGCGTCGGTCCTGGAGGGGATGATGGGTTCGCCCGTCCCGGTCGTGGCCAGCCTCACCGAGGTCCCCGACACCGCCCGCGGTGCCGTGTACGTCTTCACCAACGGCCTGGTGCCCCAGGACACGCCGGCCGGGCCGTTGGGCTTCCAGCCCGACATCTTCGACAGCGTCCCGGGCGACGACGGCTACACCCCGTTGCGCGAGATCGTGCCGGTCCGCTGGGTCGATGAAACCGACGCTCGACTGGTGACCAGCGTCGCCGATCTGGAGACCGCCCGCGACAACGGCGAGGTCGCCTTCCAAGCGGCCAACGTGGTGGTCAACGCACCGCTGCTGACGTGGCCGGGCGGTCAACGCTGATGCCACGCCACGTCGCCGAAGCGACACCCAAGGACACCCACCATGCGCATCGGTGACGTCGCCCGCCAGGTCGGGGTCAACCCCAAGACCATCCGCTACTACGAGTCGATCGGCCTGCTGCCCGAGCCGGCACGCACGTCGTCGGGCTACCGCGACTACGGCCCCGACGACGTCGACCGGCTGGCGTTCGCACGCCGCGCCGCCGACATGGACCTGCGACTGAACGAAATCGCCGAGATCCTGGCCCTGCGCGACGGTGGCGAACGGCCTTGCGACTACGTCCTCGACATTGCCCGGCAGCGGGTCGACGAACTCGGTGAACGCATCGACCGGTTGCACCAGACCCGCCTCGAACTCACCCGTCTGCTCGAGCGCGCCCCCACCGCACCGACGGACGAGGGCTACTGCCAGCTGATCGAACACCGGGCCGACCCCGGTCCCGAGGAGCCGTCACCGTGACCACCCGGCCAGACACAGGACGGTTCCGGGTCCCCGTCCACGGCATGACCTGCGAGGGCTGCGCCACCACGGTTCGACGGGGCCTGGCTCGCCTCGACGGCGTCGACGATGTCGAGGTCGATCCCGACGGTGCCATGGCCACGATCACCGGCCCGGTGTCCGAAGCCGCCGTTCGCGACCGCATCGAGTCCATGGGCTACGACCTTGCCCCGAGCGAGGACGAGTCGCTGTCGCGGGCCGCCCTGGGCGTCCTGGTCGTCGCCGCCGTCGTCGTCGTCGCGGGCGGCCTGTGGGCCTTCCTGCAGGTCTCGGGATCGGTCACCGGCGCTGGTGCCCAAGGCGTCCAGGCGACCTTCAGGCGGGCGTCCCCGGTCACGTTCGGGTTGGCGCTGGTGCTGGGACTGGCCGCCGCGTTCGCCCCCTCGAGCCTGGCGATGGCCCCGGCCGTGATGAGCACCGTGCTGGAAGGCCACGCCCATTCGCGAGGTCGCGCCGCGACGCTCTCGCTGTCATTCGTCGCCGGCGTACTGGTCGTCGACGCTGCGGTCGGCGCGGTCTTCGCCGCGGGCGGGCAGGCCGCGATCGACTGGCTGGAGGCACGCCTGGCTCTCTGGTTCGGGCTGATGTTCGCCGTCCTGGCCGTACTGGCACTGGTGATGCTGCGAATCTGGCGGCCGTCACTGCCCACCATCGCCCCCCGGCTGTCCCGCCCCGACAGTCTCGCGGGAGCATTCGGGGCCGGGATCCCGTTCGGCCTGCTCGCATGCCCGTCGTGCACGCCGATGCTGCTGCCGGTGATCCTTGGTGCCGTGGCCACCAGCGACCCGCTCTACGGCGCTGCGATCCTGGCCACCTTCGGCCTCGGACGCGGTCTGCCGTTGGTCGCCGTGGGCACCTCGGCGGGTGCGGCCCGCACGGCGCGGTCCATTCGTCGGTACGTGCCCGTGGTCGAGCGGACCGTGGGGGCCCTGCTGGTGATCGGTTCTCTGTATTTCCTGTGGGCCTTCGCGATCACGATCGCCGACCGTGGCCTGCTGTGATCCTGGCGGCGGACCGGGCCGAAGGAAGCACGCGCAGGCTCGTCGCTGGCTCGCCGAGGGACACGTCAGCCGCGGACGACCAGCACGGTCGCCACCACCAGCACGGTCAGGTTCAGGGGGAGACCCACCCGTAGGTAGTCCGTGAACCGGTACCCACCGGGGCCGTAGACGATCGTGTTGGTCTGGTAGCCGATGGGCGTCAGGAACGACGACGACGCGGCCACGGCCAGGCCGACCGCGAGGTGGCGCAGGTCGATCCCCTCGCGGGCCGCGATGGCGGCCCCGACCGGGAAGACGACCACCACCGCCGCGTTGTTGGTCACCAGTTCGGTCAACAGGGTCAGGCTCAGCAGGATCCCGAACACGATCCCGTACGTACCGAAGCCGTTGAAGGCACTGACCAGCGCCCCGGCCAGGCGGTCCGCCAGGCCGGTCACCTGGACCGCCTGGCCGAGTCCGAACGACGCGGCGATGAGGATGATCACGTCGAGGTCGATGGCGTCGCGGACCTCGTGGGCGGTCAGGACCCCGGTCGCGACCAGGACCGCGGACGCCACCAGGGCGGCCTCCAGCACCGTGGCGACCCCCGTCGTCGCGGCGGCGACCATCCCCAGCATCACCAGGCCGACCAGCGGCGCCCGGCGCGACACCTCGGGTGGGTCACCGCCCAGTGGCGCGATCACCAGGAAGTCGCGTCGGTCGCGCCACGTGTCGGCGAAGTCGCGGTCGGCCAGCAGCATCAGGGCGTCGCCGGGCCGCAACCGGACCTCCCGCGGCTCGGCCACCAGCCGGTGGCCGTCTCGGTGAACGGCCAACACGGCGGCCTGGTACCGGGACAGGAAGTCGACCTCGGCCAGGGTGTGGCCGGCGGCCGGCGAGGTCCGCCCGATCACGGCCACCTGCAACTGCCGGCTGCGCCCGGCCAGTGTCTCCAGGTGGTGGCTGGCGGTGGACCGCAGGCCCGGGAGGCGGTGCAGGTCGACCACCCGGTCCACCCGGCCCACGAACGACAGCCGGTCCCCGGCCTCCAGGACCACGTCCAGGTCCACGGGTGACTGGCGATGACCGTCGCGCAGGAGTTGGACAAGGAACACGTGCTCGCGTGCGACCAGGTCCGTCTCACCGATCCGCTGGCCGGCCAGCGGTCCGTCCGCGACCACCTCCATGGCAACGACGAACTCGCGCGACTCCCGGTCGTCCTGGTCCGCGACGGCGACCCGGTCGGGGACCAGCCACCACGACACGCTCACCAGCACCAGCAGGCCGGCGATCGCCGTCGGCAGGCCGATCGGGGTCACCTCGAACAGGCCCAGCGGCCGCCCGTCGGCCTCCTGCACCAGCCCCGACACGACCAGGTTCGTCGAGGTCCCGAGCACGGTGACGGTGCCACCGAGGATGGTTGCGAACGACAACGGCATCAGGAATTTCGAGGCCGAGATGCCGCGTCGCTGGCAGGCCGCGACCACGTCCGGCACCAGCGCCGCGACCAGCGGGGTGTTGTTGAGCACGGCCGACGCCCCCGCCGCCGGCACCACCAGTCGCGCAAGGTCGCGCCAGGACCGCCCCTCCCCCAGCAACCGCGAGGTCAAGGGTGCCAACAGGCCGGTCTTCTGGGCCCCCCGCGCGACGACGTACAACGCCGCCACGGTGATGGGCGCAGGATTGGAGAACCCGGACAGGGCCTGCTCGGTGGTGATCACGTTGGCCAGCAACAGCAGCGCGGTGGCCGACAGCACGACGGCCGACGGTGCCATCCGGTCGCTGGCCAGCATCGCGAAGGCCATGGCGAGGACCGCGACGGTGATCCACGCATCAACACTCATGTCGAGGACCTTCGGACGCCGCGTGCGACGCCATCGACCCGGGAGGCGAAGGCCGGATCCTAGCCGTGCGAGGGTCTGAACGCCGGACGTCGGCGGTCGTGACGCCTAGGTTGCAGGACGGGCTCCTCGCCGCCCCCGCCGGAAAGGACGAACCATGGCCGATCGCCGACCTCCCGAGCCGGAGTACACCACGAAGGGACGGATCAAGAAGTCGTGGTACGAGGCCGAACTGGCGCGACTGCAGGAGGAACTGGTCAAGCTGCAGGCATGGGTGCAGCACGAGGGCACTCGGGCGCTGGTGATCTTCGAGGGTCGGGGGTCGGCCGGCAAGGGGGGCGTGATCAAGCGCATCCAGGAACGCACCAGCCCCCGCACGGTCCGGGTCGTGGCGTTGCCCAAGCCCACTGAGCGCGAACAGTCGCAGTGGTACTTCCAGCGCTACGTCGAGCACCTGCCGGCGGCGGGCGAGATCGTCCTGTTCGACCGCAGTTGGTACAACCGCTCCAACGTCGAGTGGGTCATGGGCTTTTGCACCGAGCAGCAGCACCGCGAGTTCCTGCGGTCCTGCCCCGAGTTCGAGCGCATGCTCGTGCGCTCGGGCATCAAGCTCATCAAGTACTGGTTCTCGGTGAGCTTCGAGGAACAGCACCGGCGCTTCGCGTCTCGCAACTCCGAACCGCTGAAGCGCTGGAAGCTGTCCGACATGGACCTGGCCGAGCACCGCCGCTACACGCAGTACTCCAGGGCCAAGGACACCACCTTCGAGCACACCGACATCAAGCAGGCCCCGTGGTACGTGGTGCCCAGCGACGACAAGCGCAATGCCCGCCTGAACTGCATCAGCCACCTGCTGGACCAGTTCGACTACGTCGACGTCGTCCCGGACCCGGTGGACCTCCCGGAGCGCGAGGACATCGCCTACGTGCGCCCACCCATGGACGAACAGACCTTCGTTCCCCAGGTGTACGGCGCCCCCCGTGGGTGGTCACCGGACGAGGCCTGATCCGCCGTCACAGCAGGATGACCGCGGCGGTGACCAGTGCGAGCGTCACGAGCTTGATCGGGATGCCCAGGCGGAGGTAGTCGGCGAAGCGGTAGCCGCCGGGTCCGTACACGATCGTGTTGGTCTGGTAGCCGATCGGGGTCAGGAACGACGACGAGGCCGACACCGCCAGTGCCACCGCCACGGCCCGCACGTCCAGTTGGGCCTGGACCGCCACCGACAGCGCGATGGGAAACACGACCACGACCGCCGCGTTGTTGGTGATCAGTTCGGTCAGCAGCGACACGGCCAGCAACAACCCGAACACGACTCCGATGTCCCCCAACGGCGTGAAGACCCCGACGATCCCGCGCGCCACCCCGTCGGCGAGCCCGGTCGTGTCCATCGCGGCCCCCAGCGCGAACGACGCCGCGATCAGGATGATGACGTCGAAGTCGATGGCGTCACGCACCTCGTTCGACGTCAGCGTGCGGGTCGCCACCAGCGCCCCGGCGGCCAGCAGCGCGGCCTCCAGGATCGTGAGCAGGCCCAGCGCCGCCACCCCGACCATGATCACGGTGATCGCGGCCACGAATGCGGCGCGTCGAGACATGTGGGGCGAGTCGCCGTCCAGGTCGGCCACCAGCAGGAAGTCGCGCCCCTCGGACCAGTTGTCGCGGAACTGGTCCGACGCCAACACCAGCAGGGCGTCACCGGGCCGGAAGCGCACGTCGCGGGGGTCGGCCGTGATGCGTTGGCCGTCACGGTGGATCGCCAGGACGGCAGCCTGGTAGTGGGTGAGGAAGTTGACGTCCGACAGCGTGTGGCCGGCCAGGGGCGAATCGCGCCCGACGACGGCGAGGTGGAGGCCGTGCCCGGGCTGCGCGACGACTTCGAGGTGGTCCTGCGCGGTCGACCGCAACCCGGCCAACCGGTACAAGCCGACGATCTGGTTGACCTCACCGACGAAGGTCAGGCGGTCGCCGGACTGCATCGCCACGTCCAGGTCCACGATCGGCGAGAACACCTGGTCGCCCCGGGCCACCTGCACCAGGAACACGTTGCGGCGTCCGATCAGGTCGCTCTCGCCCACCCGGCGCCCGTCGTACTGACCGCCCGGGAGCACGACCATCGTGACCACGAATTCACGCACCGATTTGGCCGCCTGCTCCTGCACCGTCGAACGGGTCGGGACCAGCCGCCCGGCCAGGACGATGATCAGGGCCACGCCCACGACGGCCGCGGGCAGCGCGATCGGGGTGACCTCGAACAGGCCCAGCGGGTCCGCCCCGGTGTCCTCCAGCAGTCCCGAGACGACGAGGTTGGTCGAGGTCCCGAGCACCGTGATCGTGCCACCGAGGATCGCCGCGAACGACAACGGCATCAGGAACCGCGACGCCGGGAGGTCGCGACGCTGCGACAACGACACGATGTCGGGCGTCAGCATCGCGACCAGCGGCGTGTTGTTGAGCAGCGCGGAGGCGCCCGCCACCGGCACCAACAGGCGCGACAGGTCACGGGCCGTGCGGCCCTCCCCCAGCAGCCGCGCCGTCATCGGCGTCAACAAGGCGGTCTTCTCGGCGGCCCGGGCCAGCACGTACAGCGCAGCCACCGTGATCGGCGCCGGGTTGGCGAAACCGGACAGGGCCTGCTGGGCCGTGATCACGTTCGTGACCAGCAGGGTGACCGCCGCGGTCAGCACCACCGCCGACGGGGACAGCCGATCCCATGCGAGCAGGCCGAAGGCGAGCACCAGGACCACGACGGTGATCCAGGCATCGCCGGTCATGGCCCGCCCTCCATGTCAGCCCGACGTCATGCGGCGCCGATGGCGCGCAGCGCGTCCAGGTACGCCTCGTCGTCCCGGGCCTCGCCCAGGCCGTTGTGGACCGAGTAGCGCACGATCCCCTCCGTGTCGATCACGAACGTTCCCCGCTCGGCAGCCCCGACGGCCTCGTTGAAGACGCCATAGGCCCGGGCCACCTCGCCGTGGGGCCAGAAGTCGGCCAGCAGCGGGAAGGCGAACCCCTCGGCCTCGCTCCAGGCCTTCAGGGCCGGCGTGGCGTCGGTCGACACGGCCAGGGTGACGACGTCATCGTTGGCGAAGTCGCCCAACTGGTCCCGGATCGAGCACAACTCCTCACCACAGATCCCGGAGAAGGCGAAGGGGTAGAACATAACCACCACGGCCTTGTCGCCCCGGAGGTCCGACAACCGGACGTGCCCGCCGTCCTGGTCGCGCAGGTCGAAGTCGGGAGCGACGTCACCGACGGACGGGGCCATGGAACATTCCTCGGGGAGGATCCGGGACGTCGCGGACGACCCGGGCGGGGGCGAGCAGGGCCCGTGATCCTAGCGGCGCCGTCCGTCCCACGTGCCTCCACGAGGGTCAGCCGTGCGAACCCCCGTCGAGGCGCGGTTCAGTTCTCCGTTTTCAGCGACGCCATGCCGCCCGACTGCATCATCGCGTCGAGCAGCTCGAGGTCGACGACGGCCGCGTCGGCCGGGGTGTCGGTGCGCTCCCCGACGTCGACCATGGTCAGTACCAGTCGGGCATCCGCGGCGGCCAGCAGTTCCCCAATTGCCGGGTCGTCGTCGGCGTCCGGGTCATCGACGTGGTCCATGGCCTCGCCGAGGGCCTCGTGGACCGTGGCAAGGTCGACGACCATCCGCGTGGCGACCCCGTCCTCGGCCTCGATGGTGATCCCGCCCACCTGGTCGGGCAGGTCGGCCGGGTCGACGTCGTGGTCGCCGTGGTCCTCGTCACCGACGTCACCGTCCTGCTCGGACGGCGCGCCCAGCAGCACCTCGGCCTGGGCGTCCACGTCCTCCATAGCCGTGGCGAGGGCACGGGCGTCCACGGTGATGTCCCACGGCCCGTCACCCTCGACCGTCGCGTAGCCGTCGAGGAGTCCGGTCCAACTGTCGAGGTCGTGCTCGGCGAGGAGGTCCTCCACGGCCGCCATGTCCTGCTCCGACGGGGTCTCCTCGGCCTTGCCGGTCAGTTCCGCGAGGTGCTCGGGCGTGACCCCGCTCACCCCGATCCAGTCCTGCTCGCCCAGCGCGCCCAGCAGCGCGCCGACGTCACCCGGCATCCCCGGGGCAGACGGATCGGCGGCCGGCTCGTCGTCGTCCGGGGACGGGCTGGGCAGGTCCGACGGCAGCAGGTCCCCCAGCGGTCCCGGCAGGTCGATGTCACCCTCGGCCAGTGCGGCGGCGTCCAGGTGGAGATAGGCGGTGTCCTCGACCAGGCGGGCCTCGACGGCCCCCTGGCCCAGCACGACACCGCGGGCCTGGCCGTCACCGCTGCGCGACAGCACCAGCAGCGGACCGTCGGCCTGGCGGTCCAGGATCTCCTGCACGGCCTGTGCGGCCTCGGCGTCATCGACGGTCGACGGGTCGGCCTCGATCGTCACCTCGACCGACACGCCCCGGTCAAGACGTTCCTGGACGGCCTGCTGGGGTCCTGCGGCGGCATCGGTCCCACAGCCCGCGAGCACCACGGCGGCCGCGGCCAGCGAGGTCAGTGCAGCGGTGAGAGCGGAACGGGGACGGACACGCATCGGGGCCTCCGGGGCGGGCGGACACATCGGTCGAGCACATCCCGAACGGTATCCCCGGCACCACCCCGCACCCCCTCGGGGTTCCACCCCCCGGCACCCCCAACCGGCCCCCACGTCACCCCCGCAGGCCCCGGCGGGCCAGCTCAGCTGGCGGCCTGGTCGGCCTCGTCGGCCTCGTCGGCCTGGTCGGGAGGAGGCGCCGGCGCAAGCGCGAGCACGGCGGCGGCCTGTTCGTCGCGGTGCAGTTCGTCGATCCGGACCAGCCGACGCTCCAACTGCCGGCGGCGGGCGCCATTGACGTCGTCGAAGGCGCGCTGGGCCGACGCGAGCCGGGACCCGACCTTCTCGAGGTGGTCGGTGAACTTGTCCCACTGTTCCGAGAAGCCGGTCAGTGCTTCCAGCACCTCGGTCGAGCGCTGTTCGGTCATGTGGTCGTCGACCGCCTGTCGGATCACCGCCAGGACCGCGAAGAGCGTCACCGGCGAGCACAGCACGACCCGCGAGGCCAGCGCCTCGTCCAGCAGGGTCGGGGCGGTGTCGTGGAGGAAGGCATAGAGGTGCTCGTTCGGCAGGAACAGCAGCACCTGGTCCAACGACCCCTCGGCCTTGTCGACGTAGTCGCGCTGGGCAAGTTCGCGCACCCGGTTGCGGGCGTCCCGGACGAACGCCTGCTCGGCCCGGGTCCGGGCCCCGTCCGTCTCGGCCTCCAGCGAGCGCAGGTAGTTGTCGAGCGGGAACTTCACGTCCATGTGGAGGTGGCGGCCGGCCGGGAGCACGAACGTGAAGTCCGGTCGGCCGCGCGAGGTGGTCTGCTGGACGTGGTAGTTGATTCCCTGGACGAAGCCGGCCGTGCGCAGCACGTCCTCGGCCATGCGCTCGCCCCACTGCCCCCGCGTTCGGGACGACGCCAGGGCCTCCTTCAGGGCGCCGGTGGTGCGAGCGAGGTCACCGGTGGCCGTGGACGCTTCCGACAGGCGACGCTCCAGGTCCCCCATGCCCCGGCTCCGCTCCCGCTCGAGGTCACCGACCAGCGTCCGCATCTTCTCGAACTCGGCGGTCATGCGCGCCGCGCGGTCCTGCAGGGTCCGCTCGCGTTCCTCCAGCATCTGGCGCGAGCGGTCGTTCTCGGTGGTCAGGCGGTCACCGGCCAGGTCGACAACGGTGTCGACGGCAGCCCGCAGCACCTCGTGGTTGCGGGCTTCCAGCATGGCGCGCTGGTCGTCCAGTTCCCCCCGCAGGGTCCCGACCAGCGCGTTGGCGCGCGCGGCATGCCGGGGTTCGGCGCGAGCGGTGGCGACGACGACGCCGACGACACCGACGACGGCGACGGCGAGCAGCACGAGCAGGATCCAGGCCAGGGGGGTCACGGCAGCCTCCTCGGGTCGGCGGGGACGGGGTCGGCGGGGGTCGGCGGGCGGGCGGTGTGGGGGTCGGACCAACCAGCACGGACCGTACGAGGGACCTGCGACATTGCCACGGAACCACCCCACTCCCGGTCGCAGAGGCGTCGACCGGGGGTGCCCGCGACCTCCCTACCCTCACCGCTCGACCACCTGGAGGACTCGATGCACCACGACGACTGGGGCACGCGCGACAAGCGCTGGGCCGGTATCCGGTCCGACACGATCGACGTGGTCGGCCATCCCGTTTCCGTGCTCCGCGCGGACCCGGTGACGCCTTCCGAGCCAAGCTCCGAACTCCCGATCCTGCTGGTCCACGGCCTGGGCGGCGCTGCGACCAACTGGCTGGACGTCATGGTCGGCCTGGCGGCGTCCGCCCCGGTCGTCGCGGTGGACCTGCCCGGGTTCGCCGAGACTGAGCCGCCCACGCCCCGTGCCGCCCGGATGCGGCCACAGGTCCAGTTCCTTCGCCACCTGCTCGACGCCCTGGGGTGGCCGGTCGCCGAGGTCCACGGCAACTCGATGGGTGGGCTGCTGTCGATCCTGTTGGCGGGCACCCAGCCGGACCGGGTCGCTCGGCTGGTCCTGGCGGCGCCGGCCGTCCCGAGCCCGGTGGGCACGACCATGACGGGGCTCCACCACGACGTGCTGCGCCGGTTCCTGCCCTTCATGGCATCGCGCCGAGTCGGGCTGGCCCTGCTCCGCAACTTCTACGGTGAGGCCACGGCGGAACAGATCTTCCTCTCCACCGAGTCTCTCGTCATGGGCACTGCGGTCAGCATGCGACCGGCGCTGCGCCAGGTCGGTGTCGAGCACGCCGTCAACGCGATGGCACGCCCGTGGCGGTCCGACAGCCTCAGCCACGCCACCTCGGACCTGCTCGCCCACCTGTCCCTGCACCGGCGCGAGGTGGACCGGGCCCTGGACGCGATCACCGCCGACGTGCTGTTGGTGTGGGGCGAGCAGGACCGCCTGGTCCGGCACAGTGCCATGGAGGCCCTGACCGCGCGCCGGGCCGACGTGGAGCGCCACGACCTCCCCGGCGTCGGACACGTGCCGATGATCGAGGCACCCGACGACTACCTCGACCTGGTGACGACCTGGCGGGCGGCCCACCCCGCCTGACCCGGGCCTTCCGGCGCGCGTGGCTCCCGGCCGGTCGGGCACGGTCGGTCGGGCACAGTCCGGGGCGGTCCGGCGCGTTGACCCGTGGGCCACGGCCGTACGATTGGCGGCACCGACAGCCGACGAGCGACCTGCGAGGTGGGCGTGGCCCCGACCGGAGCACTGTCCCAGGACCAGCGAGCGCATGCCCTGCAGCGGATGGCGACCGAAACCTTCGACATCGTCGTCATCGGCGGGGGCGTCACCGGGGCCGGCGTCGCGTTGGACGCCGCCACCCGCGGCCTGAGCGTTGCCCTGGTCGAGATGCGCGACCTCGCGTCCGGCACCTCGTCGCGATCGTCCAAGCTCATCCACGGCGGCCTGCGCTACCTCGAACAACTCAACTTCGGGCTGGTGAAGGAGGCGTTGGGCGAACGGGGGCTGCTGTTGCAGGACCTTGCGCCGCACCTCGTCAAGCCGGTCTCCTTCCTGTATCCGCTGACCCACGCCGTGTGGGAACGCCCGTACGTGACCGCCGGCGTCACCCTCTACGACACGCTCGGCGGGGCGCGCCACCTCCCCCGCCACCAGCAACTGAGCCGACGCGGGGCGCTGGCCATCGCCCCGGGCCTCAAGAAGTCGTCGATGGTCGGGGCGATCCGCTATTGGGACGCCCAGGTCGACGACGCCCGCCACACCATGGAACTTGCGCGCACGGCGGTCCGCTACGGCGCGGCCGTGGCAACCTCGGCGCGGGTCGTGGACCTGCTGCGCGAGGGCGAACGCGTGACCGGGGTGCGCGCCACATGCCTCGAGACCGGCACGACCCTGGATGTCCACGCCCGCCAGGTCATCAACGCCACGGGGGTCTGGGCCGACGACATCCAGAACATGGCCGGCCGGGGGCGGATCCACGTGCGCGCCTCGAAGGGCATCCACCTGGTCGTGCCACGGGACCGGTTCCCGTCCGACTCCGGCATCATCCTGCGGACCGAGACCAGTGTCCTGTTCATCATCCCGTGGGGTCGCCACTGGCTCGTCGGCACCACCGACACCGACTGGGAACTGGCCAAGGCGCACCCCGCGGCGTCGGCCACCGACATCCAGTATCTGCTGGACCGCACCAACCGGTTCCTGCGCACGCCGTTGACCCACGACGACGTCGAAGGCGTCTACGCCGGACTGCGCCCGCTGTTGTGGGGCGAGTCCGAGGACACCTCCCAACTGTCGCGTGAGCACGCAGTTGCGCCGACAGCCGCCGGGCTGATCACGATCGCCGGCGGCAAGTACACGACGTACCGGGTGATGGCCCGGGACGCGGTCGACGCGGCCGCCCACGGCATGGCCCACCGCGTGCCCGAGTCCATCACCGAACAGGTCCCCCTGCTGGGCGCGGTCGGGTACCACGCGCTGTGGAACCAGCGCCACGACCTGGCCGCCGAGTCCGGCCTGCACGTGGCCCGGATCGAACACCTGTTGAACCGCTACGGCAGCCTCACGACCGACCTGCTCGACCTGGTCGCCGACGACCCGTCGCTGGCCGAACCGCTGCCCAAGGCCGACGACTACCTCGAGGTGGAGGCCCATTACGCCGTGAGCCATGAGGGTGCACTCCACCTCGACGACGTGCTGACCCGGCGCACCCGCATCTCGATCGAGTCGTGGGACCGCGGGCTTGCCGCGGCCGAACCGGTCGCACGCCGCATGGCGGACGTGCTGGGCTGGGACGACGACAACCTGCGCGGCGAACTGGTCCACTACGAGGCCCGGGTCAAGGCCGAGCGCGACTCCCAGGGCATGCCCGACGACCGCACCGCCGACGCCGCACGGATGGGTGCATCCGACGTGCGGACCGGGGCGAACTGAGGTGGCCACGACCCCGGTGGACACCCCGCCACGTCAAGACGACCCCGTGCCCCCGTCCGGTCCATCCCGACGCCATCCCCTGCTGCGCCCGACCTGGCTGGTGGCCCACGTCATCGTGCTGGTCGTGCTGGCGACCTTCCCCCAACTCGGACTGTGGCAGTGGGAGCGCTACCGCGAGGAACGAGCGCTGGACGCGAGGTTGGACGCCCGCCTGGACGGCCCGCCTGCCGACCTCGCGTCGCTGCTGTCTGCCGAGGTGAGCGACGGCGAGGCCGCCGACCTCGAGTTCACGCCCGTCGACGTCCGCGGCACCTGGGTCGCCGACGAACAGGTCGCGCAACGTCGACCACGGGACGGCAGTGGCGGGTTCGACCTGCTGACCCCGCTGTCGCTGGGCGACGGGACGGCGGTGCTGGTCCGGCGCGGCTGGGTCCCGCCCGCCCGGGCCGCCGGTCCCGACCCGACGCCGGACGTCCCCGTGTCCGGCGAGGTCATGGTGACGGGCTTCCTGGAGGCCAGCGGCCGCCAACCGGACGGCATCGGGGCGCGCGACGCCGACGACGGCGTGCTGGACACCGTCTTTCACGCCGACGTCGAACGACTGGACCGCCAGACCAGCGACGACCTGCTGCCGATGCTGGTCCACCTCACGTCCCAGTCCCCCGGGGACGGCGACCTGCCGCTGCCCCAGCCCGCACCCGAAGGCGACCCCACCCAGAACCTGTCGTACACGCTCCAGTGGTTCGCCTTCACCGCCATCGTCGGCATCGGGTACCTGGTCGTGCTGCGCCGGCGCCTGCGCGACCACCGCGCCGGGATCGACAGCGACGTCGACCCGCTCCTGCGCCGCCGGGAGGGTTGAGGTGGTCCGCACCGACCGGGCGCCGACCCGGACCGTCGCGGTCCGGGGACTGGACGGATCGCGCCGCGACGACGTCGTGGCGGTCGAAGAACCGCTGACCATCAGGATCGCCACGCTGGCCGGGGAGACGTCCGACGTCGCGGTGACCATGCGGACGCCCGGGAACGACGACGAACTGGCCGTCGGGTGGTTGCTGGCCGAGGGCGTGCTGTCGGGTCGGCGGGACGTGGTCGACGTGGCGCCGTGTGCGCTGGGTGCCGACGACGACGCCGTCGGCAATGCCGTCCGCGTCACCCTGGCCGCCGACCACCTCCCCGACCTGTCCGCGCTGGACCGCCACGGGCTGGTCACGTCCGCGTGCGGGGTCTGCGGACGTCGCAGCCTCGACGCTCTGGCCGACTCCGGGATCGGTTCCGTCGGCCGCGACGTCACGGTGGATGCTGCCGTGGTCCCGACCCTGCCGGGTCTGTTGCGGTCGGACCAGCCGACGTTCGCCGCAACCGGCGGCGCGCACGCGGCGGCGGCCGTGACCCCGGAGGGTCGACTGGAGCAGGTCCGCGAGGACGTGGGCCGGCACAACGCGGTCGACAAGTTGGTCGGGTCGGCGCTGCTGGACGGCCGTTCGCTCGCCGACCAGGTGCTCGTGCTGTCGGGCCGCGCCAGCTACGAACTGCTGGTCAAGGCCGCCGTCGCCGGGATGGAGGTCGTGGTCGCCAACGGTGCGGCCTCGTCACTGGCGATCGACGTGGCCGACACGTTCGGGATCACCCTGGTCACCTTCGCCGTCGGCACCCCCAACGTCCACACCCGTCCCGAACGCATCCTCTCCTCGTGACGTCCCCCTGGGCGCAGGGTGCGGCGTGCAGGGAATCGATCGGGGGCGTTCAGGGTTGGTTCAGCGCGTCGGGATCGACCGATCTTGGGTCGGGCTCACCTGCTGGCCCCCCGGATGGCGTCGGAGTTCCCGACCTGACGACCCGCCCGACTTGCCGACGACCTCCGCGTGCGCACACACTCGTGGCAGCGCCGACAACCGCCAAGGATCGCCCATGACCGCACCGACCTCCTTGCGACGCCGACTGGCCCCGGTGCTGGTCGCTGGCCTGCTGCTGGCCGCATGCGGCACCGACGACGCCGGCAGTGGCTCCGAGGCCGCCGCGAGCGACACCGAGATGGCCTCCGACGACGCCATGTCCGAGGGCATGTCCGAGTCGATGTCGGACGGCATGTCCGAGGGCGACCACGAGATGTCCGAGGGCGAGATGGAGTCCGAGGCCGCGGGGAGCCAGGCACCCGACATCACCGCCACGATGGCTGACGGGTCGACCATCACCCTGGCCGACTACGCCGGCGAGCAGGTGTTCGTCGAGACCTTCGCCACGTGGTGCTCCAACTGCCGCCGCCAACTGGGCGACACGACCGCTGCCGCCGTGCAGGCCGGCGACAATGCGACGTTCTTGGCACTCTCTGTCGAGAGCAACCTCGACCCGGCCGAACTGGACGACTACGCGGCCGAGAATGGCTTCGAGGGCGTCACGTTCGCCGTGCTCGACGACGCCTCGCTGGCGACGCTGTTTCAGACCTTCGGCAACGCCGTGCTGGTGCCGCCGTCGACCCCGAAGTTCACGGTCGCCCCGGACGGCACGGTCGGTGAACTGGTGACCGGCTTCGAGTCGGCCGACGAGATCCTCGGCCAGCTCGACGCCAGCGCGTGAGCGAGTTCGTCCAGGCGTTCGTCCTCGGCAACGCCGCGATCCTGGGCAACGTCTGCCTGCTGCCGCTCTACCCGGGCCTGTTCGCGCTCCTGGCTGCCAAGGCCGGGACTGACCAACGTCGCGTGCGCTGGATGGGCGTGTGGGTGCTGGCCGGCGTGCTGGTCGCAATGACCGTGGTGGCGGGCGTGCTGTACGGCCTGAACCGGGTCTTCTCCGACGTGGTGCCATTCATCCTCCCGTTCGCCTACGGCGGGGTGATCGTGCTGGGCATCCTGATGCTGCTCGGGCGCAACCCACTGGAGCGATTCGGCACGGGCCAGGTCCCGCTCGTGTCGTCGGCCTCGGGCAGCGCGTTCGTCTACGGGCTGGCCCTGGGTCCGATGACCCTGCCCTGCACCGGCCCGGTGATCCTGTCGGCCTTCCTCGTCGGCGGCGTGGCCGGCACCGGAGCGCTGCTGGACGGCGTGGCGTACTTCCTCTTCTTCGGCCTGGGCTTTGGCTGGCCGATGGTGCTGCTGCCGTTGCTGGCCGGCGGGCGCCAACAGGCCTTCACCCGCTGGATGACACGCCACCACGACGTGGTCACGAAGGTGTCCGGCATCCTGCTGGTGCTGGTCGCCGTCGTCGGCCTGGTGGCCGAGTACGGCAGCCTGTAGGGCCTCGATCCGGGCCTGATTTGCCGACCAGGCGCGTGCCGGTCGCCGAACCGGTCCGGCCGGTCCCGGTAGC
>JBBSMS010000059.1:0-19126 GCA_038233055.1 Nitriliruptorales bacterium
CCGACCGGTTCCGCCACCGCCCACCCGTAGCTGCCGCCCCACCCGACGAGGCCTGGATCAACAAACCGGCCATCCAGACGAAAACCTGAAACCACCGGCAACCCCGACTTGACAGGTTCCGGACCGTCACCGCTGGACCCCAGTACGACACGTTCGCCCAGGCTTCTTCCCGCAGGGTGAACGAGTCGGTGAGGTCGAACGCGGTTCCCTGCTCGACGACGCGGACCTCGTGGTGCCCAGGTTCAAGGTGGAGGTCGTGTCGGACGACGTGGTGCTGGTCCTCGACCGGGAACACACCGTCGATGATGGGGTGGCTGTCAACCGAGATGCGCAGGTGGACCTCGGGCTCGACGAAGCTCTGGTTCGTGACATCCAGGTGGAACGGAATCGTGTCTGGCCCTGGCTCAGTCGGTGCAGCCGACACCGGTTCCGTAGACACGTTTGGCGGAGCTTGGGGTGAGGGGTCAGCCTGTTCCATCGTGGCGGTACACCCCGACATGAGGACGGCCACGAGAGGGATCGCGAATCCGCGCACCATCACTCGCTCGATGTCGGTTGGTGTCCGACGGTGTGACGCCATCGACGGACCGGTGGTTGCGTGGCGACGACATCGGACAAGAGCAGCCGTTGTGGAGCGAGCAGTCTCGAACCCAGCTCAAGGCGTTGGTAACCGAGGGCGTTCAGAGGTCCAGGAGTACGGCGATGGTGTCGCGAACCTGGCGCAGGACGACGGGGCCGACGTTCCCGACTCGGTCGATGACTCGGCTTGTCGCCACGGCCCGCACATGCTGAGTCTGCGCGGCTGAACGACGTTGCAGCCCGTTCCCCGGGTCCGGCACGATGGCCACTTCGGACTCGTAGTCACGCAGGGTCGTCGTGAGGGGCACAACCTGCACGACGGATGGGCCTGCCCGGAGAACCCGATTGGCCGTGACCACGACGGCGGGTCGGTACAGGCCGGCCTCGGACCCTTCTGGCATGCCGAGATCCAGGGTGACGACGTCACCCGAGGTCAGCATCGAGCCAGACCTGTTCGTCGTCTGCCGGCTGGGCGGTGAGTTGTCGACCCATCTCGTCCTGGCGGAGGCAGCGGACGGCTCGCGCCACGGTGTCCGTGATCGAGGTGTGGTCACGCGCCGAGAGCCGGCGCAACTCTTCGTGGGTGCTGCGATCCACCCTGATGGTGGTGGTCTCACTCATGACTGGCTCCTGTAGACGATTCAGTCTACTCAACTCTTCGACCTCGACCGTCCACTCCTGAAACCTGCGAGAGCCGCTGGTATCCGAGGGCGTTCAAAGGTCCAAAGAGTACGGCGATCGTGTCGCGAACCCGGCACATGACGACGGGGCCGACGTTCCCGACTCGGTCCAAGTCCATCCCACGTGCGGAGTCCGCCCGTTCCCGGGAAGTCGATCAGGAGTGGACGGAGGTGGGCCGGATGCCCGTCCCCACGGGGACGGCCGACCGGATGCGGGCGGTCCCCCAACCCCTCGCCGAACCGGGAACCTCGCCGAGCGGTCGGTTCCGGCACCGAGCCATTGCATGCGGGACATCCTCCCTCCACCCGGGAAGACGGCGTGCGTGGACCCGACATGGGGAGCGAGCCGGGGTCCACGTGCGCCCCAGCCCGGCCGCGCGGTCACCCCTCGCCGTCCGAGTCGAGTCGTCCCGGGTTCCGCACGGAACGGCTGGCCGCCACGATGCCGGCGACGTCGAAGATGCCGACCATGACGAACAGCACGACGGCGCCGAGGCCCAGGATCCCCAGCCCGGAGGCATCACCCGACACCAGGTCCGCGACCAGGCCAGGACCCGCGACACCGAGCCCGACCCCGACCAGCACGCCGCCGACCAGCAGCATCCAACGTCGTCCGATGGCTCCCATGTCGACCTCCGTCGTGGACGAGACCCACGGTGCCGACGGCCACTACCATCCGACAGGGCCGACAGGCCCCGGTCCGGGCAGGCCGTCCGGGCATGACGGTGGGCGTCGGGCTCAGGGAACGAGGAGCGTCGACAGGCCGCCAGCCCCTCGCTTTCTCGACACTTCGCCGCCAACGACGAGGTCGGTGTCGATCGACCCGTGGGTGGGTGCAACCCGTTGCACGTCCGCCGCGTCCGACCGCCCGAACCCGATCCCGTCGACAGGAGTGACCGTGCGGACCCGCCTCCTCGTCCTCGTCGTGGGCGTGCTGGCGCTGCCGAGCTGCCTGTTCGGTAGTCGCCGGGTTGCCGTCACCGTCGGCCAACAGGAAGCCGTCCTCACCGCACCCGACATGGTCGAACTGTCCGTTCCCTCGTGCAACGGGAACCCGGCCATCACGGTGTTGGAACAGGAGCCCGATCAGGTCCGCGTCGAGGTCGAGACCACCGTGCCAGGCCGGTTCGCCGGCTCGGACGACTGCCTCGACCTGGTCCAGGTCGAGCTGGACGAACCGCTGGGCGAGCGGCCGCTGGTCGACCTCACGACTGGCGACCCGATCACCCTCGGCGTGCCCGAGGAGTTCCCCGACGAGTGAGGCCCGCCCCCCAGGGACAGGCGTCCGGCGGCGGATGGCCGCGAGGGCCACGAGGGCCACGAGGGCCGAGGCACTAGCGTTGGGGGCCACTGCGCCACCGCTCCCCCAGGTCGCGACCGTCATCCTGCCACTGCCCCACGCGATGCCCGGAGACCCGCCATGAGCACCATCATCTACACCTACACCGACGAGGCCCCGGCGCTGGCCACGAACTCGTTGCTGCCGATCGTCAACGCCTTCACACATGCGGCCGGGGTCGAGGTCGAGACCCGTGACATCTCGTTGGCCGCACGGATCCTGGCGGTGTTCCCGGATCATCTCGACGACGACCAGGTCGTCAACGACGCCCTGTCCGAACTGGGCGAGCTCGCGACCCAGCCCGAGGCCAACATCGTCAAGCTGCCGAACATCTCGGCGTCGGTGCCCCAGCTCAAGGCCGCCATCGGCGAACTCCAGGCCGACGGCTACGCGGTCCCCGACTACCCCGAGGAACCGTCCACGCCCGAGGAGCAGGAGATCCGCGCGCGCTATGACACGGTCAAGGGCTCGGCGGTCAACCCGGTGCTGCGCGAGGGCAACTCCGACCGGCGTGCGCCGGAGGCCGTGAAGGCCTTCGCCCGCCGCCACCCGCACCGCATGGGAGAATGGTCGGGTGACAGCGAGTCGCACGTGGCCACCATGGACGACGACGACTTCCGCCACACCGAGGAATCGGTCTCGGTGGACGCGGCCGACGACGTCCGCATCGAACACGTCGCCGACGACGGCACGATCACGGTGCTCAAGGAGTCGACGCCCCTGCTGGCGGGCGAGATCATCGACGCCGCAGTCATGCGCAAGGCCGCGCTGCTCGACTTCCTGGCCGCCGAGGTCGACGACGCCCGCGAGCGCGGCGTGCTGTTCTCGATCCACATGAAGGCCACGATGATGAAGGTCTCGGACCCCATCATCTTCGGGCATGCCGTCGCGACCTACTTCGACGAGGTGTTCGACGTCCACCGCGACGCGCTGGACCGTGTCGGGGTCAGCCCCAACGACGGCATCGCCAGCCTCGAACGGTCCATCACCGACCTCGACGACGACACCGCCCAGGCCATCCGCGACGACCTCCAGGCCGCCTACGAGGCCGGTCCGGACCTCGCCCAGGTCAACTCCGACAAGGGCATCACGAACCTGCACGTCCCGTCCGACACCATCATCGACGCGTCGATGCCGGCGATGATCCGCTCGTCCGGGCAGATGTGGAACCCGGCCGGCGACCTCCAGGACGTCAAGGCGGTGATCCCCGACTCCAGCTACGCCGAGCTGTACGCCGAGACGATCACCGACTGCAGGGAGCACGGCGCCTTCGACCCGACGACGATGGGCACGGTCCAGAACATCGGGCTGATGGCCAAGAAGGCCGAGGAGTACGGCAGCCACGACAAGACCTTCGAGGTCCCGGCCGACGGGACCGTGCGGGTCGTGGACCAGTCCGGCACGACCCTGCTGTCGCACGAGGTCGCGGAAGGCGACATCTGGCGCATGTGCCAGACCAAGGACGCGCCGATCCGCGACTGGGTCCAGCTCGCGGTGCGCCGGGCACGCGCGACCGGGATGCCGATCGTGTTCTGGCTCGACCCCGACCGCGGCCACGACGCGCAGGTGCTCGAGCGCGTCCGCGACGAGCTCGCCCAGCACGACACCGACGGGCTCGACATCGAGTTCCTGGACGTCGCGGCAGCCACCCGCTTCACGCTCGACCGCGTGCGCGCGGGCAAGGACACCATCTCGGTCACCGGCAACGTCCTGCGCGACTACCTCACCGACCTGTTCCCGATCATGGAGGTCGGCACGTCGGCCAAGATGCTGTCGATCGTGCCCCTGATGAACGGCGGTGGGCTGTTCGAGACCGGCGCCGGCGGTTCGGCCCCCAAGCACGTCCAGCAGTTCGTGGCCGAGAACCACCTGCGGTGGGATTCCCTGGGCGAGTTCCTCGCACTGGGGGCGTCGTTGGAACACCTCGCCGAGACCCAGGACAACGCGGCCGCCCGGTTGCTGGGCGTGACGATCAGCAACGCCACGGCGACCCTGCTGCAGGAGGGCCAGGGCCCGTCGCGCGTGGTCGACGAGATCGACAACCGCGGCAGCCACGCCCATCTCGCCCGCCACTGGGCCCGGGAACTCGCCGACCAGGACGACGACCCGGCCGTGGCCGCGACGTTCGGCCCGCTGGCCGACCGCCTCGACGCCGAGATCGACACCATCCAGGAGGAGTTGCTGGCGGTGCAGGGCGACGAGGTCGACATCGGTGGCTACTACTGGCCCGACCGTGACGTGGTCGAGGCCGCGATGCGTCCCAGCGCCACGCTGAACGCCATCCTGGACGACTTCACCGCCTGACCGACCCGAGCACGGATGACGCCTGGTCGCCGCCGTTGCCGCCCCGCGTCACGCGGCGACCAGGAGTGACCAGACGGCCCACGCGGACCCGACGCCGGTCACCAGGTCGACGGGTCCCGGTTGAGGTCCCCCAGCGCCCCGGCGACGGCGTCAAGTCGTGCCCGCGTGGCCGGGTCCGGGTCGATCGGATCGATCGACCGTCCGCCGGCGTCGTTCCAGCGAGCCGCCACCTCGTACGGCGACTCGTCGTCCAGCACCGCTGCGGACTGGGCCGCCCCACCCATCGCGACCAGTTCGGCCACCGGGGCCAGGCGCAGGCCTCGTCCCGTCAGCAGCCCAAGGGCGCGCTGCCACGCCGGGCTGACGGCACCGCCGCCAACCAGCGTCAGCGGCGCATCAGCGGCGATCTCGCCCGTCAGTTCGTCGATCCGTTCCAGCGCCAGGACCAGCGAGTACGCCGCGCCGAGGTACGCCGCCCACAGGATTTCCTCCGCGGTGGTCCGGTGGGTGATCCCGACGATCGACCCACGCGCGTGCGGCAGGTCCGGCGTGCGCTCGCCGTCGAGGTAGGGCAGCACCACCACCTCGGTCGCGTCGACCACGTCGTCCCGGTCCAGTCCCAGCACCTCGGCCATGCGATCGGTGGCCTGGGTGCAGTTCAGCGCGGCCGCCAGCGGCAGGAACGCGTCGGTCGCATCGGCGAACCCGGCGATCAGCCCGGACGGGTCGGCCACTGGGTTCGTGGTCACGCAGAAGGCGGTCCCGGAGGTGCCCAGGCTGACGATCGGCTCACCCGCCGACACACCCAGGCCCATCGCCGCTGCCGCGTTGTCGCCGGTCCCGGAACCCACCGGGATGCCGGCCCGCAGTCCCAGTGCGTCGGCGGCCGCCGAGGTCACCTCGCCGCCCCGCCCGTCGCGCCGAACCTCCCCGAGCCGATCCCGGTCGAGCCCGATGTGGTCCAGCACCTCGTCGACGACACGGTCGTGGTGGGTCGAGAACCACGCCGTCCCGGAGGCGTCACCGCGATCGGTCGAGGCCGCCCCCGTCAGGCGGAGGTTGAGGAAGTCATGGGGGAGGCAGACCGTGGCCGCTCGGGCCGCGACCTCGGGCTCGTGTTCTCGCAGCCACGCCCACTTGGACGCCGTGAACGACGCCACCGGCACGACCCCGACCTCGTTCGCCCACCAGTCCGGGCCGCCCAGGTCCGCGGTCAGGGCCGCGGCCTGCGAAGCCGACTGGGTGTCGTTCCACAACTTGGCGGGGCGCAGTGGGCGGCCTTCGTCGTCCAGCACCACCAGGCCGTGCTGTTGCGCGCCCACCGACACGGCCTCGACCTCCCCGGCCCGGCCGGTGGCGGCCATCGCCTCCTGCAACGCCGACCACCACTGGTCCGGGTCCGATTCCCGCGCCCCGTCCCGACCCGACACGTCGTGGGGGGCACGGCCCGCGGCCACGACCGTGCCGTCGTCGGTGTCGACCACGACGACCTTGGTGGACTGGGTGGACGAGTCGACACCCGCGACCAGTGGCATGTGCCTGTTCCTCTTCGACGACGGATCGGGATGGAACCAGCCGGAACGGGCCCGTGACAGCGCCCGCGACCAGCGTGGTGCGGCGGTCCCGGCGCGCGTGGCCGAGGACCGGTCGAGTCAGGCCAGGCGCTCGACGTAGCGGTTGACGACGCCCTCGAGCTGTTCCTGGCGACCACTGACCGGGGTCGGGCGCAGGTCCTGGTCGACCACCAGGTCGTGCAGGCTGGACAGCGTGTGCTCGCCGGCGTGGATCGCCGACCCCAGGTCGCCGGACCAGCCGGCGTAGCGATCGGCCAGGACGTCGTTCAGCGCACCGTCGGTGACCAGCGCGTGCGCCACCAGCAGCGACTTGGCGAGCGTGTCCATCGCGCCGACGTGGGCGTGGAACAGGTCGACACGGGCCAGTGACTGGCGCCGCAACTTGGTGTCGAACATGTAGCCGCCGGTGGTGAAGCCCCCACCCTTCAGGATGTGGTAGGTCACCAGCGCCATGGTCTCGACCGAGCCCGGGAACTGGTCAGTGTCCCAGCCCAGGCGGTCGTCACCGGTGTTGGCGTCGATGGACCCGAAGATCCCCGCCTCGACCGCCGTGGCCACCTCGTGCACGAAGTCGTGGCCGGCCAGGGTGGCGTGGTTGCCCTCGATGTTGACCTTGAATTCGTCCTGGAGGCCGTGGCGGTGCAGGAAGCCGGCGACCGTCGCGGTGTCGTGGTCGTACTGGTGCTTGGTGGGCTCCTGCGGCTTGGGCTCCAACAACAGCGCGCCCTCGAACCCGATTGCGTGCTTGTGCTCGACCACCAGGTGCAGGAACCGCGCCATCTGGTCCAGTTCGCGCCCGAGGTCGGTGTTGAGGATCGTCTCGTAGCCCTCGCGACCGCCCCACAACACGTAGTTGGCGCCACCCAACCGGTGCGTGACGTCCATCGCGTGCGTGACCTGGGCGGCGGCGTGCGCGAACACCTCGGGGTCGGGGTTGGTGGCGGCGCCGGCGGCGTAGCGGGGGTGGCTGAACAGGTTCGCGGTCCCCCACAACAGGTCGACCCCGGTCTCCTCCATGTACTCGGCCGCCTCGTCGGCGAGTGCGTCGAGGTTGGCGCTCCCCTCCTTGAGGTTGTCGCCCTCGGGGGCCATGTCGTAGTCGTGGAAGGCGTAGAAGGGCACGCCGACCTTGCCGAAGAACTCGAAGGCCGCCGCCATCTTGTCGCGCGCGGCCTCCATCGGGTCGCGCGACGTGTCCAGCCACGGCCGATCGAAGGTGCCGGCCCCGAAGACGTCGCTGCCGGGCCAGTTGAACGAGTGCCAGTAGCACGCGGCCATGCGCAGGTGCTCGGCCATCGTGCGATCGCCCACCACCCGGTCGGCGTCGTACCAACGGAAGGCCAGCGGGTTGTCGGAGTCCGGACCCTTGTAGGCGATCGGCTCGGGCACCTCGTCGAAGAACATCGGCAATTCCTGTCATGTCACGGCGCGGGCGGCGGACCCGGGCACGCGTCTGGGTGGCGGTGAGGCGACGGGCCAGCACGGACAGCCCGGTCGCGGACATTTTGTCGAGAAGAACAACTATCATCCTAGGCCGGTGGAGGGCCGGATGGCAACGGCTCGACTCCTCGACCGATGGGATCAGGTACCCCGGCAGCGACCGTCGACCGCCGTCGTCGGCCTCGAGCCCGTGCGACTCGCCGGATCGTGCCCGACCCGACCAACCAGGACCCGTCCATGATCAACCTGCGAGCCGGTGACGACCGTGTCGCCATCGACCCCGACGACGGAGCCCGCCTGGCCTCGCTGGTGGTCGGTGGCAGGGAACGACTCATGCAGGAGGTCGACCCGGCGGACCAGGGCTTCGCACACGGCGCGTTCGTGATGGCCCCGTGGGCCGGCCGGATCACCGGTGCGACGCTGCAGTGGGAGGGACAGGACCACGCTCTGTCACGGCGCATGGGTGCCAACGCCATCCACGGACTGGTGGATGACCAGCCGTGGGACGTGGTCGAGGCCACCACCGACCATGCCGTGCTCGTCCACCACCTGGGCCCCGACGCGGGCCTGTGGGCGGGATGCGACGTCCGCCACGACGTGGCCCTGGGCGACGGCCGACTGCACCTGGGCCTCACGCTGGTGGCGGCCGAGCGCGCAGTCCCGGTGGCCATGGGCTGGCATCCGTGCTTCCAGCGCTCCCCCGACGGCGACGTGTCCGTGGTCGTGCCCGCGGACCACACGCTGGACGTCGACGCGGACAACCTCCCGACCGGTCGACTGGTGGACGTGGCCGGCGACACCGACCTGCGGCGCCCGGCTCCCCTGGGTGACCGCCGGCTGGACCTCGCCTGGGTCGGGGTCGACGGACCCCTGGAGGTCACCTGGCCGGACCTCCAGCTGACCATGGCCAACTCGCCGGAACTGACCACCGCCGTCGTCTTCACCCCGCCGACCCACCTGTGCGTCGAACCCCAGTCCGCGTGGCCCGACGCCGTGCGCCTGGCCGCCTGTGGCCTCGCCACCGGCCTCGCGACCGTGCCCGCGGGCGAGTCGTACGCGGTCACCACCACCTGGTCGTGGTCGCCACGGTGACCGCCACCCCACGGAGGCTCCCCGCATGACGACCCGTCCCGACGACGCCACCGATGCGGCCGCCGCGACCGACGCCGACATGACGCTCGCGCGTGCCCGGGCCACGTGGTCGGACCCGGCGCAACCGACCGACGCCCGGGTCGAGGCGCTGCTGGGCGTGATGACCACCACCGAGAAGGTCGCACAGCTGGGCTCGACCTGGCACCGCGACCCGGACATGTTCGACCGCGACGGTGACGGGCCGGAACGCGGTGGGGTCGCCCCCATGGCCGACGCCTTCGGGGACGTCCAGTCCTGGGAGGTCGTCCGCGCGGTCGGCATCGGCCACCTGACCCGACCGTTCGGGACCCGCCCGGTCGACCCGGGGGCGGGACTGGCCGACCTCGCCGCCCGCCAACGGGACCTGGTGGCGCACTCGCGGCTGGGCATCCCTGCGATCGCCCACGAGGAATGCCTGACCGGGTTCACCACGCTGGGTGCCACCGTGCACCCCACCCCGCTGGCCCTCGCGGCCACCTTCGACCCGTCCCACGCCGAGGCGATCGCGCGCCGGATCGCCGACGACCTCCGAGCGGTCGACGTCCACCAGGCCCTGGCGCCGGTGCTCGACGTGGTCGGCGATCCGCGCTGGGGCCGTACCGAGGAGACCTTCGGGGCCGCCCCGTACCTGGTCGCGACGATGGCCACCGCCTACGTCCGCGGGCTCGAACGGCGGGGCATCGTCGCCACCCTCAAGCACTTCGCCGGCCACGCGGCCTCGCGGGCCGGCCGCAACCACGCGCCGGTGTCGATGGGTCGGCGGGAACTGGCCGACGTCCACCTCCCGCCGTTCGAGATGGCCCTGCGCCTGGGTGGCGCACGGTCCGTGATGAACTCCTACGCCGACATCGACGGCATCCCACCCGCCACCGACCCCTGGTTGCTGACCGACCTCCTCCGCGACCAGTGGGGGTTCGACGGCACCGTGGTGTCCGACTACGGCTCGATCGGCTTCCTGGTCGACATGCACCGCGTGGCCGGGGACCGGCTCGAGGCCGCGTCGCTCGCACTGTCAGCCGGGATCGACGTCGAACTGCCGGAGTCGCACGGCTACGACGGCGCCCTGGTGGACCTGGTCGCGCGTGGGAGCATCGACCCGGGCCTGGTCGACCGGTCGGTGCGGCGGGTGCTGCGCCAGAAGGTCGAGTTGGGACTGCTGGACGCCGACTGGGCGCCCCGCAGCCACACCGACGTCGACCTCGACGCCCCCGCGACCCGGGCGCTGGCCCGCGACGCCGCCCGGGCCTCGTTGGTGCTGCTGGCCAACGACGGGACCCTGCCGGTCGGCCAGCCACCGCCCCGCGTCGCCGTGGTGGGCCCCGGCGCGGACGAGCCGAGCGCCTTCCTGGGCTGCTACTCCTACCCCAACCACCTGCTCCCGCGGTACCCGGACCTGGGGTTGGGCATCGAGGTGGACTCGGTGCTGGACGCCCTGCGCGCCCAGTGGCCGGAGGTCGTCGTCGACCACGCCCGCGGGTGCCCGGTCACCGACGAGATCGCGACCGACCCGGCCGGTGACAGCGACCTCGCCCGAGCCGTCGAGGTCGTGGCCGAGGCCGACCTTGCCGTCCTGGTCATGGCCGACCAGCCGGGCATGTTCGGACGCGGCACGTCCGGCGAGGGCAACGACGCGACCGACCTCGCGCTGCCGGGGCGCCAGGCCGAACTCGCCGACCGGGTCCTGGCCACCGGCACCCCGGTGGTGGTCGTGGTGGTCAGCGGTCGCCCGTACGCGCTGGGCGGCATCGCCGACCGCGCGGCGGCGGTCGTGCAGGCGTTCCTGCCGGGCGCGGAGGGCGGCCACGCGATCGCGGAACTGGTGGCCGGGGCGATCGAGCCCGTGGGCCGGCTGCCGATCCAGGTGCCGCGAGACCCCGGCGGCCAGCCCGCCAGCCACCGCCACCCCGTGCTGGGCGAGGCCGGCCTGGGGATCTCGTCGGCCGACGTGGTGCCGGCCTTCCCGTTCGGGCACGGCCTGTCCTGGACCACCTTCGAGCTGACCGATCTCGCCGTGTCACCCGACACGATCACGACCGCGGGCACGGTCGAGGTCGGGTGCACCGTCACCAACACCGGCGACCGCCCCGGCACCGAGGTCGTCCAGCTCTACCTCGACGACCCGGTGGCCGAGGTCGCCCGCCCGGTCCGCGACCTGCTGGGCTACGCCCGGGTGGGCCTGGACCCGGGGGCTCGTGCCACCGTCCGCTTCACCGTCCACGCCGACCGGCTGGCCTACACCGGCCGTGACGGGACTCGCATCGTGGACGCTGGCGAGGTCCGGCTGCACCTCGGACGCTCGGTCGGTGACCTCCCCCTGGTCGCCACCGTGACGGTCACCGGCCAGACCCGCCGCGTGGGCCACGACCGGGTCCTCGACACCCCCACGTTGGTGCGCCCCAGCCCCACCCCCGACGTCGGATGAGCGCATCGCGGCCGGATGTGGCCGCGATCCGCACACTCGATCGCCACAGCCCTGAGCATGACGTCCCACGCAGGCCGCGACCGTCCGGTCCCAGCACGGTGACCGGGCCCGCGGACCATCGTCAGGCCCCTGGCGCCGACTCCTCGACAGCCGCGTCGAGGGTGACCGGTGCGGGCATGCCCGGTTCGGCGTGGTCCTCGATCCAGGTGTCGATGCGCTCCCACCACTCGTAGAGCCAGTCGGCGCGGGCGCCGGGGTCGGTCGGCACCTCGGCCCGCGGCACGTGCCACCAGGCCATCCGGATCGAGTGCTCCATCGGCAGGCCGGCCAGCACCTGGCGCGGCGACGACAGGCCCTCGAGGCCGGTGTGGGCCACCACGACCACGTCCGCCACCGGATTGGCGTCCAGCGCGGTCAACACGCCACCGGGACGCGGTGGCAGCACGGTCGTGAGTTCCTCGGCCCGGCCGACGTAGGCGTCCAGGCCCAGTTCGTGCAGGCGCTCGATGGCACGCGTACGCCGGTTGCTGGTGAAGTTGCCGCCCTCGGGGAAGATCACCAGCGCCCCGTCGTCGGACAACCCGGCGGCGAGCCGACCGATCTGCTCGACGACGCCCGAGCCCGGCCCGGGGTTCGGCGAGATGAACGCGTTCGGGAACCGGTTGAGGGCGATGTCGATGCTGGGGATCCACTGCATCGTGTTCTTGAGGACCACGGCCGGGAACCGGTCGAAGGTGTTGACCAGCAGGTGCGCCAACAGGAACGAGTCCCCGGCCCCGGCATGGCGGCTCAGGATCAGCATCGGGGTGGCGGGCATGCGCGGCTCGACCACCAGTGCGCCGGGGGCGACCTCGGTCACGATCCGGAGCCCCAGGTTGCGCTGGCAGGCACCGACCAGGCCCCAGACGTACCACCCGAGCACCCGGACGTGGGCCTCGCGGAACCACGGCCGGTCCAGTCGCGTCCCGAAGCCGCTGGCGACCCACAACCCGAACAACAGGACGACCGCGACGGTCTCGCGGTACAGCCACACCAGGCCGAGCCACACCAGGCCGAACACCTTCAGCCGCCCGGGGAGGTAGCGAGTCGCGAATGCGACCGCGGGGATCGCGATCGGCAGGGTCACCACCCCCAGCACGGCGACGATCGGGATGATCGGCGCCAACACGACCCGGCGGACCCAGCGCGGTGGCAGCGTCATCAGCGAGCCACCCCGGCACGCGCCAGGTGGGCGGCCGTGGCGGCTCGGGCGGCCTCGATCGATTCCAGCAGTCCCGTCGAGTCCCGGTACGACAGGTTGGCCCGCAGGTCGGTGGAGGCCGGAGCGTTGCCGCCACTGGGCAGGACGTGGACGGTGACGTCCGCCGGGACGTCCTCCATGAAGGTGGTGAACCCGTGGCGCCGGGCGATCTCGAAGCTGACCTGGGCGACCCGCAACGGGTTGGTGGGCACGGTCAGTGCCTGCTCGATCCGGCCGACCTGCAGGACGTGGATGGTGCGCGCGCCCGCAGCGACCGCCCGCCGGACCGGGATCGAGTCGACCAGGCCGCCGTCGAGGTAGTGACGGCCGTCGACCTCGACGGGCTCGAACAGGCCGGGCACGGCGGAGGACGCAAGCAGGGCCGGCAGCAGTGGTCCCCGCGTGAACCAGGTCGCCGCGGCGGTTTCGATGCAGGCTGCGACACAGGCGAAGTCGACCTCGAGGTCCTCGATGCGGGCGTCGCGATCCACCACGTGGTCGAACAGCGTGGCCAGTTCCTCGGTGCGGTGCAGTGCGACCCCGGTCGACACGAACGTCCGCAGGCGCCCGATCAGGCCCTCGTTGAGGAGTCCGGACTGGTCCAGTCCCGACCACAGGCCGCGCAGTCGGGCCACGCCCTCGGCGTCCGGCGACGCGGCGAACACCGCCCCGTTGATCGCGCCGATCGAGGTCCCCACGACCAGGTCGGGGCGGACCCCGGCCGCGACCAGTGCGTCCAGCATCCCCACCTCGGCCGCGCCCAGGCGGCCGCCGCCACCCAACACGAAGGCGACCAGGCCGTCGCTCGCGGGCGTCGACACGGGGTCCGGTACCTGCTCGTCAGTCACGACGCCAACCGTCGTCAGTCCGGAGCCAGGTCCCCGCGGTCCCGTCGTGGTCGGCGAGCACCGCCTGCAGTTCCGGGTGGCGTTCCAGCATCCACGACAGGCTGGGGAGGCGGATGCGCTCGGGGTCGTCGACGTCGGCCGCGGACTCGTCGCCGGCCAGCAGCATCCATCCGGACAGTTCGCGGTCACCGGCGATCGGGCGTCCGGCGTCGGTCGGCTCGAAGGTCGCGACGCCGATGCCGGGGCCGTCGTCGTCGAAGAGGCGCTCGCTGGCGAACACGGCGAGGCGATCGGGCGGGACATCGTCGCCACCGGGCAACTGGATGACATGGCGTGGTTCGAATTCGATCCGCGCGCCCCGAGACAAGTCGGTGACGACCACCGGCTCGTTCGTCAGCCGACCGACGTAACCACCGCGTGCGCGGTCGGTCACCTCGACCCACATCCGCTCGCCACCGATCCCGTCGACGGACTGGTCACCGACCTGGAACACGACCTTGGCAATGTCGCCGGGCCGGAGTGCCTCGCGCTCGTCGCGGTCCGGGATGAAGAACGACCGGGGGTTGGCAGCGGCCTGCTCGACGGCATCGAGCAGGGACCACGTCGGCTCCGGGGTCGGCATTGGTCAACCGGTGCGGCGGGTGAGCGGCTTGTACTTGATTCGGGTCGGGTTCACGGCGTCCTCGCCCTTGCGCCTGAGCAGGTCGGCCTCGTACTCGGAGTAGGAGCCCGGGAACCACACTGCCTCGGAGTCGCCCTCGAAGGCCAGGATGTGGGTCGCGACCTTGTCCAGGAACCAGCGATCGTGGCTGGTGATCACCGCACACCCGGCGAACTCCAGCAGAGCTTCCTCCAACCCGCGCAGCGTGTCGACGTCGAGGTCGTTGGTGGGCTCGTCCAGCAACAGCAGGTTGGCCTCGTTCTGCAACAACTTGGCGAGGTGGATGCGGTTGCGCTCCCCGCCGGAGCTCGACCCGACCTTCTTCTGCTGTTCGCCACCCTTGAACCCGAACGCGGCCACGTAGGCGCGCGACGACATCTCGGTGGCGCCGATCTGGACCCAGTCGGTGCCCCCGGTGATCTCCTCGAAGACCGACTTGGTCGGGTCGAGGTCGGCCCGGGACTGGTCGACGTAGGACAGTTCGACAGTGTCGCCGACGGTGACCTCGCCCTCGTCCGGCGTGGTCGCCTCGTCGCCGCGGGCCTCACCGGCGGCCGTCACGATCATGCGCATCAGCGTGGTCTTGCCGGCGCCGTTGGGCCCGATGATCCCCACGATGCCACCCGGGGGCAGCTTGAAGGTCAGGTCCTCGTACAACAGGCGGTCGCCGTAGCCCTTGGCCACGTCGTCGACGTCCACGACGACGTCGCCAAGGCGGGGGCCGTCGGGGATCATGATGATGGGCTTGGTGACCTGCTTGGGCCGTTGCTTGTTCAACAGGGTCTCGTAGGCCTGCACACGTGCCTTGGCCTTGACCCGCCGGCCCTGCGGCGACTGCTTGACCCAGTCGGCCTCTTCCGCCAACTGGCGCTGGCGCGCGGACTCCTCGCGCTCCTCCTGCGCCAACCGATCGCGCTTCTGTTCCAGCCAGCCCGAGTAATTGCCCTGGAAGGGGTAGTAGTTGCCGCGGTCGAGTTCGAGGATCCACTCGGCCACCTCATCGAGGAAGTAGCGGTCGTGGGTCACGGCGACGACCATGCCGGCGTACTCCGACAGGTGCCGCTGCAACCACGCCACCGTCTCGGCGTCGAGGTGGTTGGTCGGCTCGTCCAGCAACAGGATGTCAGGCTTGCGCAACAGCAGTTGGCACAGGCCCACGCGGCGACGCTCACCCCCGGACAGCACCGACACGTCGGCCTCGCCGTCCGGCACCCGCAGTGCGTCCATGGCGATCTCGATGGTGCGGTCGAGATCCCAGGCGTCGGCGGCGTCGATCTTGTCCTGCACGACCGACATCTGTTCCAGGATGCGGTTCATCTCGTCGTCGTCGAGCGGCTCGGACAGCCTGGCGGTCAGGTCGTTGTAAGTCCCGACCAGCCCGGCCGTCTCGCCCATCCCGGCGAGGATGTTCTCGCGGACGTTCTTGTCCTCGTCCAACTCGGGTTCCTGGGGCAGGTACCCGATGGAGTACCCGCTGGCCGACCAGGCCTCGCCCTCGAAGTCGGTGTCGACCCCGGCCATGATCTTCAGCAGGGTCGACTTGCCGGTGCCGTTGGGCCCGATGACCCCGATCTTGGCCCCGGGGAGGAAGGACAACCAGACGTTGGAGAGGACCTCGCGGCCGCCCGGGATGAGCTTGGTCATCCCCTTCATCACGTAGCAGTACTCGGCCATGGCTGGGCAGTCCTTGCGGCAGACGGGGAGGTCGTGCGGAGGTGGTGCGTGACCGGGCCGGATCGTGCCGCCGGCCGTCGACTGGCCAGCCTATCCCCGTCACTCCCCCGCTCCTCCGGCCCCACCTCCCGCGGACCACGCCGGGCCGAGCGGCCGCTGGGCGACGCGCCGACCGGTGTCGCTCGCGGGATGAATGTGCCGGAACGCAAGGCCCGCCACCCCGTTCGAAGGGACAGGGTCACCCCGTCGGGGCGCAATGGCACCGGTTGTAGCGTGACCTCATTGCACCGGCTCCCCCACATCCTCCACGCCACGCACGCTGGCCGCGCGACGAGGAACTCGTGGACCGAGACGCGACCCGACCCACGAGAGCGCCGCATGTCCCTGTCCCACCGTCCGCTCGTGGCCGCCCTGGTCCTGGCCCTGTTGGTCCCACTCCCCGCGGCCGCACAGCAGGACCCCGGGGACCTGACCGCCGAAGAGGAGGCCGCGATCGAGCGCGCACGGAGCGAGGTCGACGCCATCGACGGCCGCATCGACGGGCTCCAGGACGAGATCGCCGGGACCGAGACGCAACTCGACGAACTGGACGCGAAGTTGGCGACCGCGAGCGAGGCGCTCAGCCGCGCCCAGCAGGTCGCCGACGCCGCCGAGGTGGCCGCGGACGAGGCCCAGGCCCAGGTCGAGCGCGTGCAGTCCGACCTCGCCGACGCGGTCGTCGCCCGCGATGACAGCCAGGACCGGGTCACGTCGCTGGCTCGCGACGCCTTCATGTACGGGCCCGGCTCGACCGACCCCGTCATGATGATCGTCGACGGGCTCAACGCCGAGGACGGCGCCAGCAACCTCGCCAAGGCCGGCAGCACGATCGACCTCGCCCTGCGCGAGCGCACCTCGGTGATGGAGGACTCCAGTCGGCTGGTCGCCCACACCGACGCGCTGTCCGAGGAGGCCGCCCTGCTCGAGGAGGCCCGCGCCGCTCGCCTCGACGAGGTTGACGCTGCCCGCGCCGATGCCGCCCAGCGCCACGCCGAGGTCATGGACCTGGTCGAGGAAGCGGACGCGACCCTGCTGCACCAGCAGTCGCTGCTCGGTGAACTGGGCAACGAACGCGCCGGTGCCGAGCAGGAGGTCGAGGACACCGTCGCCTCGGCCCGTGCCGCCGCAGCCGAGCGGGTCCGCAAGGCCGAGGAGGAGCGTCGCCGCGCCGAGGAGGCCCGACGCAAGGCCGAGGAGGAAGCCCGTCGCAAGGCCGAGGAGGCCGAGGCCGCCGCAGCCGAGGCGCAGGCAGCCGAGGAGCGCGCGGCCGCGGCCGAGGCCGAGGCCGCCGCAGCCGAGGCGCAGGCAGCCGAGGCCGCCGCAGCCGAGGCGCAGGCAGCCGAGGAGCGCGCGGCCGCGGCCGAGGCCGAGGCCGCCGCAGCCGAGGCGCAGGCAGCCGAGGAGCGCGCTGCCGAGGCCCGCGAGGCCGAGCGCCGCGCCGCCGAACGCGAACAGGAGGAACGCGAGGCCCAGGAACGTGAGGCCCAGGAACGTGAGGCCCAGGAACGTGAGGCCCAGGAACGTGAGGCCCAGGAACGTGAGGAATCCTCGTCGTCCTCGTCGTCCTCGTCGTCCTCGTCCTCGTCGTCGTCGTCGTCGTCATCATCCTCCTCCTCCTCCTCCTCATCCTCCTCCTCCTCATCGTCGTCGTCGTCGTCATCGTCGTCGTCCTCATCATCATCATCATCGTCGTCGTCCGTGTCGTCCCGATCGGTCGGCAGTGGGCTGTCCAGCGTCGGTGGCATCACCGTGTCGTCATCGATCGCCGACGAATTGGCTGCGCTGCTGAGCGCCGCCAGTTCTGCCGGCATCAACCTGGGTGGCTCCGGGTACCGATCGCCCGACACGACGGTCGCGCTGCGGATCGCCAACGGCTGTCCGGACGTCTACAACTCGCCGGCGTCGTCGTGTCGCATCCCGACTGCCCGGCCCGGGACCTCGATGCACGAGAATGGCCTGGCCGTCGACTTCAGCTACCAGGGCCAGACCCTGTGCTACCCGCGTTCGGCGTCGTCCTGTGGGGGCAACCGCGCCTTTGACTGGCTCCGCGCCAACGCCAGCCGCTACGGGTTCTACAACCTGCCCGACGAGGCCTGGCACTGGTCCACGAACGGCAACTGAGTCCGCCGAGTCGTGGACCGCGGCCGGCCGCGGTGTCGGTCAGGCGTTGGTGTCCTGGCCGTCGAGGTAGAGCAGGGACAGGCCCTCGGCCTCCACCGCCGTGACCAGTTCGTCGTGGGTCGGCGCCCGGTCGACGTTGATCTTGATTCCCAGTCGCTGCCCAGCCTTGTTCCAGCCGAGCTCGTCGATCAGCCCCGCGTAGACGTCGGCAATGACGTCCGGGTCCTCCTCGAGGACGCCGATGGCGGAGACGGGCTCGCCGGCCAGCGTGGTCCGGAACGGGTGACCACCACGGAAGTTGACCCGCCAGCCGGAGTTGGTCAGCACCGTCGGGCGGCCGGCGATGTCGTGGTAGCCGACCGGTACGGCATATGGCTCGCCACTGCGGCGGCCCTGGTAGTGCAGCAGGGCCAGGTGCTTGTCGACCACCCCGGAGGCGGGGCTGCGCAGCAGGGTACGCATCACCGGGTTGACGACGTACTTCCACAAGAGGTCCGGTGGATGCATTCGCTCGACGGCGGGGCGGTTGGTGGTGCTGCTCATGAGGTGCTCCAGTGCTCGGTGTGGTCGTTGACGTAGTCGTTGATCGTGCGGGGCTCGCGGCCGAGCAGGTCGACGAGATCGAACGTGACGGGTTCTGCGTCGCCGCGTCGCAACCCGACGTGCAGGACGGTTTGGACGGCCACCTGGGCAATGGGCATTCCCCGACGACGCAGGTGCGCCAGGTAGCCGGGCACCGTGGCTGCCTCGTAGCGGATGGTCCTGCCGAGCGCCGTCGTCAAGTCCTCGGCGACCTGGTCGAGGGTCACCGCCACCGGACCGGTCAGGTGGTAGGCGGCCCCGACGTGGGGGCCCGGCTCGGCAAAGATCCCCGCGGCCGCCTCGCCAAGGTCGCGTGCGTCGATGAAGGCGACCCGACCATCCCCGGCGGGCAGGTAGAGCCGGTCGTTGTCCCGGATGTCGGCCCGGTACGCGTCGCCGAGGTTCTGCGCGAAGAACCCCGGCCGCAGGATCGTGTGGTCGATGGCGGAGGCCTGCAGGTGGGTCTCGACCCGGTGGTGCGGGACGATCCGG
>JBBSMS010000060.1:0-19059 GCA_038233055.1 Nitriliruptorales bacterium
CGCGACCGGATGCAGGAGTACCGGGTCGAGAAGTTGCCGATCGTGGACGACGACGGACTCCTGCTGGGCATGTTCACCTTCAAGGACGTCGAGAAGGTCATCAAGTACCCGGACTCGGCCAAGGACGACCGGGGTCGGTTGCTGGCCGCTGCCGCCCTGGGCGTGGGCCCCGACCTGGACGAGCGGGCCGAGGCACTGGCGGCGGCGGGCGTGGACGTGCTGTCCATCGACTCGGCCCACGGCCACGCCACCGGGATCCTCGAAGCGGCCGCCAAGATCGCCGATCGCCACCCCGACGTCGTGCTGATGGTCGGCAACGTCGCCACCGGTGAGGCCGTGCGGGCCGCGGTCGACCACGGCGCCCAGATCGTGAAGGTCGGGGTCGGCCCCGGCTCCATCTGCACGACCCGGGTCGTGACCGGCGTCGGTGTGCCCCAGTTCACGGCCGTTTCCGACTGCGCCGAGGTCGGCGACGAACTGGGCGTGGCCACCATCGCCGACGGCGGCATCAAGTTCTCCGGCGACCTGGTCAAGGCCCTCGCGGCCGGGGCCACCGCCACCATGATCGGCAACCTGCTGGCCGGCACCGACGAGTCGCCGGGGTCGTTCGTGACCGTGGGAGGCCGCCGCTACAAGGAGTACCGCGGCATGGGCTCGCTGGACGCCATGCGTGCGGGGTCGGCCGACCGCTACTTCCAGGACGCGGACGGCGATGCTGCCGGTCGTCCGGAGCCGACCAAGCTCGTGCCCGAGGGCGTCTCGGGGCTGTTGCCCTACCGCGGTCCGGTCGGCGACGTGACGACGCAACTGGTCGGCGGCCTGCGCTCGGGGATGGGCTACCTGGGGGCGCGCACCCTCGCCGACCTGCGGTCCCGCGCGGTCTTCGTGCGCCAGTCCGCCGCCGGTGCCGCCGAGAGCCACGTGCACGACCTCGACCACGTCCACGAGGCCCCCAACTACTCGCGACCCGAACGCGCCTGACGCCGCCAATACGAAGCTGTGGGCCAGCCGGATCGGGACCTCGGTCCCGATTGTCCATGGGTGTGGGTCGATAGCGTCGGCTCCGCAGGGCGTCGGTGGGGTCGGCTGGCCCTGGGGGGACGGATTCGATGATCGCCCTCCGACCCGCCCGTCCGCGCGCTCTCGTGGTCGTGTTCGTGCTGCTCGCCACCCTGCTGGTGACCGGTCCGTCGCGCGCCGACCAATCACCGGTCGAGGCGTGGGGTACCGACCCGAACTCGCTGTCGGGGACCATCGACGAGGTCTGCGGACCGGGTCCAGGCCACGATGCGGCCGCCGACCGAGCCGGTCGGGTGGCCCTGGTCGCATGGCTGGACCAGGCCTTCCCCGACATCCAGGGGTTCGGGGGCTTCGACTGTCGGGAGATCCACAACCCCCGCGGGTCGTGCCAGGGACGGGACGAGCCGGCATCGTCGACGTGCTGGTCCACCCACGCGGCAGGACGGGCGATCGACGTCATGACCGGCGGCACGGCCAACCAGGACGGTCCGCCGGTGGGCAAGGCGCTGGGCGACGCGATCGTCAACACCCTGCTGGCGCCGGTCGACGGGATCGACAACCACCTCGCCCGGACGATGGGCATCCAACAGCTGCTGTGGAACGGGCGGTGTTGGAGTGCGTCGGAACACGGCGACGACGGGATCACCGACATCAACCAGCTCGACGGCGACTGCGTCGACCTCCACGACAACCACGTGCACATCACCCTGTCGGAGGCCGGGGCGGACGGCCGCACGAGTTTCCACATCGGCGGCCCGGTCGCGCCGCCGATGGATCCGGCGCCCCAGATGGATCCGACGCCCCGGATGGACGTCCACGTCCTGCTCTACGACGTCGAACGGGGCAACCTGGTCGTCCGGGACGTCGGGGACGACGGCCGCATCGCCGACCGCTCGGTCCGCGGGCGGCTCGGCGTCGGCTGGACCTCGCTGGCGACTCCCGACGTCGCGGGCAACGGCGACAGCGAGGTCCTGGCCTACCGCCAGGACACCGGCGAGTGGACACTGCGAGAACTCGGAGCCGACGGGGCGCTGGGGCGTTCCCTGGCCGACCGGTCGACCGTGGCGCCCGGGTACACCCTGGTGATGGCCCCCGACGTCGACGGGGACGGCGACGACGAGGTGCTGTTCTACCGCAGCTCGGACGGCCGCTGGGCCCTGCACGAACTCGGGGATGGTGGGGCGCTGGGCCCGGCGCTGGAGGAAAGCAACGCCACGACCGGGGTGGCGTTCACCAGTGGTGCCGCAGTGGACATCGACGGCGACGGTGACGACGAGGTCGTCCTGTACCGACGCTTCGACGGTGCCCACGTGGTGGTGGACTTCGTCGGTGGCGACGAGGTTCCGGTCGACGCCGACCGGGATGGCGTGGTCGACGCGGGAGCCCGGCTCCACGTCGTCGAGCCGTCCGGCTCGACCGCGTCCGGCCCCGCGCCCGCGCCGCGCACCCACGACGTGGGCCTGCGCCCGGGCGAGTTCGACGCCACGGAGGCCTTGGCGGTCCTGGATCGCGCTGCCGCCGACGCACGCGCGGGCGCAACGTCGGACCCGCGCGACGGCGAGGTGGACGTCGCCGCGGCCCTGGCCGTGCTGGACCGCGCGGCCGAGCAGGCACGGGCCTCCGCCTCGCTCCCGACCGCGGCAGCCGAGGGTGAGGTGGCCGAGCCGGTCCAGGTGGGTGGTCTCGGGATCGCGTTGCCGGCCGGCTTCACGGCCCTGACCCGGACCGACGTCGATGGCGACGGCGGCGACGAGTTGGTCGTGTACGACCAGGACACCGGATGCCTGGCCATCCGTCGACTGGCGGCTGCCGGGTCCCGTCCACCGGCAACCGAGAACGTGGTCGACCTCGTGCCCGCATGTGTGCTGCCGCCGGCCGACGTCCACGATGGCGAGGTGGAACCCGAGGTGGACCCGGCGACCTGGCTGGTCGAGTCGTGGGACGGACCGGGAGCCGGCTGGACATCGGTCGTGACTGCCCAGCTGGGGTGACGGCGGCGCCGACCCGACCCCCTGCCGGTCCCCGACCCGGCCCGTTCGAACGCGCCAGACGCACGCCGCCGGAAATTGTGACAATCGTCCTGTCGCCGGACCCGGATCGGCCAGTACGTTTGACCTCCGAGACTCCCGCCGCCCGACCGCCCCGACTCGCCGAGGTCCATCACCGTGATCCGACTCGCCCACGCCCGACTCGCGGTGCTCGGTGCCGTGGTGGCTGTGGTCGCCATGACGACGGCGGCTGTCGCGCACGAGGCGGACGACACCACGATCGCCGTCGACGAGTTCGGCCACGACCGCAACTCCCTCACGGGCACGATCGACGAGGTCTGCGGTCCCGGCCCCCGCCACGACGCGGCCGCCCAGCGGGACGGTCGGGTCGCCCTGATCCAGTGGCTGGACGAGTCCTTCCCCGAGGTCGAGGGGTTCGCCGGGTTCTCCTGCCGCGAGATCCACAACCGTCGCACGGCCTGTGCCGGTCGCGCCGAGCCCGCCACCTCGGACTGCTGGAGCACCCACGCCGCGGGCCGGGCGATCGACGTGATGGTCGGCGGCGCGGGCAACCAGGACGGCGACCCGGTCGGCAAGGCCGTCGGCGACCGGATCGTCAACCACCTGCTCGAGGCCGTCGACGGGGTTCCGAACTACCGCGCCCGCATCATGGGGATCCAGCAACTGCTGTGGAACGGCACCTGCTGGAGCACCTCCCAGCACGCCGACGCCGGCATCATCGACGTCGAGCAGCTGGATGACGACTGCGTGGACGACCACGACGACCACGTCCACATCACCCTGTCGGAGGCCGGCGCGGACGGGTTGACCAGTTTCTTCACCGGTGAGGTCGCCGACCCGGACGTGCTCGCCGCCCGCGTGGTCGAGGACGAGGTGGAGCGCGACGAGCACCTGGTGCTCTACGAGAAGAAGACCGGTCGCCTGTTGCTGCGTGGGCTGGACGATGCCGGCGCCTTCACCGATGTCGAGGCGACCGGCGAACTCGGTCGGGGGTGGACCTCGCTGGCGGCACCGGACGTGGCCGGCAACGGCGACGAGGAGGTCTTCGCCTACCGCGCCCGTGACGGCAAGCACCTGCTGCGCGAGGTCCGGGGCGACGGGACCCTGGGCGGTCGCGTGGGCGGAGGCAAGACCCTGGAGGCCGGCTACACGCTGGCCGCCACGCCCGACGTCGACGGGGACGGTGACGACGAGTTGCTGCTGTACCGGGCCGAGGACGGCCACTGGGCCCTGCACGAGCTGCTGCCCGGCGGCGACCTCGGACCTGCCCTGCAGGCCGACGACACGGACCTGGACGTGTTCTTCAGCAGCGCCGGCACGCCCGACCTCGACGGTGACGGCGACGACGAACTGGTCCTGTACCGCCGCTTCGACGGCCACCACGTAGTCATGGACTTCGCCGTCCCGGACCAGGACGCTGCCGACGACGCCGCTGCCGACGGGCACCAGGACGAGGCTGCGGATGCCACGGGCGACACGGCGATGTTCGACGACGCCGTCTTCGACACCGACGAGGACGGCGAGGTGGACGTGGACGTGGCCCTGCGCCACCTCGACCCGCTGGGCACCGACGAGGCCCAGGCCGACGACGAGCAGGCCGATGCCGACGTCGAGCCCCCCATCGACGGCGAGGCTCCTGGAGTCGATGGGCTGCAGGTGTCCCTGACCGCCGGGTTCACCGCCGTCGCGACGCCGGACGTGGACCAGGACGGCATCGACGAGGTGCTGCTCTATCGCGGTGGTGACGGGTGCCTCGCGATCCGGCGCGTGGGACTCCCGGCGGTCGAGGACCTCGACGATGCGACCGAGTCCGACGAGGTCGCGACGGACGAGGCCACGGCCGAACTGCCACCGTGCCTCGAAGCACCGACGGAGGACGCGCCCGCCGACGCTGGCGAGGACGAGCCCGACGATGACGAGGCCGCCGACGACCTCGACGGCGTCGGCGACCCGGGTGCACGGTGGCTCGTGGAGTCATGGGACGACGTCGATTCGGGCTGGACCGCCGCAATCACCGTGGCGCTGGGTCCGGACGAACCGACCGACTGACCCGGTCGCGCGTCAGCGCCGCGACGGCGCCGGTGGTCGGACTCCGCCCTCGCGCGCCGTGCCACGCCGACGATCACGCAGGCGGCGCAAGCCCGCCCGGATCGCCTGGTAGGCCAGCGTCAGGATGGCGACCCCGGCGATCAGGAACAGCACCGCGAGGAGGCCGGCCAGCAGCGGCTGCTCGGTGACAAGCCACACCATGCCGACGACCATGCCGTCCTCGAACAGCGACACCACGATGTTGGACACCGGCTCCGGCGAGGTGTTGATGGCCAGGCGGGCGCCTGCCTTGGTGGCGTGGGACCCCAGTGCAGCGCCACCGGTCGTCAGCAGGGCGACGATCGTCGACACGTCCGACTGGGAAGCCAGCGAGGCCCCGATGGCAGCTGCACCGACGGGTCGGATGAAGGTGTGGATCACGTCCCACAGGTTGTCGAGGTAGGGGATCTTGTCCGCGACGGACTCCACGACAAACGCGGCCAACGCCACGCCGATGACCGGCCACGACTGCAGCGTGTCGGGGATCTCGACGATCTCGGCGTAGCGGCCGAGCAGCCCCAGGGCGGCGACCGTGGCGTACAGGTTGATCCCTGAGGCCCAGCCCGTGCCCAGCAGGGCGGCGATTCCGACGTCCATGCGGGTGCCTTTCGCGGCCGTTGGGTTCCCTCAGGGTACCGGGAGGCACCCGAAACTCGGCGAATCCGGCTCCGGGGACCCCCTGATGCGACCCCGAGTCGAACGCGCGTCAGGCGACCGGTGTCCGACGGTGCAGGCGGGCGAGAGCGCTCGGGTCCAGTACGTCGACGAGGTCGTCGGGCGTCACCAGGCCGGCATCCAGCATCGACGCGGCGGCGAACACCTGGTTGCCGACGCTGCCCAGCGTGGCGAGCAGGCGGGGGCCCTCGGCGGGGGTCAGCGCGTCAGCCTCGGCGAGGCGCTGGATCGCCTTGCGGCGGGCCCAGCCGTCCGCGATCGTCACGATCACGCGGAGGCGATCCTGGCTGTCCATGGCCGCCAGCGTCGGCACCGAGCCCACCACCATCCGCAACGCGCCCGACGCCGAGGCCTCGTGCAGTCGTGCCACCAGTTGTTCGACGTCGCCGCGGGCGCCGGCCCAGGTCGTGCCCCCGGAGGCCACCGGCGTGAACCGCCCGACGACGTCGTCAGCCGCGACCCGGCCGGCCTCGAGTCGGCGCGCCCGGTCCTCGGCCTCACGGACCCGGTCCGTCGCCTGGCGGGCCTCGCCACGGGCGCGTTCGGCAGACCGTGCCTGATCCTCCGCACGGCGCTCGGCGTCCTCGGCGCGGGCCTCGGCCGACTGGATCCGGGTCTCGTCGGTGCGGGCCCGTGCCTCGGCCTCGGACCGCGCGGTCTGGGCGGCGCCGAGGTCGTCGGTGAGTTGGTCGACCCGTTCCTCCAACGCGCGGACCCGGGCCTGTTGGTGCTCGCTCGACTCGTTGCGGTCGGCCGCCGACGTTGCCTCCCGCCGGGGCTGGGGCGTCGGGCGGGCGACCACGTCGTCGACCCCGGTGGCCGCGGCCGCTGCCGCCTCGACGGTGCCGATCGTCGCCCGGCGCGCGTCGGGCGACCCCAGCGAGGACTGGATCTCGGCAAGGGCGTCGCCGTCCAGGCGCCGGACCATGTCCAGCACCGCACGGGACTGCTCGGCCGTCATCTCCATCCCGGTCTCGGCCTCGATCCGGGGGACCAGGTTGGGGGCCACCCGCTGGGCGACGAGCACGGCCAGTTGGCGTTTGTCGTCGGCCGACAACTGCGAGAACAGGTTCAGGGCGCTGATGCCGGCCCGGGCCTGTTCCAGCTTGGAGCCGGAGACCATCTGCATGGCCTGGCCGACGACCTCCTGCGGTGTGGTCATGGCGCCCGGCCTTCCCGACGTCGCGCCCCTGCGGCGACGTTCAGCGGTGGTCGATCGGGTCGTCGTCGCCGTCGACCGAGATGTCGGTTCCCTCGACCCGGTCGCCCAGGGCGCCCTTGAGGATGTCCAACAGGTCGATCCCGGTCAGGGCCTTGATCATCGGCATCGTGGACGTCAGGGCCTCGGTCACGTCGGCGGTCAACTTCGACGCCCCGGTGCCGCCGCCGCTGCCGTTGGAGATGATGGTGGTTGCCCCGGCGCGCGACAGCGGCTCGGCTGCCGCCGCGACCACGTCGGGGAGGACCTTGAGCGCCTCCAGCGAGATGCCGGCCTCGCTGTACTCGCGCAGCGCCTCGGCCAGTTCGCGACGGGCGTGGGCCTCGGCCTCACCCTTGGCCCGGATGGCATCGGCTTCGGCGAGCCCGACGTCGCGCGCCTGGATCGCCTGCGCCTCGGCCTCCAGGCGCAACGCCTCGGCGGCCTTGGCGCGACGGATGCGGTCGGCCTCGGCCTCCGCCTCGGCCTCGATCTGCAGGGCCTTGGCGGCTTCTTCGCGCCGGATGCGACCGGACGCGGCCTCCTGTTCCTCGGTGAAGCGTGCGGCCTCGGCCCGACGCTGGGCGGCGAACTTGTCCGCGTCCGCCTTCTCGCGGATCGTGGCGTCCAGCTCGCGCTTCTGACGTTCCGCCTCGCGTTCGGCGATGCGGATGTCCTGGTCCTTGGCCTCCATCTCGCCGGCCTTGGTGGCGCGCATCTGTTCGACGTCCACCTCCATGCGGATGGTGGCCTTCTTCATGTCCAGGTCCTTCTGCGACCCGGCGATGTCCTGCTCGACCTGGATGCGACGCTGTTCCTTGGTCAGCCGCGCCGACTCCTCGCGCAGGGAGGCGTCCTTGTCGGACTCGGCCTGGGCGATGCGGGCGTCGCGGCGGGCGCGCTCGATCTCGGGGACACCCAGGGCGTCGAGGTAGCCGTTCTCGTCGGTGATCGACTCGAACACGAACGACAGGAACGAATACCCCAGCGACGCCAGTTCGGCGGCAGCCTTGGTCTTGAGGTCGTCGGTGAACTTGGCCTGGTCGCCGTAGAGCTCGGCGACGCTCAGCCCGGCGACGATGGTGCGGAGGTGACCGGCCACGACCTTGGTCAGCGAGTCACGGATCTCCTCGACCCCCATGCCGAGGTAGTTCCCGACCGCCAGCCCGACCGTGGGAAAGCCCTCCTGGCGTTCCTCGGGTCCCACCGGGACCTTGACCGTGGCGGTGCCGTCGACGTTGATCGGCGTGCGTTGTCCACCGGCCAGCACGCCCCGCAACTTGACGTCCAGCTGCATCGCGTGGAGCGGGAACTTCTCGGCTTCTTCGATGAACGGCGTGACGAACGTGCCGCCGCCCACGATCACCCGGAATCCCTCGCGGCCCTTCCCGGATCGGCGCCCGTAGACGATCAGTGCCTCGTCGGGACCGATCCGGCGGTACCGCCGTCGGTAGATCAGCCAGACGACCAGCATCACGAAGCCGACCACCGCGACCCAGAAGATGATCGTGAACAGGGTTTGGAGGAAGTCCATCGCGTGCCTTCGGCCGGCGGTGCAGGGACGTGCACGTTAGCGCCCGTGGGTGTCCCGGGTGCAGGCCCGGTCGTTGCACGAACAAGCACAGGATGGCGTGACGTCGACACCCGCCCACGCCACGCCTCGACCTCAGCCGATCAAGCCCAGGGCCCGCAGGGCCACGGCGACGCCGTCGTCGGTGACCGGGGCGGTGACCAGGTGGGCGGCGCCGATGATGTCGTCGGCGGACTGGCCCATGGCGACCGCGGTCCCCACGATCTGCAGCGCCGGGAGGTCGTTGTGGCCGTCACCGATCATCGCCACCGACTCCAGCCCGATCCCGAGGTGCTCGGCGACCGCGGTGATCGCGTGCGCCTTGTCCACGCCGGGGGCGGTGACGTTGAGGTAGGTGCGCTCGGGGTGGGCCATCGACGTGGCGGTGCCGACGGTCAGGTCGGCGTCGACGAATGCGGCGTGCAGGCGGATCGTCGCGGCATCGTCGAACCCGACGAAGGTGGCCTTGAGCAACGGCGCCGTCGGGGGGTCGTCCACGGTCGAGATGCCCTGCGGCCACTGTTCGAGGCTGCGCCAGTGGTCCTCGGCGGCCTCGTGCTCGCGCGTGATCGTGAAGCCGTCGGAGGTGTAGAGCTCGCCGTAGGCATCGAGGTCGACCGCGATCGCCAGGATCGCCTGGACGGCCCCCGGCGCCAGCGGCCAGTCCGCCAGCGTCGTCCCGTCGTAGCGGACCTCGGCGCCGTTGTGGAGGACGTGCGGACCCGGCACCGGGAAGCGGCGGTGGATCCGGTCGGCGCCCTGGCGCATGCGGCCGGTCACGATGCCGACCGGCGTGCCGCGGTCGGCCGTGGTCCGCATGGCGTCCGCGACCGCGTCGCTGACCAGGTCGTCGGGGCCCAGCAGCGTGCCGTCGGCGTCACAGGCCAGCCACCGGATGGGCGGGGCCTCCCAAGCGTCGTAGCGGCCCCCGGCACGCAGGCCCGGCGGCAGGGTCGCGTCGCTCATCCAACCGCCCGGATCGAGCCGAACTTGCCCTCGTACTTCGACTGGGCGTTGGCCAGCGAGGTCATGACCTGCCCGATCATGGTCGGCGCGAGCTTGATCCGGGCGACCACCTCGGCGTTGACCTTGCCGGCCTCGCCGCTGGGCAGCAGTTGGCAGAAGTCCAGCGTGAATTCGTGTGCGGTGTGCTGGACGACCGCGAAGTTGGCGTACTCGCCGTGCTTGCGCTCCTCGCCGACCACGACCCGGATCTGGGCCTGTTCGGGTCGCGACGGGGGCTCGTTGGTGGGTTCGTCGGCCATGTCGGGTCCTCCGGTGATCTCGGGAACGGGCGGCCGCCGCCGCCGCAGCCACCTCGACGGTAGGCGGTGGCCGGCGCGGTGGTGGGTAGCCTCCGGGCCAGTTCCCCAGTGGCCATCGACGAGGGTGGGTACGTGCGCCAGCAGTTGGGCTCCCTGCGCGAACCGGCGCTGGAACAGTGCGTCCGCGCCGCCCCGCTGGTGGAGCGGGTGTGGGCGCTGGACCCGACCCTGTGGCCCGAGGTCCCGCACGCCCCCGCGCGGCTGGGCTGGCTGGCGGCCGCCGGGCGCACCCGGGAGCGCGCCGCCGACCTGCAGGCACTGGCCGACGCGATCGTGGCCGACGGGATCACCGACATGCTGGTGTTGGGGATGGGCGGGGCCGTGCTTTCGGTCGCGGCACTGGCCGCATTGGTCGATCGGCCCCGGGTCCGCCTCCACCTGCTCGACTCGACCCATCCCGATGCCGTCGCCCGCCAACAGGCCGCCGTCGACCCGGACACGTGGCTGTTGCTGGTCGCGAGCAAGTCCGGGACCACAATCGAGACCCGGTCCCTGTTCGACCGCTTCCACGCCGACCTGGTCAGCGCCCGGGGTGACGCCCATGCCGGCCGCCACCTGGTCGTGCTCACCGACCCCGGGTCGCCGCTGGTCGAGGTGGCGCGTGCCCGCGGTGCCCGGGCGGTGGTGGCCACCAACGAACGCGTCAGCGGTCGGTGGTCGGCCCTGGACGTGCTGGGGATGCTCCCGGCCGTGCTGCTGGGCGTCGACGTCGAGTCGTACCTGGCCGCTGCCGCGCCCCAACTGTCCCTGGCCCGCTCACCGGATTTGGCCGACAACGCGCCGGCCCGTCTGGGCGCGATCCTGGCGGCGGCGTCGATGGCCGGACGGCACCACCTGGTGCTGGTCTTGCCCGAGCACTTGGCCGGCTTCGGGCGCTGGGTCGCCCACCTGGTGGGGGAGTCGTTGGGCAAGGCCGGTCGCGGCCTGGTGCCGATCGTCGAACACCACCTCGACGAACCGGCGCAGTACGGCCCCGACGTCCTGCTGGTGGCGATGGGCGAGCGCGAGGGGCTCCGAGCGCTCGCGGACCATGGCCTGCCCACCGTCGTGTTCGACGAGCCGACGTTGGCGACCCTGGGCGGCGCGGAGTTCCAGTGGGAGTTCGCCACCGCGATCGCGGCGGCCCTGCTGGCGGTCGACCCCTTCGACGCGCCGGCCGGCGCCGCGGCCGCGCAGGCCACGTGGGACGTGCTGGAAACCACCGAACGCGTGCCGGCCGCGATCCCGGCCGAGGACCTGCTCGATGCACTGGACGAGGTCGACCGGCTGGTGTTGTCGGCCTGGGTCGACCCCGGCGGCGCGATGCTCGACGAGGTCCGCCGGGCCGGGGCGGTGCTGCGACGACGCTTCGGGATCCCGGTGCTGGTCGAGGTCTGCCCGCGAGCGCTGCACGTCACTGCCCAACTCCACAACGACGGTCCCACCGCCGGCCTCCACGTCGCGGTCCGTGAACCGCCTCAGGCGACCGTGGACGTGCCCGGGCAGCCATGGGACTTCGCGCGCCTGCTGGACGCCGCGCTGGTCGCGGAACGGCGGGTGCTGGACCGCAACGGCCGCCGGGCCGGACTCGTCGACCTCGAAGACCTGCTCGACGCCTGACCGCGCGTCCTTCGGACGCGTTGGAGTTCCTCGCTCCGCTCGGAACGTCCAGCCATGCTTCGGAGGTAACTCCAACCTGTCCTTCGGAGGTGGCGCTGGGCGTCAGTCGTCGTCGCGGGTGGCTTCGAGCAGCCGGAGCCAGACCTCGGAGACCGTGGGGAACGACGGCACGGCGTGCCACAGGCGGGCCACCGGCACCTCGCCGACGATGGCGATCGTGGCGCTGTGGAGGAGGTCGGCGACCTGGGCCCCGACGAACGTCGCCCCGATGACCACGTCCTCGTCGGTGTCGATGACCAGTCGTGCCGGCCCCCCGCTGTCGGTGCCCAGCAGTGCGCCGCCGGCGACCCCGCCGGTGTCGTGTTCGACGACGCGGAACGAGCGACCGGTGTCACGGGCCTGCTGCTCGGTCAGTCCGACCGCAGCCACCTGCGGGTCGGTGAAGATCACCCGCGGCACCGCTCGGTCATCGGCCCAGGCCGGGTCCGTGTCGCGACCGCCCAGGCGGTCGCCGACCAACCGTGCCTGGTACTTGCCCTGGTGGGTCAGCAGCACGCGCCCGTTCACGTCGCCCACCGCGGACAGCCACGGCACGCCGTCGACGACCAGGTGGTCGTCCACGGCCAGGAACCCGCCGCGGCCCGGCACCACGCCCACGGTGTCCAGGCCGAGGTCGTCGGTGTTGGCCCGGCGCCCGACCGCGACCAGCAGTTCGTCACCGGTGACCTCGTCGCCGCCGTCCAGGCCGACCACGACCCGACCGTCGTCGTCGCGGCGCACGCTCGTCGCGGCCGCGCCCAGGCGCACGTCGATCCCGTCGGCGACCAGGGCCTCGCGCAGTGCCTCCGCGGCGACCGGTTCCTCGCGGCCGAGCAAGCGGTCCTCGGCCTCCAGCACGACCACCTCGGCACCCAGGCGACGCATCGCTTGGGCCATCTCGACCCCGACCACGCCGCCGCCAAGGACGACCAGTCGGTCCGGGATCGTGTCGGTGCTGGTCACGTCGCGGTTGTCCCACGTGCGGGTCTCGTCCAGCCCGTCGATCGGGGGCATGGTGGCCGACGTGCCGGTCGCGACGACCACGCCGACGGAAGCCTGCAGGACGGTGGTGGTGTCGTCGTCGTGGGTCACGGTGACCTCGCGGTCGCCGCTCAGGCGGCCGTGGCCGCGGACCAGGTCGATCCCGACCGAGTCGAGCCACTCGACCTGCGAGGCGTCGTCCCAGTCGGATGCGAAGGCCGTGCGCGAGGCCAACGTGGCCGCCACGTCGGCCGTCCCGGTCACGGCGGAGTCCGCCCCGGGGACCCGGCGCGCCGCCGCCAGCACCTCGGTCGGACGCAGCAGCGCCTTGGACGGCATGCAGGCCCAGTACGAACACTCGCCACCCACCAGTTCGGCCTCCACGACGACCACGTCCAGCCCGTTCTTGGTGGCATAGTCGGCCGCGTTCTCCCCGACGGGGCCGGCCCCGATCACGATCACGTCGACGGTGCGGGTCATGGTGGCTCCTGCGGTGGCTTCGGGTGGTCGTGAGGTAAAACCGTGGTCACGGGGACGACATTCCTTGGATCGGCCGCCGTCGGAATCCTCGGGGTCGAGGCCTACCCTCCCGGCATGCCTCCTCCGTGTCCGCCGGTGTCACCCCGCAGTCGCGCCCGTGACATGATGGCGGCGTCCCGGACCTCGCCGAGGGCGGCGACGTGGGCGCTGGTCCGCGCGACCCGGCCCGTCCACCTGCTGCTGATCCTGGTCGTGGACCTGTGGGGGGTGGCCATCGCGGTCGGCGCCGACCACCCACCGGGCGTCGCCCGGGTCGCGCTGGGTGCCACTGCGCTGGGTGCCGCTGCGCTGGGTGCCGTTGCGATGCTGGTCGTCGCGACCAGCGTCCACCTCGCCAACGAGTGGGCTGATCGGGACACCGACGCGCTCACCACCCGCACCCCGTTCTCGGGTGGGTCCGGTGCGACTGTCGACGGCGACCTGCCGGAGGCATGGCTGGATCGAACGGTCGTGGCCTCCATGGTCGCGGCCAGCGTGGTCGTTGGCGCGCTCGCGATCGGCGGCTGGATGTCGAGTTCGGCGGCAGGGATACTGGCCGTGGTGGCGGTGGCCGGCTGGGCATACTCGCTGCCACCCGCGGCCTTGTCGCGACGGGGTTGGGGCGAGGTCGAGAACGCGCTGCTCGGCGGGCTCGCACTGCCGCTGTTCGGGGTCGCGACCGTCACTCGCCCGACCGCGTCGACGCTGCTGGCCGTGTTGCCGTTCACCCTGCTGGTGTTCGCCAACCTGCTGGCCACCCAGTGGCCGGACCGGTGGGCCGACGCGGCCGTGGGCAAGTTCACGCTCGTCAGGCGCTGGTCCCGCGCGCGTCTGCGCACGGTCCACGCCGTGGCGATCGTGGCCGCGTTCGTGCTGGTCCTGGCGCTCCCGCCGTCGGTCGTGCCGACGGCGGTCCGGTGGGCGTCGCTGGCGGCCGCGCCGGTGGCGGCGTGGGCGATCGCGTCCTTCACACGCGATGACGACCCCCTGCCGACGGTCGCAACGATGGTCGTGTTCGTCGGCGCGAACGTGCTCGCCCGGGTGGCGCTGGCGCTTCCGCTCGTGACCGGGTGACCGCGGTCTCGACGTCAGCGGCCATGGGCGTGGCCGGGCTACCGTCGGGCCGCGAGCGCGGTTAGCTCAGCTGGGAGAGCACCGCCTTTACACGGCGGGGGTCGCAGGTTCGAGCCCTGCACCGCGCACGACCCTCGACCGAGCCCGGACACGTTGCCATGACCGACACCGTCAGTGACTGGCTCACCCTGGTCGACGCGCGCCACCCGGAGGCGACCGCGCAGTCGTGGGACCACGTGGGGCTGCAGGTCGGCGCCCCGGACGCCCCGGTCGACCGGGTCCTGGTCGCACTCGACGTCACCTCGACGGTCGTGGCCGAGGCGGCGCAGGTGCCAAACACGCTCGTGCTGGCCCACCATCCACTGCTCTTCCGCCCGCTGGCGGCGCTGACGCCCGACACCGCCACGGGCCGGGTCGCGCTGGCGGCGGCGCAGGGCGGCGTCGCGGTGGCCGCGGCCCACACCAACCTCGACGTCGCCACCGACGGTGCGGGGACGTCCGATCCGGTCGTGCGGGCGCTGGACCTGGTCGACGTCGGACCCCTGACCACGGCCACGGTGCCGGCGGGAGACGTCAAGCTCGTGACGTTCGTGCCGCACGAGCACCTCGATGCCGTGCTGGACGCGCTGGCCGAGGCGGGCACCGGGACGATCGGTGGCTACACCCACTGTTCGTTCACGACACCGGGCACGGGACGGTTCCGGCCCGGTCCCGACGCCCGCCCGTTCGTGGTCGCCGGCGACGGCCGCGATGGGCCGACCGCCGTCGAGGAGGTCCGGGTCGAGGTGGTGGTGCCGCGGGCGCGGGTGGACGCTGCTCGGGCCGCACTGGCGACTGCCCATCCCTACGAGCAGGTGGCCGTCGACGTGTATCTGCTGGCCGACACGACCCGGCCGTCGCTCGGTCGCCGCGGGCGACTGCCGGCCCCGATGCCGCTGGGGGCCGTGGCCGCCCGCCTGCGCGACGCGCTCCCCGCACCGGACCTGCGACTGGCGGGGGACCCGGCACGGGTGGTCGACACGGTCGCGGTGGTCGGTGGGGCCGGGGACTCGATGGTCGACGCGGCGCTGGCCGCGGGAGTCGACCTCTACGTCACCGGGGACCTGCGCCACCACGTCGTGCTCGACGCGCTGGAGCAGGGACTGGCGTTGGTCGACGCCGGCCACCACGCCGTCGAGGTGGCCGCCCTGCCGCACTGGATCGACCTGCTCCGGGCCGACGCCCGGGAGCAGGCGTTGACGGCGGCGGTGGTAGCGTCCGCCGTGTCGACCCGCCCGTGGTCCGACCTGCCGGACTGACGACTGTGACACCCCGGCCGGTCCGCGGTTCGGAGCCGACGTCGGGTCGGCGATCCGGCAAGACCCGCGTCCACCCAGGAGCGCCCACCGATGGCCGACCCCACCGCCGAGCAGCTCGAGGACCTGCTCGACCTGGCCGCGACCGATGCGGCCATCCGACGCCTGCGGACGACGCTGGCCAACCTGCCCGAACAGCAGGAACTGGTGTCGCTGGGGGAGCGTCACCGCGCCGTCGACGACCAGCATGCCGACGTGCGGCTCGAACGGGACCGGGTCACCACCGTCGCCCGCACCCACGACCGCGAGGTCGACCTCCTGCGCGAGCGACTGGCCGCGGAACAACAGCGGCTCTACGGCGGCGACATCACCAACGCCCGCGAACTGGGCAAGATGGAGGCTGAGATCGGCGCCGTCACCTCGAAGATCGACGAGCACGAACTGGCCGAACTGGACGCCCTGGAGCAACTGGAGGAGCTGGAGCAGTCGCTCGACGAACTGGAACAGGAACTGGCGCGACTGGACCAGCAGACCACCGAGGTCCAGGCCCGGCTCGACACCTCGGCCGCGGGGTTGCTGGCCGAGATCGCCGAGCACGAGGTCGAGCGCGACCGCCAACGCGACGACCTCCCCGACGACCTGCGTGAGCGCTACGACCAGTCCGCCGCCACCACCACCGGCGACGCCGTCGGTCGCCTGGACGGCGAACGGTGCACCGCCTGCGGCATCAGCCTGTCCTACGCCGACGTCAACGCGTTGATGGACGGACCTCCGCTGGGAACCTGTCCCAACTGCCGACGCCTGCTCGTCGTCGCCTGACCTGCCCGGATCGATCGCGGCCACCTCCCACGCCCCGCTGCCGGGTGTGAGCCGGATCGGCCACATCCGGCCGGAATCCCGCACACTCGCGAACCGTTGGCGGCGTGGGGTCAGGCGTCGCGCGCGGCCCATCCGGCCAGGACGGCCACCACGTCGTCGGGGTCACGCACGCGTGCGGCCGCACGGGTCTCGCGTGGCGCGGTCGACACGACCACGGCCATGCCGCCGCGGTCCACGGCGACGGCGAACATCGCCTCGTCGGTGACGTCGTCGCCGAACGACACCGGCCGCCGAGGGTCGTCGCCCAGCAGGTGAGCGGCGGCGGTGCCCTTGTCGACCCCGGCCGGCCGCAGTTCCAGGACCTCGTGGCTGGGCAGCACCACCATGTCGTCGTCCGTGTGGGACTCAAGCACGTGCCGCACCCGGTCCAGGTACTCGGCGGGGTCGGCCACCCTTCGGCTGTGCACGGCCACACCGGTCGGCTTGGGTTCGACGTACCAGCCGGGCTGGTCGCCCAGCAGGTCGTCGAGGTCGCGGATCGCGGCGTCGCGACGGCGCTGGACCACCTCGACGTCGACCAGTGGCTGGACCTCGTCGCCGCCCTCGGCGAACTCGGCCCCGTGGCCGCCGGCGTAGGACACGCCCACGTCGACGGGGACCTGGCGCCGCAGGAACGACACCGGTCGTCCCGACACCAGCACGACCCGGGTCCGGGCCGCCAACGCGGTCAGGGCGTCGATCGCGCCGTCGGCCGGTACGGCCGCCTCCGGGTCGTCCACCAGCGATGACAGGCAGCCGTCGAAGTCCAGCAGCAGCACCGCATCGTGCAGGGCCGGCAACAGGTCGACCACCTCGGCGGGCGTCGACAGCGTGGCCGGGGGCACGGCGTCGTCGGCCATGGGTCAGCTCACCCGGACCGCGCGGGGGTCACTGGTGATCGTCGCCAGTTCCTCCTCGACCCACTTGAACACGTCCGCGTCCGCGACGTCGTCGGCCATCGACGTGATCCGGTTGCGGCGGTCCTTGGCGTCGAAGGTCAGTGACTGGGCCATGCGGGCGGCCAGCGACTGGACGTCGAACGGGTTGCACATGATGGCGTCGTCGTCGAATTCGAGCGCGGCGCCGGTGAACTCGCTCAGCAGCAGGACGCCGGCCTCCTGGCCCTCGTCGTCGCGGGCGGCGTGCTGGACCGTCACGAACTCCTTGGCGACAAGGTTCATGCCGTCCTTGAGCGGGGTCACGGCCATCACGTTGGCCAGCCGGTAGTAGGCGGCCAGCCGGGTCTTGGGCACGCCGCGATAGAGGTAGTGGATCGGGACGTCCTGGCCCGGGTCGGTGAAGCGGCCGTTGATGTGGCCGACCATGTACTCCACCTGTTCGCGAAGGTCGCGGTACTCCTGCACGTCGTCGCGCGACGGCACCGCGATCTGCACGAAGGCGAACTGGGAGAGCAGTTCGGGGCGGTCGACCAGCAGTTGTTCGATCGCCTGCAGGCGGTGCCGGATGCCCTTGGTGTAGTCGAGCCGGTCCACGCCCAGGATCACCTTGCGGCCCTCGAACTGCTGGCGCAGTTCGGCGAGTTCACGGCGCGTGTCGTCCGCCGTCGCCAGTCGTGAGAACTCGGACACGTCGATCGAGATCGGGTGCGCGGCGGTGTGGACCGAGCGGCCGTCGGGGAGGTGGATCAGGTCGCCCGAGACGGTCACGTCGCGGCGGGTGCGCACGACCGAGCGCACGAAGTTCTCGCGGTACCACTCGGTGTGGAACCCGATCGCGTCCGCGCCCAGCATCCCGTCCAGCAGTTGGTCGTTCCACGGCAACCGCGACAGCAGTTCCGGGGGCGGGAACGGGATGTGGAGGAAGAACCCGATCGTCGCGTCGGGGAGGCGGTCCCGCAGCATCGCCGGGGCGACCAGCAGGTGGTAGTCGTGGAGCCAGAACACCGGGTCGTCGAGGTTGAGGTTGGCGGCCTCGTCGGCGAAGCGGAGGTTGATCTTCTCGTAGGTGCGCCACCACTCGCGGTCGTAGACCGGCTCGGCGAGCAGGTCGTGGAACAGCGGCCACAGGGTGCGGTTGGAGAAGCCGTAGTAGTGGCCGTCGACCTCGGCGTCGGTCATTGAGACCGGGTGCATGTCGGCCTCGAAGCCCTCCACGCGGGTCGGGACCTCGGACAGTCCGCCGTCCCAGCCGACCCAGTGGCCGTCGACCTGCTGCACCACCGGCCTCAGCGCCGTCACCAGCCCACCGGCAGACGGGCGCCACGCGTCGCCGTTGCGGGACACGGGCAGGCGGTTGGCGACCACCACGAGTGGACGTCCGGTCAGGCTCATGGTCGGGGTCTCTGTCGAGTCGGGGAGTGGTGCGGCATCGGTCCGCACGGTAGGCGATCGGGCTGGTGGGCGAGTCGGACCGACGGACACCGGGGGCCACGTACGCTGGACGACGTCGAAGGGAGCCGGTGAGGCGGCCGCGGCCGGGTTCGCCCGCGTCGAGGAACGTCCGGACTCCATGGGCAGGACGCTGGGTAACTCCCAGGCGCAGCGATGCGTGGAAAGCGCAACAGAGAGCAGACCGCCCCGACCCGGTTCGCCGGGACGGGGTAAGGGTGAAACGGTGGTGTGAGAGACCACCAGCGCGACGGGTGACCGTCGCGGCTGGGCATGCCCCGTCCGGAGCAAGGCCAAGCAGGAGGCGATCGGTGCCCGCCGCGCCTCCGGGTGGGCCGCACGAGGCGACGAGCAATCGTCGTCCCAGACAGATGGTCGCCCCCGGTCCACTCACGGACCGGGAACAGAATCCGGCGTACGTCCGACTCCCTTCGACACCACGCCAGGCGGTTGCACGCCGC
>JBBSMS010000061.1:0-18932 GCA_038233055.1 Nitriliruptorales bacterium
GGGTCAGAGGTAGCCGCGGAGGCTGGCGGCCTCGACCACGCGGTTGACGGCCAGGGCGAAGGCCGCCTCGCGCATCGAGGTGGCCTGGTCCTCGGCCTGGTAGAACGACCAGCAGGTGTCGAACGCCCGTCCCAGCTTGCGCTCCAGGCGACTGTTGACGTCCGACTCGTCCCAGTACAGCTCCTGGTTGTTCTGGACCCACTCGTAGTAGGACACGGTGACCCCGCCCGCGTTGGCGAGGATGTCCGGCACGATCGTGACCCCGCGGCTCGTCAACTCCGCGTCGGCCACCGGGGTCACCGGGTTGTTGGCTGCCTCCACGATCAACGAGGCCCGGACGTCGGCCACGTTGCGGTGGGTGATGACCTCGCCGATCGCGGCTGGCACCAGGATGTCGACGTCGGCGGTCAGCAGGTCGGCCGGGTCCATCGCCTCGCTGCCGGCGAAGTCCACGACCGACCCCGACTCCGCCACGTGGTCCAGGAGCGCCACCACGTCCAGGCCCTCGGGATGGCTGATGGCGCCGCGGACGTCCGACACCGCCACCACGCGGTAGCCCTTCTCCTCGGCCAGCCGCGCCGCCCACGAGCCGACGTTGCCGAAGCCCTGGATGGCGACGGTGAGGTCCTTCGGAGCCCCCATCTGGAGCGTCGCCACGGCCTTGTCCATGACTTGGACCACCCCTCGACCGGTCGCGGCCTCGCGGCCCTCGGAACCGCCCAGCGCCAGCGGCTTGCCGGTCACGATCTGGGTGGTGTGGCCGGCCCGGCGTCCGTACTCGTCCATGAACCAGCTCATGACCTGGGCGTTGGTGTTCATGTCCGGGGCCGGGATGTCCCGGTTCGGACCGATGATGTGGGCGATCTGGCCGAAGTAACGTCGCGACAGCCGCTCCAGTTCGGTCTTCGAGAACTCGGCTGGGTCGACCTGGACCCCGCCCTTGGCCCCGCCGAACGGCACGTCGACCAGCGCGGTCTTCCAGGTCATCAGCGACGCCAGCGCCCGCACCTCCTCGAGGTCGGCGCTGGGGTGGAACCGCACCCCACCCTTGTAGGGCCCCCGGGCGCCGTTGTGCTGGACCCGGTAGCCCACGAGCACGCTCAGGCTGCCGTCGTCACGCCGCACGGGCACCTGCACGCGCAGTTCCCGATAGGTCCCGGTCAGGACCGCGATGGCGGCGTCCGACAGGTGGTCGATGTCCGCGGCCTTGTGGAAGAAGTAGTTGACGGCCTCGAACGGGGTCAGGTCCTCGCGCAGTTCCATGGCGTTCCTTCGGTCGGTCGGATGCCGAGGCCAGTCAAGCAAGGTTCACCTCGTCCATGTGGCCCGCATGGCCATGGATCGTCCACGACCGCGGTGGCTCGCCCCCCTGGGTCCTCCTCGACCGTCGGTGGTGTCACTGGGTGCGCTGGTACCGTCGAGCGTGCCCGTGCCGTGTGGCGCGGAGTGCTGCGGACGTGGCAGCCATTCCCCGACAGGAGCACCACCGATGGCCACTGCGGCACCTGCCAAGACTGCCTCACCGCCGCCGCAGGCGCCCGGCCGCGCCCCCTGGATCGTGCAGTTGTACGGCACGGCCCTGGGCAAGAAGTACGCCATGGCGATCTCGGGGATCGTCGGCCTGGGCTACATCTTCGCGCACATGGTCGGCAACCTCAAGATGTACTTCGGGGCCGAGTCGATCGACGGCTACTCCGAGTGGCTCCGCGAGGGACTGCTCTACCCGATCCTGCCCCACACCGTGATGCTGTGGATCCTGCGCCTGACCCTGATCGCGGCCCTGGTCGTGCACGTCCATGCCGCGTACGCCCTGACCGTGGTGAACCGCCGGGCCCGACCCACGAACTACCAGTCCGAGCGCCACTACGTCGCGGCCGACTTCGCCGCCCGGACCATGCGCTGGACGGGCGTGATCGTGCTGCTGTTCATCGCCTTCCACCTCGCCGACCTGACCTGGGGCGTCGATGCGGTCAACCCCGCATGGGAGGAGGGGGCGGCCTACGCCAACCTGGTCGCCTCGTTGTCGCGCCCGCCGGTCGCCGCGTTCTACCTGCTGGCGAACCTGGCCCTGGGCGTGCACATCTACCACGGGATCTGGAGCCTGTTCCAGACCATGGGGTGGAACAACCGTCGCTTCAATTCCTACCGCCGCTCGTTGGCCATCGCGGTGACCGTGCTCGTCATCGGCGGCAACCTCAGCTTCCCGATCGCCGTGCTGACCGGTGTCGTCGGCTGACCGACCGCTCCGCCAGCCCCCCGAACCCACTCCCCGTCGTCCCATCCCCCGTCGTCAAGGACTCCACGACATGAGCGTGCTCGACCCCAAGGTTCCGCTGGACGACGACGGCAACGAGGTCGCCATCCAGACCATGTGGGAGGACCACAAGTTCGACATGAACCTGGTCAACCCCGCGAACAAGCGCAAGTTCAGCGTGATCGTGGTCGGGACCGGACTGGCCGGGGCGTCCGCTGCCGCCACCATGGGGGAACTGGGCTACGACGTCGACGCGTTCACCTTCCACGACAGCCCGCGCCGCGCGCACTCCATCGCCGCCCAGGGCGGCATCAACGCGGCCAAGAACTACCGCGGCGACGGCGACTCGATCTTCCGACTGTTCTACGACACCGTCAAGGGCGGGGACTTCCGGTCGCGCGAGGCCAACGTCTACCGCCTGGCCCAGGTGTCCAACGACATCATCGACCAGGCCGCCGCCCAGGGCGTGCCGTTCGCACGCGAGTACGGCGGGATGCTGGCCAACCGCTCCTTCGGCGGTGCCCAGGTGTCGCGCACCTTCTACGCACGTGGCCAGACCGGCCAGCAACTGCTGTTGGGCGCGTACCAGGCGCTCGAACGCCAGGTCGCCGCCGGCAAGGTCCGCACCCACACCCACAAGGAGATGCTCGACATCGTCGTGGTCGACGGTCGGGCGCGTGGGATCATCTGTCGCGACCTGGTCACCGGCGAGATCACTCGCCACGAGGCCAACGCGGTGGTGCTGGCGACGGGGGGCTACTCCAACGCCTTCTACCTGTCGACCAACGCGATGGCCTGCAACGTCACCGCGATCTGGCGCGCCCACCGGCGCGGCGCCTTCTTCGCCAACCCGTGCTACACCCAGATCCACCCGACCGCGATCCCCGCCAGCGACGAGTTCCAGTCCAAGCTCACGCTGATGAGCGAGTCGCTGCGCAACGACGGCCGTATCTGGGTCCCGAAGGAGGTCGGCGACGACCGCGCCCCCCGGGACATCCCCGAGGACGAGCGCGACTACTACCTGGAGCGCAAGTATCCGTCCTTCGGCAACCTCGTGCCGCGTGACGTGGCGTCCCGCAACGCCAAGATCGTGGTCGACGAGGGCCGCGGTGTCGGGCCGCTGAAGAACGGGGTCTACCTCGACTTCGCCGACGCGATCGAGCGGCTCGGCTTCGACGTCGTCTGGGACCGGTACTCGAACCTGTTCGAGATGTACGAGCGCATCACCGGCGAGGACCCGACGAAGCGGCCGATGCGGATCTTCCCGGCCCCGCACTACACCATGGGCGGGCTGTGGGTGGACTACCACCTCATGACCACCGTCGACGGGTTGTTCGCCATCGGCGAGTGCAACTTCTCCGACCACGGCGCCAACCGGCTCGGCGCCTCCGCCCTGATGCAGGGGCTGGCCGACGGCTACTTCGTGCTGCCGTACACGATCGGCAACTTCCTCGCCGACAAGCTCAACGAGGGCGAGGTGGGGCTGGACCACGACGCGTTCGCCGCCGCCGAGGAGGACGTCACCGCCCGCACCAAGAAGTTGCTGGCGATCGACGGCACCCGGACGGTGGACCACTTCCACCGCGAACTGGGCAAGATCCTGTGGGACTACTGCGGGATGGCTCGCAACGAGGACGGCCTGGCCAAGGCGCTGGGTGAGATCCCGGCGCTGCGCGAGGAGTTCTGGACCGACGTCAAGGTCCCCGGCTCGGGTGCCACCCTGAACTCGTCGCTGGAGAAGGCCGGGCGGGTCGCCGACTTCCTCGAACTGGGGGAGTTGATGGTGCGCGACGCGCTGGACCGCAACGAGTCCGCCGGTGGGCACTTCCGCGAGGAGTCGCAGACCGACGAGGGCGAGGCCAAGCGCGACGACGAGAACTTCTCCTACGTCTCGGCATGGTCATGGCAGGGCCAGGGCGAGGCCCAGGAACTGCACAAGGAACCGTTGGCCTTCCGCTACGTGCCCCCGTCCCAGCGCAGCTACAAGTAAGGCTTCGCAACGCGGGGGGCCCGCCCCCCGCGGACCCCCGGCAGCAGGCCGGTCGCCAGCAGCAGGCACGCTCGAAGACTCCAGAGAAGGTTGTAGACATGAATCTGACGCTGCAGGTGTGGCGACAGGCCGGCCCGGACGTTCCCGGGTCCTTCGCCACCTACGAGGCCACCGACATCTCCTCCGACGCGTCGTTCCTGGAGATGCTCGACCTGGTCAACGAGGAGCTGGTGCTGGACGGCGACGAGCCGATCGAGTTCTCGCACGACTGCCGTGAGGGCATCTGCGGGTCGTGCGGGGTGATGATCAACGGCGTCCCCCATGGCCCCCAGCGTGGGACCGCGACCTGCCAGTTGCACATGCGCACGTTCCACGACGGTGACGAGATCGTGATCGAGCCGTGGCGCGCCAGCGGGTTCCCGATCATCAAGGACCTGGTCGTGGACCGGTCGCCCTTCGACGAGATCATCCAGGCCGGCGGCTACGTCACGGTCGACACCGGGCAGGCCCAGGACGCCAACCTGACCCAGATCCCGAAGGAGACCGCCGACCTCGCCATGGACGCTGCCGCGTGCATCGGCTGCGGGGCCTGCGTCGCGGCCTGCCCCAACGGTGCGGCCCAGTTGTTCACCTCGGCCAAGCTCGCCCACCTCAACCTGTTGCCCCAGGGGGACGCCGAGCGCTACGAACGGACGGAGTCGATGGTCGGGGTCATGGAGTCGTACTTCGGCTCCTGCACCAACATGGGGGAGTGTGAGACCGCCTGCCCCAAGGAGATTTCGATCGACTTCATCGCCATGATGAACAAGGACTACGCCAAGGCGAAGTTCCGCAACCGCCGGAGCACCTGACGGGCACGCTGGAACGACCGGCCCCAGCAGGGGCCGCGTCGACCCGGCACCCTGCCCGCAGCCACCAGGAGGCAAACCCATGGACGTCAAGACCATCCTCGCCGCCACCCCACTGGTCCGCAAGGCGTGGAAGTTCACGCCCCCGGCCCTGCGTATCCCGCTGCTGGTCGTGGGTGCCGGCGTGGCCGCCTTCAAGTACTTCACCGGCGACGACGAGCACCCCAGCGTGGCCGAACACACCGCCGACGTGTCCGACCGGGACGGGTGATGGCGACGCGTCGCTCGGGGGGAGGACCAGCCATGTGGCTGATCCTCGTGGCACTGATCGTCGGCGCCGGCGTGCTGGTGTGGATGGCCCTGGCCGTGTCCGACTTCCGCGAACCGGTGGCCGAGGGGACCGATGCCCCGTCCACGATCGACCCCGCCAGCCCGCCCACGGCCGAGGAACCCGCCCCGTCGGGATGGGCCTTGCCGGAGTTCGCCAGCCCGGCGTCGGGCATCGTCGACGTCGCGGCCGCCACGTCTGACGACCTGGCGGCCGGCCTGCTGGGCCAGGTCGTGGCGACCGCCCCCGTCGTCGTGACCGTCGACCAGCCGACCGGCCCGCACCTGGACGTGGCCGCCGAACTCGCACGGGACCTGCAGGCACCGTTGGTGGTGGTGGTGGTGGTCGGTGGTGGCGCTGACGCGGGCGCGGACGACGCCACTCCGTCGCCGGACACCGATCCCACTGGCGACGCCTCGGCCACCGACGACCCCGTGGCCAGCGAGCAGCCGACCGGCCCACCGGCCACCGACGCCCTGCTGGCGGGATGGCGCACCAGCCAGGTCGTGGCCATCGGCACGCCACCGACCACGTCGGCCACCGTGCACGAGGTCACAGTGGAGGTGCCCGCGCCCGACCCCTCGTCGGAGCCGACCGGTGACGGAACCGACGCGCCCGACGCCACGGCCAGCGCCACGCCGGCCCCCGCGCCAAGTCCGCAGGTCACGCGGCCGGAACCGGTGGACGCGATGCTGGCCGACGCCGCGTCCGTCCCGGCCCCGGACGCCCTCGCAGGGGTGGTGGCGGTCGTGCGTCCGGACGACGACCAACCGTTGCGCGCCGACGTCGCGCACGCACTGGACCTCGTCGGCGTCGAGACCGTGCCCTTCACCGGTGACGACCCGCGTGCGATGCCGGCCCTGCAGGAGTCGCTGGCCGGGGCCGACAGCATCCTGCTGGCGATCGCCGACGACCAGTGGCCGGGCGCGCCACCGATGTCGATCGGTCCGACCGACTGGCCGGGTCTGTTCCTGGCTGCCGTCGAGGCCCCGGAACTGGTGGGTGGGGGCAAGGTCATGTTCCCGGACCGGACCCTCATCGCCGCGTACGGCAACCCGCGCGGCCCGGCGCTGGGCGTGCTCGGCGAGCGCGACCTGGAAGGTTCGATCGCCTACACCGAGGACCTCGCCGCGGAGTACGAGGGCCTGTTCGGGGACAGTTCGGTCGTGCCGGCCTTCGAGATCATCGCGACGGTGGCATCGGGCGAGCCCGAGCCCGACGAGTCCTATTCGCGCAAGGAGGACCTCGACCTGCTCACCGAATGGGTCGACGGAGCCACCGAGGCCGGCCTCTACGTCGTGCTGGACCTCCAGCCCGGCCGCGAGGACTTCCTGACCCAGGCCAAGCGGCTCGAGGACCTGTTGCGGCGCCCGAACGTGGGGCTCGCGCTCGACCCGGAGTGGCGCCTGGCGCCCGACGAGGTCCACATCGAACAGATCGGCACGGTCACCACGGCGGAGGTCAACGAGGTCAGCGACTGGTTGGCCGGGATCGTTCGCGAGGAGGTCCTGCCGCAGAAGCTGCTGATGATCCACGGCTTCCGGTTGTCGATGCTGACCGATCGTGAGGACCTGCACTTCCCGGCGGAGTTGGCCACGATGCTGCAGATGGACGGCCAGGGCCCGCAGACGCTCAAGAACGACACCTACGAGGTGCTGACCGAGGCCGGGCCGGACCAGGTGTGGTGGGGCTGGAAGAACTTCTACGACGAGGACTCGCCCGAGACCCGGTCGCCGGAGGACACCGCCGCGGTCGACCCGACCCCGTACTTCGTCTCCTACCAGTAGGGCGGAGCAGGGGCCCGGATGCGGCCGGATGGTCAGCCGACCGTCCAGGGGCCAAGCCGTATGGTTGGTGCCACTCCACCACAGGATCCACGCACATGGCCGACAACCCGTACCAGAACGTCACCTTCCCCAGCAACGGGGGCAGCGCGCACGGCTACCTCGCCACGCCGGAGTCCGGCTCGGGGCCCGGGCTGATCGTGATTCAGGAGTGGTGGGGGCTGACCGACCACATCAAGGACGTCACCGACCGGTTCGCCGCCGAGGGCTTCGTCGCCCTGGCGCCCGACCTCTACGGCGGCACCACGACCCATGACGCCGACGAGGCCGGCCAGTTGATGCAGGACCTGCCGGTGGACCAGGCCGCGACCGACCTGTCGGGAGCACTGGACTTCCTGGAGGGCCATGGTGCCGTGACCTCCGACACCGTCGGGGCGGTCGGGTACTGCATGGGTGGTGGCTTCGTGCTGGTGCTGGCCGCCCAGCAGGGCGACCGGATCGGGGCCGCAGTGCCGTGGTACGGCGTCGGCGGCTACGACCAGGTCGACCTGTCGAAGGTCACGGCACCGGTGCTGGGCCACTTCGGTTCCGAGGACGACTTCGCCCCGCCGGAGCAGGTGCGCGACCTGGAGGAGAAGTTGCAGGCGTCGGGTTCCCCGGAGGTCGACATCCGCATCCATGAGGGCGCCAAGCACGCCTTCTTCAACGACGAGGACCCGTTCGGCCACTACGACGCCGACCTCGCGGCCCAGACGTGGGACGACTCGGTGGCGTTCCTGCACGACCACATCGGTTGACGCGCGCCCTTCGGACGCAGTGGAGTTTGCTCGCCCAAGGGCTCACAAACGTCCGCGGCCACCACCCGTCCCGACGATGCCCACCACCCGCCACGAGCCCAGGACGAGCCCATGACCGACGAGTTCACGGCCGTGAGTGGCTTCCCGATCGAGGAGGTCTACGGGCCGGACGACCTCGACGGCTTCGACCCCGACGAGGCCCTGGGCGCCCCCGGCGAGTTCCCCTACACCCGCGGGCCGTACCCCAGCATGTACCGCGGGCGGCTGTGGACGATGCGCCAGTACGCCGGGTTCTCGACCGCCGCGGAGTCCAACCAGCGCTACAAGTACCTGCTCGACCAGGGCACGACCGGCCTGTCGGTCGCCTTCGACCTCCCCACCCAGATGGGCTACGACTCGTCGGCGGAGATCGCCGACGGCGAGGTCGGCAAGGTCGGGGTCGCGATCGACACCGTCGAGGACATGAAGATCCTGTTCGACGGGATCCCGCTGGACGAGGTCTCGACCTCGATGACGATCAACGCCCCGGCCGCCCTGCTGCTGCTGATGTACGAGATCGCGGGTGAGGAACAGGGCGTGGACGCCGTCGACCTGCGCGGCACCATCCAGAACGACGTGTTGAAGGAGTACATCGCCCGCGGCACCTACATCTATCCGCCCGAGCCGTCGCTGCGGCTGATCGCCGACACCTTCGCCTACTGCGCCGAGCGCCTGCCCGCGTTCAACACCATCTCCATCTCCGGCTACCACATCGGTGAGGCGGGGGCGACGCCGGTGCAGGAGGTGGCCTTCACCATCGCCGACGGGATCGCCTACGTCGAGGCGGCCCTGGCGGCCGGGCTGGACGTCGACGCGTTCGCGCCCCGGCTCAGCTTCTTCTTCGTGTCGCGCACGACCCTGTTGGAGGAGGTGGCCAAGTTCCGTGCGGCCCGCCGGATCTGGGCCCGGTTGATGCGCGACCGCTTCGGCGCCACCGACCCCAAGTCCATGATGCTGCGGTTCCACACCCAGACCGCCGGCGTCCAACTGACCGCGCAGCAACCCGAGGTCAACATGGTCCGGGTCACCATCCAGGCGCTGGCCGCGACCTTGGGCGGCACCCAGTCACTGCACACCAACAGCTACGACGAGGCGCTCGCGCTGCCGACCGAGCAGTCGGCCCGGCTGGCCCTGCGCACCCAGCAGGTCATCGCGCACGAGTCCGACGTCGCGCGCAGCGTCGACCCGCTGGCGGGCAGCTACCTGGTCGAGTCGATGACCGACCGGATCGAGGCCGAGGTCATGGAGGAGCTGGAGGCGATCGACGAGATCGGCGGGGCGGTCGCGGCGATCGAGGAGGGCTACCAGAAGGGCGAGATCGAGCGCTCGGCCTATGACATCGCCCGGGCGGTGGAGTCCGGCGAGCAGGTGGTGGTGGGGGTCAACCGGTACCAGCGCGACGAGGACGTCCAGCCCGACCTGCAGCGGGTCGACGAGTCGATCCGGGAGCAGCAGGTGGCGCGCATCGAGGAGGTCAAGGCGGCGCGGGACCAGTCGGTGGTCGACTCGTGCCTCGACGACATGCGGGACGCGGTCGGCTCCGGTGACAACCTGCTGGTCCCGATGCGGGCCGCGCTGCAGGCTCGGGCCACGCTGCAGGAGGTCTGCGACGTGCTGCGCGACGAGTGGGGCACCTACACGCCGTCGGCCGGGCTGTAGACCAGTGCGCGAGCGTGCCGTCAGGCTCGTGTTGGGCCAGCGACTTCGGGGCACAGGCCCACTTGTGCAGGTTGCCCAGCTGCGGGGGCTCGTCAGGTCCTCTCACTTCGAGGACGGGACCACGTGTCGGGGGACTATTGTCCCGGGGGAGCGAGACCTCGGTCTCTGCTGGGAACTGGGTCGAGCCCGTAGAGTCATGGCTGGTCCCACACGGGACCAGTGTCGTAGGTGCCGGGACATCCGTGCGTCAGGATCTCGGTCGACCGGGGGGTCATCTCCATGAACGTCTCTGCATTCATCACGCCGGTGACCGCCTCGCGGCGGCAGGTCCGCACGTTGCTGGTCGGGGCGCTCGCCGGTCTGCTCGCCATCGTCGGCCTCCCGCCCAGTGCAGCCGACGCCCTCGTCGACTTCCAGGACTTCGTCGTCAGCGACAACCCGGCCGGCGAGACGCCCTACGTCCTCGACGGGGCGGTCTACGCCATCGAAGAGGTCGGCAACCTCATCGTGGTGGGTGGCTCCTTCAGCCAGATCCAGAACGTGGGCGGCGGGGTCGTCAACCAGGGATACCTGTTCGCGTTCGACCGCGACACGGGGGTCATCGACCCGTCCTTCTCGCCAGCCCTCAACAACACGGTCGAGGCGCTGGTGCCGGCCGAGGACGGGTTCTCGGTGTACGTCGGGGGCCGGTTCAACTCGGTCAACGGCACCACCCGGCGCAACCTCGCCCGACTGGACACCCGCAACGGGTCGGTGCTGTCGGGCTTCCAGGCCAACACCAACAGCCGCGTCAACGACCTGCAGCTGCGGGGCGACCGGCTCTATGTCGCGGGCGCCTTCAGCACCATCAAGGGCAATGACCGTAGCCTGCTCGCCGCCGTCGACCCCCAGACCGGAGACGTCCTGCCCGACGTCGACCACTCGTTCACCGACCCCTACGGCGGCAACGATGGCAACGGCTCCGCCCAGATCCTCAAGTTCGACGTCTCCCCGGACAACACCCGCCTGGTGGCTGTGGGCAACTTCGGCACCGTGGACGGCCAGGACCACGACCACATCGTCCAGCTCGACGTCGCCGCCAACCCGTCCGTGGTCTACGACTGGAGCACCCCGCGCTACACCCAGACGATGTGCGCCTCGGTGTTCGACACCTACATGCGCGACGTCCAGATCTCGCCCGACGGCGCCTACTTCAACGTGAACACGACCGGTGCCTACCGCTCCAACCAGCTGTGCGACACCAGTGTCCGGTGGGAGCTCGCCGCCAGCGGATCGAACCAGCAGCCGACGTGGATCACCTACACCGGCGGTGACACGCTCTATGCCAACGCCCTGACCGGTGAGGCCATCTACATCGGCGGGCACCAGCGCTGGGTGAACAACAACTACGCCGGTGACCGCGCCGGACCGGGCGCCGTGCCGCGTGAAGGTCTGGCCGCCCTCAGCCCCGTCAGTGGCCTGCCGTACTCCTGGGACCCGGGTCGCCAACGCGGTGTCGGCGTGTTCGACATGCTGACGGCCGACGAAGGCATCTACATGGGGTCGAACACCCAGCGGTGGGCGGGCGAGTACCACCCGCGACTGGCGCTGTTCCCCGACACCGGCGGCGGCGCCGGCCCGATCCCCGAGGCCGCGCCCGGACCCCTCCCCGGCGAACTCCTGCAGGCTCCGCGGTACGTGGGCCAGCCCAACCCCGCCTACCTGTATCGCGTGAACGCCGGCGGCCCCGCGCTGGGCTCCTCCGACGGCGGCATCGACTGGGCCGCCGACCAGGCCAGCACCAGCCCCCTGCGCAACACGGGCAGCAATGCCGCCGGGTATGGAACCGTCCCCACGGTCTCCAACGACGTGCCGGAGTCCACGCCGCGTGAGGTCTACTCCAGCGAGCGCTGGGACCCGGGCAGCGCCCCGGAGATGTCCTGGGACTTCCCCGTCGACCTCGGCCGGGACGTCCAGGTGCGCCTGTACCTCGGCAACCGCTGCACCTGCACGGACGGGCCCGGCGAGCGCGTCTTCGACGTCGCGATCGACGGAGACACCGTGCTGGACAACCTGGACCTGTCCGCGGACCTGGGCCACGACGTCGGTGGCGTCTACACCTTCCCCGTCACCAGCGACGGCAACATCGACATCGACTGGGGCCACGTCACAGAGAATCCGCTCGTCAACGCCATCGAGATCGTCGATCCGGCACTCGTCGACCAGCCGTTCGACACCTCGACGACCATGGAGACCCAGGACGCGACCACGACCAACGTCGGCGCGGCCAGCCAGGTCGGCGCCGGGATCGACTGGTCCACCACCCGCGGTGCCTGGATGCTGAGCGGGACACTCTATTACGGCTCGTCCGACGGCAACCTGTACGCGCGCGACTTCGACGGGACGAACTTCGGTCCCGAGGAGCAGCTCGACCTGTACGGCCTCTCGGCGCAGTACTTCCCGGTGTCGCAGCTGTCGGGCGCCACGTTCGACCCCTACACCAAGCGGCTGTACTACACGGTCGAGGGCTCCGGCCAGCTCTACTGGCGCCATTTCGAACCCGAGAGCCGCGTCGTCGCGTCCGAGGGCTTCACGGCCCAGAGCAACATCGCCGGACTCGACTGGCGCGACGTCCGTGGACTGCACCTGGACGTGGAGTCGGGGACGCTGCTGTACGGGAACGTCGACGGCGTGCTCCGCTCGGTGGACTTCACCGACGGACAGGCCGTGCCCGGGACGATCGCGACCGTGGCCGACGCCGACGGTGGGTCCTGGCAGGCGGGTGGCATCACGGCCTACTCCGACGCCTCCGAGGCCGTGCCGAACCGGGCCCCCAAGGCCCTGGTGACCGCGACGTGCGACGAGGCGGACTGTCTCTTCGGCTCCGTGGGTTCGTCGGACCAGGACGGCACCATCCGTAACTGGGCGTGGGACTTCGGTGACGGCCAGACCGCGACCGGTCCCGGCGCCTCGCACACGTTTGCCTCCGGCACGTGGGAGGTCACGCTGACCGTCACCGACGAGGACGGTGCGACCGGAACCGACACCACGGTGGTGACCGTCGAGGGTGCCCCCCCGGTCGCCCCCGAGGCCGAGTTCACCGTCGACTGCGAGGGCGTCTCGTGCACCTTCGATGCGTCGGCATCCAGCGACGTCGACTCGACCATCACCGACTACGACTGGGACTTCGGCGACGGCACCACCGACAGCGGTGAGGTCGTGGTCCACGACTACGACACCGACGAGGACTTCGTCGCGACCCTGACGGTGACCGATGCCCAGGGCCTGGACGACACCGCGACGAAGACGGTGACGCTCTCCCGTGCGCCGACGGCGTCCTTCACGGTCGACTGCACGGAGCTGTCCTGCACCTTCGACGCCAGCGCGTCCTCCGACCTGGCCGGTGACATCACCAGCTGGACCTGGGACTTCGGTGGCGACGGCAACGACGTCGGTGAGGTCGTCACGCACGACTTCTCCGCCGCCGGCGACTACGACGTGGTCCTGACCGTGACCGACGAGGAAGGACTCAGCGGCGAGGAGACCCAGACCGTCACGGTGGACACCGCCCCGGTGGCCCCCACGGCGTCGTTCACCTTCGACTGCATCGACCTGTCGTGCAGCTTCGACGGCAGCGGGTCCATGGACGACGACGGCACCGTCGTCGACTGGGCCTGGGACTTCGACGACGGCAGCGCCGACAGCGGCGAGCAGGTCGACCACGAGTTCCCGGCCAGCGGCTCCTACGCCGTGACGCTGACCGTGACCGACAGCCAGGGCCTGACCGACGAGACCACCCAGGATGTCATGGTCGAGGGTGCCCCCGTGGCACCGGAGGCCTCGTTCACCGTGGACTGCACGGACCTGATGTGCAGCTTCGACGGCACCGGCTCGTCGGACGCCGACGGCACCGTGGACGGGTGGGCCTGGGACTTCGGCGACAACACGTCGGGGACGGGGGACGTGGTGGAGCACGACTACGCCACCGATGGCACCTATGACGTCACCCTGACCGTCACCGACAACGACCAGATGACCGGACAGGCCACGCAGTCCGTCACCGTCTCCGAGGGCGGCGTGGGCGAGAACATCGCCTTCATCGGCGTCGACACCGAGGTCGGCAACCAGACGGTGTTCACCGCCGACGTGCCCGATGGCACCCAGATGGGCGATGCGCTGCTGCTGTACGCGTCGGTCAACCGCTCCAACGTGACCGTGGGACCGCCCGGCGGCGTGACTGGCTGGACCGAGGTCGGCGTGACCACGTCCGGCTCGATCCAGACCATCGTCTGGGCCAAGGCGGCCGAATCCGCCGACCTGGGCCAGACGGTGTCCGTGGACGTGACCCAGCGCTCGAAGGGAACACTGACCCTGGTGTCGTATTCGGGCACAAACGAGACCGATCCCGTCCATGCCTTCGACATGGTCGGCGAGGCGGTCTACCGCAGCAGCCACACCTCCCCCGAGGTCGTCTCTGAGGTCGAGGGCGCCTGGGTCGTGTCGCATTGGGCCGACAAGACGTCCGGGACGACCGACTGGTCCGAGCCGGCTGGCGAGACGGTGCGAGCCGAGATCTTCGGATCGGGTAGCGGTCGCGTCACCTCGTTGCTCACCGACAGCGGCCCGGTGTCTGCAGGGACACAGGGTGGTCTGACCGCTACGGCCAACGAATCCAACCAGAAGGCCACGATGTCCACCCTGGTCCTGGAGCCCGCGACCTCGTCGCCTCCCGGCCCACAGGCGCCCGTCGCGGCCTTCACGGTCGACTGCACCGACCTGTCGTGCTCCTTCGACGGGTCAGGGTCCAGCGACACCGACGGCACCGTCCAGTCCTGGGACTGGGCCTTCGGTGACCAGACCGGGGACACGGGAGCTCAGGTCAACCACACCTACGGCGACCCCGGGACCTACCAGGTCACGCTGACGGTGACCGACAACCAGGGACTGCAGGACGAGGTCACCCAGTCGGTCAGCGTCGACGAGGCCGGCGTGGCCGGCGACATCGCCTTCGTCGGTGCCCGCACCGAGGTCGGCAACCAGACCGGCTTCGGCGTGGACCTGCCTGACGGCATCGCCGCCGGCGACGCCATGGTGATGTTCCTGTCCGTCAACCGGTCCGGCGTCACCGTCGGCCCGATCGGCGGCACGACCGGCTGGACCGAGTTGGGCATGGTCGAGTCGGGCTCGATGCAGACCAGCGTGTGGACCAAGGTCGTCCAGGGTGGCGACGTCGGGGGAGCCGTGACCGTCGACGTCAGCGAGCGCACCAAGGGCAACCTCTCGGTGCTCGCCTACGAGGGGACGGACACGACCTCGCCCGTGGCGCTGTCGACCCTGGTGGACGAGACCGTCTACCGCTTCGCGCACACCACGCCACAGGTCGAGTCGACCGTGGACGGGGCCCGGATCCTGTCGTACTGGGCGGACAAGACGTCCGGGACGACCGACTGGTCCGAGCCGGCCGGCGAGACGGTGCGTGCCGAGGACTTCGGGTCCGGCGGGGGGCACATCTCTTCGCTCGTCACCGACAACGGTGGCCCGGTCGGACCGGGCACCTACGGCGGGCTGACCGCCACGGCCAACGAGTCCAACCAGAAGGCGACGATGGCCACGCTGGTCCTGCAACCCGCTGGCTGACGCCCGTCTCGCGCGACGAGGCCATGATCACCGAGGACCCCACCCGGATCGAGTGGGGTCTTCGCCACCACGAACTGGCGCTGGGTGTCTGCTGGGCGCGATCAAGCCCCGGCATCATCGGTCGTGGATCTTCCCTCGCGATCCGGACTTCGCCGTCAAGGCCGCGCTCGGGTCCTGGACCTCTACCATCGCCGATCCGACACCCGCGCTCAGGTGGTAGTTGCAACATCGGCTCGATGAACGACAACGTGACGTTGCCCGGCGCAACTCGCGGTTCTCACGCTTCACCCGCTTCAGCTCTGCTCGCTGGTCGGGCCGGGACGTCGGCCGGTGTCGGTCTCGGCCTTGCGGACCACAGGCGCACGGTCTCGGCGCGCGGGCCCAACTTCTCGGCGACCGAGCAGATCGCCTCCCACTGCGAGCCGTACTTGTGCTGGTGGTTCAACACGAGCCTGACGGCACGCTCGCGCAGTTCATCGGGATGCTTGCCGTGGTTTGGCATCATCCATCCTTTTCAAGGATTGGAGTGTCTACCAGATCCGGGCGGTTCAGGCTCGCTCCTTGCGGGGCTCGTGATGTAGTCTCACTTCGAGGACGGGACGACGTGTCGGGACTATTGTCCCAGGGGGAGCGGGACCTCGGTCTCTGCGAGGAACTGGGTCGAGCCCGTAAAGTTGTCGCTGGTCCACACGGGACCAGTGTCGTAGGTGCCGGGACATCCGTGCGTCAGGATCTCGGTCGACCCGGGGGGTCGTCTCCATGAACGTCTCTGCATTCTTCACGTCTGGGCGAAACGTGAGCCGGATCCTGGCAGGGGTGGTTTCGGGGTTGCTCATGCTGACCGCCGCACCTTCGGCTGCGGCCGAGCCCATGACGCCCCTGGCTGTGTGGGAGATGAACGAGCCCCCTGGTGCCCGGGCCATGGTCGACAGCAGCGGCAACGGCCTGCACGGCTATATCGGGACCAGCATCCAAACCGGCGTCGTCGTCGAGGGCGAAACCGCGTACCGGTGGCCCTATCGCTTTCCGGCCAGCCCGCCGGCCGAGCCCGAACGCCTGCTGCAGATCAGCGACAGCCGGCTCAACCCGGGGACTAGGGACTATGCCGTCACCGTCCAGTTCAAGACGGTCCACGGCTTCGGCAACATCATCCAGAAGGGGCAGTCCGGCGCCGCAGGTGGCATGTTCAAGTTCCAGGCGCCCAAGGGCATCGTTGCGTGCATCTTCCGCGGATCCACGGGGAACAGTTCCGTCAAGTCGCCGCAGCCACTCAATGACGGCGCGTGGCACACGGTGCGTTGCGTCCGGGACGAACGTGGCGTCACCATGACCGTCGACGGTGTCGACATCCGCACGAACGGTCAGCCGACGGGGAACATCGCGAACAACGCCACGCTCACCATCGGCGGGAAGTTGTACTGCGACCAGGTCGCGGTCACTTGCGACTACTTCTCGGGCAACATCGGTCGAGTCCAGATCGACGTCGGCACCGACGCGCCCCCGCCGACTGGCGGTTTGTCGTTCGTCGCCGCGGCCTCCAGTACCGGCAACGCCATCTCCGCCCGGCTCACCCTGCCCGCCGGTATCCAGCCCGGGGACCAGCTCCTCCTCTTCCTGACGACCAATCGAGCCGCGACCACCCCCGGACCCACTGCCGGTGGGGGCTGGACCCAGTTGCAGAGCGGGGCGGGTGACCTCAGCCAGATCCAGACCTGGGTGTGGGCAAGGAGCGCGGTGGCCGGTGACGCCGGCCGCTTGGTCAGCGTCCCGCTCGACGGCCAAGCGAAGTACGTGCTCAGCGGTGCCGCGTACCGCGGCGCGGTCATCGATTCCTCGGCGCTGATCGCCGAGACTCTCAACCGCCGCGACCACACCACCCCGTCCGCCACTGCCGACGACACCGGCTCCTGGGTGGTCTCCTTCTGGAGCGACAAGACCAGCGCCACCACCGACTGGGTCTCCCCCGCCGGCGTTACCGACCGCGCCGAACGGATCGGCATCGGCTCCGGCAGGGTCAGCTCCCTGCTCGCTGACACGAAGCAGGTCCCCACTGGCCTCGTTGCGGGCCTGACTGCCACCGCAGATGCCTCGTCCCGCAAGGCCACCATGGTCAACGTCGTCCTGCGCCCGTCCTGAAGCCGTAGCTCACGGAGCGGCGAGCAGGCGCACGAACGATCTCGCAGTTGGGGAAGCCGGCGGCGACCAGGCCGATCGACACCTGGTCCGCAGAACTTTCCCCGTCCTCCATCCCGGTTGGGTAAGCCCAAGTAGAGTTCTTCGGGGTTTTGTCCAGCGTGTCGGCGCATGTTCGTGCATACTGAGCGCTTGTCCCGGAGAGGGGTCACCCATCCTCAGAGAGAACTGCTCATGAATCTCTTGCATCGCTCACGCTCCCTTGTCTCCACCGCGACTGCCGCGCTCGTGCTGGAAGGTCTGTTCACGAGCAGGGCTTTCTGGCTTCGACGGTCCTGCTCGCCGCCGTCCTCGGCGGCTGCTCTCAGGCTGACTCCTCCGACGGCTCCGGGCCCGACGAGGACGACTTGATGACGACGACTCAGCCTGTGGGCTCTGCGTCCGACGCTGCCAAGACCAACGGCGCTGCCCTGACCAGCCGCCGGCGCGACGCGCGGACAAACACCAACCCTGTGGAGGTGCGTCGGAGCGACCAGGTCGAGCGCAGAACAGGACTCATACCGCATACTCATGGTGTGATTCGCGTCGGTCGCAGACTCTGCGGCTCGGCCGTTCTGGTACTGCTTGCGTTGTCTGCGTGTGCCGACACCGGTGAACCTTCGTCGGTGCCGATCACTGCGACTGAACCTTCGTTGAGCCCTTCGTCGGTGCCGATCACTGCGACCAGCGACCCGGTCGAGGTGACCCAGGCCCCCGACTCGCTGCTCCCCGATGTCCGTGTGGTCCACCTCCTGGTGCCCGAAGGTGCGCGCGAGGGGTTGTCTCTGCTCACCGTGGATCAAGCCGGCAAGGGCGCGGTGCAGCAGGAGATCGCAACTCTCAACGGGGGAGGTGTCGAGCCTGTGACATCACCGAGCGGCGAGCGTGCGTTCGAGTTCCCCTCGTACGACGACGAACCGTCCTCCGCAGAGCGGGCCGTCCTCGTAGTGACGAACACCGGGGAGGGTGACGTCCTGGCTCCGGGGGAGTCCGACTTCGAGTTCGGGGCCGAGTTCCGTATCGACGAGCAGTCGGCAGGTGACCCGACCGACAACGGCGACAACCTTATTCAACGTGGTCTCTTCGGAACGGGTGCGCAGTACAAGATCGACATCGACAAGGACAAGCCCTCCTGTCGCATCGAGGGACCGGACGGAGAGGTCTTGGTCGGGGCCTCCAAGGTGGTTGCCCCGGACACCTGGTACGCCGTTCGTTGCTCGCGGCGAGCGGACGAGGTCGAGCTCTTGGTGATGGCGTATGACGGCGACCGGCTCGTGGAGCACTCGAGAGACGCGATGAGCGGCCCGACGGGCGACCTCACATGGGAGGATCCCGCGCTGCCCCTGTCGGTCGGGGGGAAGCTCACACCGGTTGGTCGCGTCGTCAAGAGTGCGAGCGACCAGTTCAACGGCGCAGTGGCCAACCCCTTCCTTGCACTAGAAGAC
>JBBSMS010000062.1:0-18925 GCA_038233055.1 Nitriliruptorales bacterium
GACGATCCGCCCGGCCAGGACCGGTCCGACTCCCGGCAGTTCCTCCAGGTCGTCCGTGGTCGCACGATTGAGGTCCAGCAGGCCGTCGGCGGTGACGGGGCCCTGCTCGACTCCCGGGCTGGCGATGCCGGCCGTGGCGGGGAGCCCGGTCCCGGGGTCGAGCGTGACCGGTGGCGCCGCGGTCGCGTCCGGCGACGCGCCGCCGGTCGGTGCGGCGGCCGCGGCTTCCGCGGCCGTGGGAACGTGCAGGCGCTGGCCGTCCACCAGCGGCAGTGCGAGGTTCAGGGCCTCCAGCGCGGCGTCCCCACGTGCCCCACCGGCCGCGTCGACTGCATCGACCAGTCGCGATCCTGCCGGCAACTCCAGCACGGCCGGCGCCGCCACCGCCCCGGTGACGTGCACGACGACCGGCCCAGGGGTGGACGACGGAGCCGCCGAAGGCACGATCGCCCCGTCAGGCGGTCGGTCGAGGACCGCCTCCGATCCTCCCGCCTCCGTGATGGTGCCGGTGCGGGCCGGCAGGCCACCCACCACCACGACGGCCACGACGATTCCGCCGACGACCAGCAGCGCCAACCCGGCCAGTTCGGCACGGGACGCGGCCAGGTCGTCGGCGAGCCGGTCCGCCCACGATCGATCCATGCCCGCAGCGTGTCCCCCACGGGCGCGTGCCGGTCCCCCGACCGACCCGGCTGTGGACGACCACGCGCCCGTCCGGCCTGTTCAGCCGTCGAGCGGTCCGACCAGTTCCGCAGGGGCGGCGGCGATCGCGACCGCACCGGGCCCGGCGTGGGTCCCGAGCACCGGGCCGAACACGGTGACCAGCGACGAGTCCACGACCAGCCGTTCCCGAACCCGCTCCAGGGCGAGGTCCGCGCCGTCGGGCGCCAGCCCGTGGGTCACAACGATGGCGAGCGGCGTCTGCCCGTGCTGCTCCTCGATCGCGTCGACCATCCGTTCGATGCCGGCCCGGACCGTGCGCGCGCGGCCGACCGGTTCCATCCGGCCGTCACGCACGCCCAGGATCGGCCGCACCCGCAGCGCCCGTCCCAGCGTGGCCGCAGCGCCGGAGACCCGACCTCCCTTGCGCAGGTACTCCATCGTGTCGACCACCATCGCGTTGACGACCACCTCGCCGACCGCCTCGGCCGCCGCCACGACCCGTGCCACCGAACCTCCGCCCGCGGCCACGCGCTGGCCCGCGACCGCCATCAGGGCCAGCCCGCCCGCGACCTGGCGCGAGTCCACGACCGTGACCGGCAGCACGGCCTCGGCGGACAGCCGCTGGGCCTGCGACACCGTGCCGGACAGTTCGCGCGACACGTGCAGGGAGACGACCGCCTCACGGCCGTCGTCGGCGGCGTCCTGCCACGCCTCGATGAACCAGTGCGGATTGGGTTGGGCCGTCGTCGGCAGCGCGGTCGCCGAGGCCAGCCGAACGTAGAACTCCTCGTCGCTCATCGTGACCCGGGACACCTCGGTGGTGGTCCCGAAGGTCACCGACATGGGCACCACGCGCAGACCGAACCGTTCGGCCACGTCGTTGGGCAGGTCAGCCGTGGAGTCGGTCACCACGGCCACGCCACCCGGCTCACCTGCCACGCCTGCCCCCTGTCGCCCAGCTCGCCTCGCGGGCCCCGACCGTAGCCACCGCCCCGACCCTCCCCCACGACGCTCCCGCGGCCGAGCGTGCGCGCTGGTCTCCACGGGCGGGACGATTCGCGCACACGAGGCGTCACCGGGCCGTCCCCGGACCGAGGTGGGACCGGCGGTCGGCGGTCGACGGGCTGGTCGATCGCCAGACCGGGCCGGGCCAGCATCGACATACCGTGGTCTGGACACCATCGGCCAGGAGCACCCCATGACGGCGTCGCCCGACACCGACACCGACCCGACCATCGCACCCGACGTCGCCGACCCGGTGCCGAGCCCGCAGCCTCCACCGCCGGCGCCCGAACCCGCCCGCCTGGCGGCATTCCTGGACGGCGAGCAGGCCGACGCCCGCACGCGGGCACGGGACTTCCTGGTCGACCACGACGTCACCGCCCTGTTCGGCTTGTCGACCGCGGACCATCGCGGCCAGGTGCTCGCGTGGTTGCACGACCTGGCCGACGACGGGGTCTTCAGCCTGGGGATGCCGGTCGCGTACGGCGGCGGCGGTGACCTGGTGGCGGCCACGGCCACGTTCGAGGAGTTGGCCCACGGCGACCTGTCGCTGCTGATCAAGGCCGGGGTCCAGTTCGGGCTGTTCGGGGGCGCCATCCTCCACCTGGGCACGCAAGCCCACCACGATCGATACCTCGCCGACGTGATCTCGATGGACCTGCCCGGGTGCTTCGCCATGACCGAGCGCGTCCACGGGTCCGACGTGGCGGGACTGGCGACCACGGCCACGTACGACCCCGGCATCGACGAGTTCGTCGTCACCACGCCCGACCCCGAGACTGATTTCAAGGAGTGGATCGGCAACGCGGCCGACGACGGTCGCATGGCCGCCGTGTTCGCCCAACTCGTCGTCGACGGCACCACCCATGGGGTCCACTGCCTGCTGGTCCCGATCCGCGACGACGACGGCGCCGTGCTGGACGGGATCCGGATCGAGGACTGTGGCCACAAGGTCGGGCTCAACGGGGTCGACAACGGACGCATCTGGTTCGACGACGTGCGCGTGCCCCGCACCAACCTGCTGGACCGGTTCGGCCACGTCGACGCCGACGGGACCTACACCTCCCCGATCGAGTCGCCGGCGCGACGGTTCTTCACCATGCTGGGCACGCTGGTCCAGGGCCGGGTGTCGATCGCCGGGGCAGCGATGGGTGCCACCAAGTCGGCGCTGACCATCGCCATCCGCCACGCCGACCGTCGCACGCAGTTCGAGGGGTCGGACGGCACCCCGATCCACCTGATGGACTACCCCACCCACCGTCGCGCACTACTCCCGCGGTTGGCCAAGACCTACGCGTTGCACTTCGCCCAGCAACGGTTGGCGGAGGAACTGGCGACCGTGTTCGGCGACGACGACGCCGAGGCCCGCCGACCCCTGGAGGCCCACGCCGCCGGCATGAAGGCGGTCGCCACGGCGCATGCCACCGACACCGCCCAGACGTGCCGCCAGGCCTGCGGAGGGCTGGGCTACCTGTCCGAGAACCGCTTCGGGGCCCTGAAGGCCGACACCGAGGTGTTCACCACCTTCGAGGGCGACAACACGGTCCTGATGCTGCAGGTCGGCAAGGCCCTGCTGTCGGGGTTCGCCGACGACTTCAACTCGCTGGACCTGCGCGGCATGGCCACGTTCGTGACCGGGCGGGTGGTCAGCACGATCCTGGAAGCCACGTCGGCCGCGACCGCGTGGGAACGGATCCGCGACCTGGTGGATCGCGACCAGGGTGGGCCCGAGACCGGGTTGCGCAACCGCGACTGGCAACTGGCGATGCTGGCTTGGCGCGAGGAGCACGTGGTGGACGGACTGGCACGGAGGATGGAGCGCGCGCGACGCCCGGGCGTCGACGAGTTCGCGGTCTACCTCGACTGCCAGACCCACATGCTGGAGGCCGCCCAAGCGCACCTCGACCGCCGGATCATGGAGGCGTTCGCGGTCGCCGTGGAGGACGGCGGCGACGAGCACGGGGCACTGCTGAACACCGTGTGCGACCTGCACGCGCTGGCCACGATCGAGGCCAACCGCGGCTGGTACCAGGAACACCAACGGCTGTCCGCCACCCGCTCGAAGGCGATCTCCCGGACCGTCGACGACCTGTGCGACGAACTCGCGCCGGTGGCCGTCGACCTGGTCGACGCGTTCGCCATCCCCGACCAGGTGCTGGCCGCCCCAATCGCCACGTGACCCGCGGCGAGATTGCACTTCCTGCTGCGTTGGGTTGCTTCAACTCCATGTGGCTGCTGCCGTATGGTCAGGACATGGGCGACGCGATGGACTCGGTGGGTCTGGCACGCGGACACGTCGCGGTTGCGCAGCACGACCGACGATGGTCCGAGGCCTTCGTTGCGGTGGCCGGGTCGGTGGCGGACGCGTTGGGAGCGCACGCCCGGGCCATCGAGCACATCGGCTCGACCGCCGTGCCCGGACTGGCGGCAAAGCCGGTGGTCGACGTGGCGGTCGCCGTGTCCGACGATTTCGATCTCTCGTCGTGCATCGCGGCCCTGACCCCGGCAGGCTTCGCGTTCCGAGGAGACCAGGCCGACGAAGGCGGATGGCTGTTCGTCCTGGGTCCTCCGACTCGTCGCCTGGCGCATGTCCATGTCGTCGCGTTCCGGGGCCGACAGTGGACGGACTACGTGGCGTTCCGGGAACAACTTCGCGAGAATCCTCGCACCCGACAGGAGTACGACGATCTGAAGCGCGTACTGGCCGCCGACCACCCCCGCGACCGGGACGCCTACAGCGCCGCCAAGAACGACTTCATACAGCAGGTCTTGAGGCCGACCCGGCCCGAATCGAGCTGACGACTGCACAGGCGCCGGCACCGGATGTCGACCCCGGGCAAGTCCACGTTGGAGCGGCGATCACCTTCTGGTTGGTCGAGGACAACTACGATGCGTCGGATCCTCCCGGCGTGCGAGCGAGACAGGTGCGAGTGGAGTGCGGCTCGCAGCCGGAGAGTCGATCCTTGCCCGGATCGGGTTTGACTCCCAATCATCCACCGTCAGCGGTTCTCCGATGGCTGGACCGAGCGATGTGAATACGACGAACCGATGTGACTTCGCCGCGCCTGACGTATGCAACTCACATCGCTGCGCCCAACTCACATCGCCGGATGGGACTGCGGCACGGTCCGGGCAACGATCAGTCGGGAGCGCGACGGATGGCGCGGGCGAGGAGGCGGACCAGGACGTCGGTGGCGTGGTCGGCCGGCATCCGGCCCTGGCCCACGACCGTCCGGTAGCCACCGATCGTGGCCCACACGAAGCCGGCCAGGTCGCGCGGGTCCTCGTCGACGAACTCCCCCGACGCCACCCCGTCAGCCACGATCGCGTGCAGGTGAGCCATGATCGGCTGGAGGTGCCCGTACAGCCGTGCGGACCGCTCCTCGTCGAGGTGGGCGCCGAGGTCGAGACCCGCCAACGGATCACTGGCGAACACGGCCAGGGAGGCACGCACCAACGCCTCCATCCGGGTCCAGGCATCCCCCGAGACGACCTCGTTGCGTTGCAGGTCCGCCAACCACTCGCCCATGACCCGCTCGGCGTGCCACAACGCAAGGTCGTGGAGATGGTCGACGTGGTTGTAGACGGCCGACCGCGCGAGGTCGGCCCGCGCGGCCACGGCCGACACCGTGACCTCGTCCAACCCGTGCTCCTCGACCAGTTCGAGGAAGGCGTCGACCAGTCGGGCGCGCACCAGCGCCCGGTGTTCGTCCAGCGAGTCGGCCCACAGTTTCGGCATGCCGCGATCCTATGCCGGACCACATCTTTGCGACACGACGTCGCGTCGCGATACGGTTCGTGGCATGTTCCTCGCCCTCGCCGAGATCCGCCGCTCGCTCGGACGCTTCGCCCTGCTGGGTGGCGCGATCGGGCTCCTGGTGCTGCTCCTGTTGTTCTTCCAGGCCGTCGCCGGTGCGCTGACGGGTGGGCTGACCGGCGCGTTCGAGGCCGCCGACGCCGACGTCTGGATCTACGACGACGCGGCTCGGCGCAACCCACAGGCCTCCGTGCTGGGTGAGGGCGTGGCCGATGAGGTCGCCGCCGTCGACGGGGTCGATCGGTCGAGTCCCGTGACGTTCACGGTGTTCGACGTCGACGACGAACCCACCGCCGTGGTGGCCGTCGACCCGGACTCCCCTGCCCTCCCGGCGGAACTCAGCAGCGGGTCCACCATCACCGCCAGCGGTGGCGCCGTCCTGGCCGCCAGCGGGTTCGTGGCCGCCCCCGACACCGACGACCTCGAACTTGCCGGCGTCCCGATCAACGTCGTGGGCGAGGCCGACGGCGCCACCTTCAACGTGCTGCCGACGCTGTTCACGACCCGCGACGTCGTGGCCGACGCGACCGCCGCACGCGCCGGGGCACCGGTCCCGCTGCCCACCTCGGCGATCGCGGTCGCTGCCGCCGACGGGGTCGACCCGGCCACCCTGGCGGCCGACATCACCGACCTGGTCGACGGGGTCGAGGCAGTCGACGCCGCCACGGCCATCACCAGCCTGCCCGGAGCCGGCACCATCACGCGCTCGTTCTCGATCCTCTACGTCCTGCTCTACCTGGTCGTGGCCATCGTCACCGCGGTCTTCTTCCAGATCCTGACCGTGCAGAAGCGCGACGCGCTGGTGCTGCTGCGGGCCGTGGGCGCGCGTCGGCGTGACGTCGTCGTGCCCGTGCTGGTGCAGGTGGTCGCGGTCGTGGGTGTGGCGGTCGTGGTTGGCGCGGGCGTCGCCACCGGGCTGTTGACGACGCTGCAGGACGTGTTCGGCGCGACCCTGGACCCGACCACCGTTGCCACCTCGTCGCTGGCGATCCTGGTGCTGGGGCTGCTGGCCGGACTGCTTTCGGTCCGGCGGATCCTGCAGATCGAACCGGTCGAGGCGGTCCGCGGCGGGGGGTTGGCATGAGCATCGCCGTCCGGGAACTCCGACGCCGCTTCGGCCAGTTCCTGCCGGTCCTGGTGGCGATGACGCTGCTCGTGGTGCTGCTGGTCGTGCTGGGCGCGTTTCTCGACGGGCTGTCGATGTCCCAGACCGGCGTCCTGCGCGCCCAGGGCGATCGCCTGCTGGTCCTGTCCGAGGACGCCGACCTGGCCCCAGCCCGGTCACGCTTGCCCGACGGCACGATCAACGCACTCGCACAGGTCGACGGTGTCGACGAGGTCGGGCGCCTGTCGACGGTCGCCACGACCGCCGCCCGTGACCAGGACATCACCGATGTCGTGCTGGTGGGCTACGACCTCGCGACCGGCATCCTCCCCGCCCCACCGGCCAGCGGCGAGGCGGTCGTGGCCGCGAACCTGGCCGACCTGGTTGACGTCGAGGTCGGCGACACCCTCGCGATCGGGCCAAACGGCCAGGAACTGGCCGTCTCCGCGTTCGTCGACGACGTCTCCCAGGGGTCCCCGACAGTGTGGGTGGCCACCGCCGACTGGCTCGACATCGCCGCCACGGTCAACCCGACCGAGCGGCCGGTTCCTCAGGCAGCCGTGGTGGCCGGTGACGTCGATCCCGACGACCTGGCCGCGGCGATGGGCGGCCTGGCCGTGGCGACAGTCGATGAGGTGATCGCGGCCGACGACGTCGTCACCCAGCAGTCGTCGACCTTCCAGGGGATCATTGGCGTGACCTTCGTGGTCACCCTCCTGGTCGTGGCGTTGTTCTTCGTCCTGCTCACGATCGAGCGGATCCGGTTGTACGCGGTCCTCAAGGCCATTGGTGCCCGCACCCGCGACCTGGTCGCCGGACTCGCGGTCCAGGCCCTCGTCATCGCCCTGTTGGCGGTCGTGGTCGGCATCGCGCTGGGCATCGGACTGACGCTGCTGGTCCCGCCCGACCTGCCGCTGGTCGTCGTGCCCGCACGCCTGGCCGTGGTAGCGGTGGCGACGGTCGTCGTGGCCGTCCTGGGTGCGTTGGGCACCCTCCGCCGCATCCTGCGCATCGACCCTGCCGACGCCATCGGCTGACCACGCCCCCGGTTGAAGAGGAGCCACGACATGCCCGCACTGACCATCGACAAGGCCCGCAAGGAGTTCCCCTCCGGCGACGACACGATCGTGGCCGTCGACGACGTCGACCTGTCCGTGGACGACGGCGAGTTCCTGGTCCTGGAGGGGCCGTCGGGGTCCGGCAAGACCACCCTGCTGACCCTGGCCGGTGCCCTGGCCACCTCCACGTCCGGCTCGATCCGGCTCGGCGACGTCGAACTGGCCGACTTGGAGGGCAACGACCGCTCGGCCGTCCGTCGCGACCGGATCGGGTTCGTGTTCCAGTCCGTGAACCTGATCCCGTTCCTGTCCGCACGCGAGAACCTGCTGGCCGTGCGCCAACTGGGCGGGGGCCGGATCGATGATGACGCCCGTGACCGGGCCGACGAACTGCTCGAGGACCTCGGCCTGGGTGGCCGCGGCGGCAACGTCCCCGACGAACTGTCGGGTGGACAGCGCCAACGGGTCGCGATCGGGCGCGCGCTGATGAACGACCCCGACCTGTTGCTGGTCGATGAGCCGACCTCGGCATTGGACTCGGAACTGGGCCGCCAGGTGGTGGAACTGTTGCGCGACGAGGTCGACCGCCGCGGCGTCGCGGCCATCATGGTCACCCACGACGACCGCGTCACCGACCTCGGCGACCGCATCGTCCGGATGGTCGACGGCGCCCTGGTCGACGCCTGAGGGACGCCTGAGGGACGCCGCCTCGACATCGATCCGGCCGGCGTGGACGTCAGCGCCCAGACGGCGCGATCGCCTCGAGCAGCAGGCGGCCGTCGCGCGGACGAACCTCCATCGCGAAGTCGAAGCGATCGACCACCTGGGCGAACGGGACGTCGGCTGCCGGGAGGTCGTCGCGTCCGAGCATGAAGAAGCCGGCCGCAGTCGACGTGGCGACCCGGGCGACGTAGGGCGCGGGGTCGACGTCAGGACCGTCGCGCAGCAGCGCCTCGACGTACTCGCCACACGCCCGATCTTCCTCGCCGTCGCGCCTGGAGTGGGCGCCGGTGACGCAGAACCACACGGCCGGGTCGTCGGCCACGGCCGCCGCGGTGGCGCCGGCGACCGCGAAACTGGTCGTGAGCACACGCTCCGCGGCCGTCGCCCGCACGACGCCCTGGGTGCCGGCGGTCGACCGCTGGACCACCGGTCGACCCGCCAGGTCCACTGCGGCCAACTGCGTCGGCGAGTTCCCGTGGTCGAACCCCGGTGCGGTGTGCCCGTCCACTTCCCCCACCAACAGCGTCGACGGATCCGCGTCGCGCCGACGATGGGCCTGCTCGACCGTCCCGACCAGTTCGTAGGGGCCGGCACGCCCGGCCAGCGCCACGGCGGCGGTCGTGAAGGCCCGCAGGACGTCGATCACGACGACCGTGCCGGTGCAGTCCGCCACGTCGTCCAGCGTGCAGTACCCGATCTCCACGACGCAGCCCTCCAGCCGGCGATGCGATGGATCCCTCCAGCCCCGGAGGAAGAGGCCTATGCCACGACGAAGTTGACGAGGCGCCCGGGCACGTGGATCACCCTGCGGACGTCTCCCTCGGCAAGGAACCGTTCGACGTTGTCGTCGGCGCGGGCTGCGGCCTCGACCGCGGCCTCGTCGGCGCCGGCAGCCAGGGTCACCTTGGCGCGGACCTTGCCGTTGACCTGCACGACCACGTCGACCGTGTCGCTGACCAGCAACGACTCGTCGGCGACCGGCCACGACTGGTCGTGGACCGACGTGCCGTGGTGGCGCTGCCACAGTTCCTCGGTGATGAACGGACAGATGGGGGCGAGCAGCAACAGCACGGTGTCCAGCGCCTCGCGCATCGGTGTGCCGGCGACCCCGGCCCGGTCGGCGTCCATGACCGCGTTGGTGATCTCCATCATCTTCGCGATCGCGGTGTTGTACTTGCGCTGCTCGAAGTCCGCGGAGGCACCCAGGATGCGCTCGTGCACGGCCCGACGCAGGCTCGCCACGTCCTCGTCGGTCCCGGCGTCGGCGACCTCGTCGTCGCCGAGCTCACCGTTCAAACGCCACACCCGCGACAGCCACTTGTGCATGCCGGCAGCCGAGACGTCGGCCCAGTCGATGTCGTCCTCGGGCGCTGACGCGAACAGGAGCGTCCCTCGCAGCGTGTCCGCGCCGAACTCCTCCGACACCTCCCCCGGGCGCACCAGGTTGCCGCGCGACTTGCTCATGCGCGACCCGTCCAGGATGACCTGGCCCTGGTTGAGCAACGCCTCGAACGGTTCGTCGACCGCCAGGTGGCCCCGGTCACGCAACGCCTTGACGAAGAAGCGCGCGTACAGCAGGTGCAGGATGGCGTGCTCGACCCCTCCGGTGTACTGGTCGACCGGCAACCAGGTGTTGGCCCGGTCGACCGGCCACGCCTGTGTGTCGTCGTTCGGCGACAGGTAGCGCAGGAAGTACCAGGACGAGTCGACGAACGTGTCCAGCGTGTCGGTGTCGCGGATGGCATCGGCATCGCAGTCCGGGCACGACACGTACTTCCACGTCGGGTGCTCGGCCAGCGGCGAGCCGTCGACGGTGAAGTCGAGGTCCTCGGGGAGTTCGACGGGCAGTTGGTCGGCCGGCACGGGCCGCGGCCCACATCCTTCGCAGTGCACCATCGGGATCGGTGGGCCCCACGACCGCTGGCGCGAGACCAACCAGTCGCGCAGCCGGAAATTGACCGTGCCGCGCCCCCAGCCCTTGTCCTCGATGTCGGCGATGATGGCGGCCTTGGCGTCCTGCCACGCCATGTCGTCGTACTCGTCGGAGTTGACCATCGTGCCCGGTCCGACCCAGGCCGCCTCCATCGTGTCCCCGTCCAGGGGGTCCAGCGGCCTGCCGTCGTCGTCGGTGGGCTGGATGATGACCCGGATCGGCAGGTCGTTGGCGCGGGCGAACTCGAAGTCGCGCTGGTCACCCACGGGCACGGCCATGATCGCCCCCGTGCCGTAGTCCATCAGCACGTAGTCCGCGGCGTAGGCCGGGATCTCCTCACCAGTGAAGGGGTTGACCATGTCGAAGTTCAGCCGGAAGCCGCGCTTGTCGCGACGGTCGTCGCCGAACGACGACTGGCGCTCGATGTCGGAGCGCGTACTGACCTCGTCCAGCCAGGCGGACCAGGCCGGGTCGTCGCCCATGCGCGCGGCGGCAAGGGGATGTTCGGGGGCGAAGACGAAATACGTCGCCCCGAAGATGGTGTCGGGCCGGGTCGTGTAGACGACGACCTCGTCCCCACCGTCGACCACCGGGAAGGTCACCTCGGCGCCCTCGGACCGACCGATCCAGTTCCGTTGCATCAGCTTGACCCGCTCGGGCCAGTCGATGTTGTCCAGGTCGTCCAGCAGTTCCTGCGCGTAGTCGGTGGTGCGGAAGTACCACTGCGTCAGGGGGCGGCGCTGCACGATGTCGTCGGAGCGCTCGCACCGGCCGTCGATGACCTGTTCGTTGGCCAGCACCGTCCGACAGCCGGGGCACCAGTTGACCAGTCCGTCCTTGCGGTCGACCAGCCCGGCCTTGAGCAGCTCGACGAAGATCCACTGGGTCCAGCGGTAGTAGTCGGGGTCCGAGGTGTGCAGTTGCGTGGACCAGTCGAAGCTGAAGCCCAGCCGCTTCATGGACGCGGCCTGTTCTTCGATGTTGGCGTAGGTCCACTCGCGCGGGTCCTCGCCCCGCTTCCTGGCGGCGTTCTCGGCCGGCAACCCGAAGGCATCCCACCCGATGGGGTTGAGGACGGCATGGCCGGTCATGCGCAGGTGGCGGACCAGGGCGTCGTGGATCGAGAAGGTCTCGGCATGGCCCATGTGCAGGTCACCCGACGGATACGGAAACATCGTCAGGGCGTAGAAGCGCTCGCGGTTGCCCGCACGGGTGAGCGTCCACGTGCCCTCGTCGACCCAGCGCTGCGCCAGGTCCGGCTCGATGCCCAACGGGTCGTAGCGATCCTCGGTGTCCGGGGCGACATCGGTGCTCATCGAGGGATCCATCCAGGTTTGCAAGGGGGCGGGCGACACGGCCACCGATCCTACCCGTGGCCGGATCGTCCCCCCGTGGGCGCCGTGGAGGCCCTGCCGGGGTACGTGGACGCTCGCGGAAGGCCGCGGTCGTCGCCACGACGTCGCCAGTGCCTGCCGGGCTGAGGCGTGCTCACTGTTGTGGGTCGTCGTCGGGGGCCGGGCCGGACGACGGGGTGGGTTCGGCCGCGGTCGGGCGGTCGCCGGAACGTCCCAACAGGCCGTCCACGACCTGCTTGGCCGGTCCGAGCGTGCTCTTGGCCACGGCGGTGGTGACCTCGGCAGCCTGGCCGGCCACGTCCATGGCCGTGTTCACGGCGCGGTCGGCGACCGACTTCGCCACGAACCGGGTGCCCTCCGCGGCCTCGACCGCCCGGTCGACGACCTCGTCGCCCTTGGCGTGCATCCGGTAGACGTTGGTCCGGGCCGTGATCTCGGCGTCGTCGACCACCTCGCGAGCGGTGGACGAGGTCCGACCGATGGTGCCGCCCGCCACCTTGCCGGCCGTGTCGATGACCCGGTCGGCCGTCGCGGCGCCGCGAGCGGTGGCGCCCTTGGCCAGGCGGCCCGGGTCGGACACCCGCTGCTGGGCGGCCATCGCCGCCGACAGGACCCGGCCCGACATCACCTGCCCGATGCCCTTGATGGCCTCGAGGTCCTCCTCGGAGGCACCGGCCAGCGCGGCGACGCTGGTGAAGCGGCGCTCGACCCGACGGGACGCATCCTCGCGCAGGCCGTCGACCGAGGTGAGGACGTCGGTGAGGTTGGACATGGTGGCTCCCGGCTGCGTGCGGCATCGTCCACCCTAGGGCGTGGACCGATCGGGGGGTGTGATCGCGGGGCTCGACCGTCTCGCATGGACGTCGAGGGACCATGCTCGGTTTCGCGGGTCGTATCCCACGCTGGTACCGTGGCCGATCGCACCACGGGCCTGTGGCGCAGTTCGGTAGCGCACCTCCATGGCATGGAGGGGGTCAGGGGTTCAAATCCCCTCAGGTCCACGCGCACCCGCCGTGAACACCCAGCTTCGGAGCAACCTCCATCCGAGTGCATTGGTGTTGCTCGGCCAGAGCCTCGCAACGTCCACGTGCACCCGATGATGACCCTCCGCTTCGGAGCAACCTCCATCCGGGTGCATTGGTGTTGCTCGGCCAGGGCCGCACAACTCCCGCACCACACATCGCCGGTCCCGCGTCGTCACGCCCCCGTCCTTGCCCGCCTGGGCCGGTCACGGCGTCGTGATGACGACCCCGGGGCCGCCCGGCAGGCCCGGTGCGGGTCGGGCACCCTGTCCGAGAACCGACCGTCACCCGCCATGCGTTCCGAGGCTGTCCGTGATGCTGATCGCCGCCGTGCCCTACCACACCTTCCCGGACTTCCAGCTGGGGCCGCTGACGATCCGGACCTTTGGGCTGATGGTCGCCCTCGGGATCATCGTCGGTGCCATGATCGGTGCCCGCTTCGTCGCCAACCGCGGCGTGGACCCGGACGAGTACACCAACATCGCGACCCGCGCGGCCATCGTCGGCCTGGTCGGTGCCCGGCTCACCTGGGTGCTGTCCCATCTCGACCAGATCCAGTCCCCCCTCGACGTCATCGCGGTGTGGGAGGGAGGCGTCCAGTTCTCCGGCGGGTTGCTGTTCGGTGCGCTGGCCGGCTGGTTGTCGGCCCGCAAGCGCTACACCCGGACCCAGGGATGGGCGTTGGTCGACGGGTCCGCGCTGGGCCTGGCGGTGGGCCTGGCGATCGGGCGCATCGGGTGCATGGCGGTGGGCGAGCACTTCGGCGGCGAAACGAGCTTCTTCCTGGGGATGACCTACCTGGGCGGCGGCACGGTCGAGGCGGAACCGGCCATCGGCGCGACGATCCACAACACGGCCTTCTACGAGTTCCTGCACCTGATCGTGCTGGTGGCCGTGATGGCACTGCTGCTGCGGCGAGCCGGCAACCGTCGGTCGCCCCTGGTCCCTGGCACGATCGGGGCCCTGATGCTGGTGTGGTACGGCATCGGCCGGTTCACCACGGACTTCGCCCGGGTCAACGACACCACCGCCGGAGGCCTGACGGGGGCCCAGTGGGCCGCCCTGGTGATGGCGGCGCTGGGCGCCTGGCTGTTCGCGACAGGGTCGCGACGGGCCCGCTCCCTCGCAGCCTCCGAGGTCCCCGACGAGGCGCGGCGCCCCGAGCAGTCCACCATCAAGGTGATCCCGGCCGACGCGGATGCCGCGGCGCGCCACACCGAGGTGGTGGACGACGTCGACCCCGCGCCAACCGACGGCCCCGATCCCGAGGACCCCGACGGCCCGAGCGAGGGGGCGGACGACGATGCGGCCGCCGGCGACGCGGTCCGGGCCGCCCACGAACCAACCTCCCACGTCAAGGTCACGCACCCGCCCTCCGCGCCGGACACCGGGTCCGACGGAACCGCGCCCGAACCCGTCGTCGACGTCGGGGACGGTGACGACGCGACGGAAGGCGAGGACGCCGATCCCCCGCCCGACGCACCGGACACCGGCGAGCACGAACCGGTGGCCCACACGCGCGACCCGGAGGCCGAGCACGCCGACGACCCCGAACCGCGCAACGATGAGCCCACACACACCGCCGTCGACCATCGCGATCCGGGCACCGACGACCACGACGGCCTCGCCATCGACCTCCCACGGCCCTCCTGACCCGTTGTCGGCGAGGACTCAGTCGGCGGCTCCACGGGGCCGTGACCAGGCGCGCCGCCACCAGCGCGGACGGGGCCGGTCGGCATCGACGGGCTCGTGCGGCGCCGGTGACTCGTCGACGGGGCGGTCGGCCCGCCACCGCCGGACCTCGCGGTCGACGTCCAGGGGCCACACGGTCGACGGGGGGCCGCTGACGATGGTGGCGTTGGCGTGGCGGATGTGGGCGTTGATGTCATCCACGATCGCCCGGACGGCGGCCTCGGTGCGGGCCGAGGCGATCCTCGCCCGGGCCTCCTCCACCTCCCGGCGCAGTTGCAGGGCCCGAGGGACCGCGACGAACTCCTCGTCGCGCAACTTGCGCTTGATCCACCAGTCACCGTCGCGCGGGCGGTGGAGGTCCGGCAACGGCCGTCCCTCGCCGGCCAGCCCGGAGAACTCGCCGCGGGCCTGCGCCTCACGGACCTGGCGGTCGGCGTAGGCCTCCCACGACTCGCCCGGTGCCCTGCGTGCCACGCGGTCCTCCCGTGTCGAGTTTGCCCCAGTGAACCGGCTCCCGGGGTTCCGCCGCGAACCGGTCGAGGCCGAGCCGGCTCGGGCTGGTCGGTGGCCCGCGTGCGCGGGGCGCACCGGCATCCTTGACATCGACCCGGTCAGTGGGCGACAGTCCCGGGACGCGTGACCTGCCTGGTCACCACGGAACCGCAGGAGGGGCCAATGAAGACGCCGTTCATCGTCGTCGCGCCCTCCCGTGCGGTCGGCCTGCGAGCGCTTCGGTAACCACCACCGATTTCGCCACGCGGGCCGCCCCCTCGGGCGGCCCCTTCGCTTCTGACGCCGCGCACGACCGGTTCCACTCGTCACATCGCCCACGCGGGCGACTCGAGACCAGGCAGCACCATGATTCCCGTTCGGGCCTACCTCGCCCTCCTCACCACCTACCTCCGGCGCCACCGTGGGCGCATGGTCCTCCTCGGCGTGCTCGTCGTGGCCGACCTGGTCGTGCAACTGGCCATCCCGCAGGTCCTGCGCTCGGTCATCGACGGCGCGCTGGGCGACCAACCGGTCGACCGCCTGGACCTGCTGGCCGGGGCCGTGGTCGGTGCCGCACTGGCCCACCAGGGACTGGCGGTGGCCTCGACCTGGATCGCCGAGCAGGTCGGCTGGCGCGCCACCAACGACCTGCGCGCCGACCTCACCCGGCACGTCCTGCACCTCGATCTGGGGTTCCACAAGCAACACCCGCCCGGCCACCTGATCGAGCGCGTCGACGGTGACGTGACCGCCCTGTCCAACTTCTTCTCGGCCATGGTCGTGAAGGTGGTGGGCAACGGGGTGCTGATCGCCGGGATCATGGGCCTGCTGCTCCGCGAATCGTGGCTGCTGGGTGGGATCATCACGATGCTGCTGCTGCTCGGCCTGCTGGTCCTGGCCCGCCTGCATGTGGTCGTCGTGCCCTGGTGGCGTGCCCACCGGGCCATTGCCGCCGAGACCTACGGCCAACTGGGCGAACAGGTCGACGGTACCGAGGACATCGCCGCCAACGGCGCCCGCGACTTCATGCAGGAACGCTTTGCGGACCTGTTGCGGCGCTGGATGCCGCTGGAAGTGCGCGGGTGGACCGGCTGGGGCCTGATGTGGTCGACCAGCGAGATCCTCCGGATCGCGATGCTCGTCGCGACGTTCCTGCTGGGCGCGCGCCTGTTCGGTGCGGGCCCCGGCGACCTGTCCATCGGGACGATCTACCTCGTCGTGCACTATGTCGAGATGGTCGGCCACCCCCTGCACCAGATCCGCGAGGAGATGCAGGACCTGCAGAAGGCGGGTGCCGCGATCGACCGCGTCCGTCGCCTGCTCCGACGGCCGTCCGCGCTGCCGGCGCCCGGCGCCACGACGCTGCCGGCGGGACCGTTGTCGGTCGCCTTCACCGGCGTGGACTTCGCCTACGACGATGCCGACGCCGGCGACGTGGATCGCGTCGACGCCGACGGCAGCCGTCCCGACCGTGACGACCCGCGTGGGCCGACGCCGGTGCTGCACGACGTGTCGCTGACGGTCGCGCCCGGCCGCGTGCTGGGCATCCTGGGCCGGACCGGTTCGGGCAAGTCCACCATGGCCCGGCTGGCCACGCGCCTGTACGCGCCGGATCGCGGCGAGGTCGCCATCGGTGGCGTGTCGATCGGCGAGGTCGCAAACCTGCGCGAGCGCGTGGCCATGGTGACCCAGGACGTCCAGTTGTTCCGCGCGACCGTGCGCGACAACCTGACCTTCTTCGACCGCTCGATCGACGACGCACGACTGCACGACGCGATCCGGCTGCTGGGACTCCAGGACTGGCTGGCCGGGCTTCCGCATGGGCTCGACACCCACCTCGGGGGCCAGGCCACCGGGGTGTCCGCCGGCGAGGCCCAACTGCTGGCCTTCACGCGCGTGTTCCTGCGCGACCCCGGGCTGGTGGTGCTGGACGAGGCCTCGTCACGTCTGGACCCGGCCACCGAGTCGTGGCTCGAACGCGCGATCGACGGGCTGTTGGCCGACCGCACCGCCATCATCATCGCCCATCGCCTGCACACGCTGCACCGCGCCGACGACGTCGCGGTGATGGAGGCCGGCCTGGTCGTCGAGTTCGGCGACCGGGTCGCGCTGGCCGCTGACCCCGACAGCCGCTACGCGCGACTGCTGGCCGCCGGCATGGAGGAGGTGCTGACATGACCACCATCGACCAGCCCCACGACGCCGACTCGGGGCGACTGCCCAGCCTGCGGATCCTGCTGCGCCTGATGGCCAACCAGCCCGTGCGGTACCCCGTCTCGCTGCTGCTGTGGACCGGCATCTGGAACTCGGGCCTGCTCGTGGCCATCGTGATCCAGCGCTACTTCGACCGCCTCGACCCCGGCGGCCCGCTCGGGTGGACCACGGCGACGGCGGTGGGCGCCCTGGTGGTGTGGGTCGTCGTCCGCGTGTCGTCGATCCTGATCGGCATGCGCTGGCATGCACGGGTGCTCTTCCGGGCTGGCGCGGCCATGCAGCGCAACATGCTGCGCTGGATCTTCGGCCTGCCGGGCGCACGCCCGGTGCGCGAAGCCCCCGGCGAGGTCGTCAGCCGCTTCCGGGACGACGTCGACCACACGTTGGAGGCGATGGACTTCTCGGTCGACTTCAGCGGCGCGATCGTGTCGGCGACCGTGTCCTTCGTGCTGTTGGTCGTCGTCGACCCGGTCCTGGCCGGCGTCGCGTTCGCACCGATGGTCGTGGTGCTAGTGGTCGTGTGGGCGCTGTCGGCCCGCATCCGGGCCTACCGCGAGGCGGCCCGGGCCGCGACCGAGGCGGTGACCGGGTTCCTGGGCGAGTCCTTCGGTGCAGCCCAGTCGATCAAGGTCGCCGGGGCCGAGGCCGCCGTGCTGGCCCGCTTCGACGTCCTGAACGAACGACGGCGCGCCATGATGGTCCGCGACCGCACCCTGACCGCGGCCACCGACACCATGGGCCAGTCCACCGGCACGATCGGGACCGGACTGGTGCTGGTGATCGCGGCCGGCACGATCGGTGCGGCCGGTGGCCTGTCGGTCGGCGAGTTCGCGTTGTTCGCCACTCTGCTGGGCCAGACCTCGTTCGCCGCCTACTTCATCGGGACCTTCCTCGCCCGCATCCGCCAGGCCGGCGTGTCCTTCGAGCGCATGGTCGACCTGATGGACGGCGGTGACTGGCACGACCTGACCCGACACAACGTGCTGGAGGCCGCACTGGCGACCCAGCCAGAGCCGAGCAGGGGACCGGGAGAGGCCGACGCACCGTTGCTCTCGGTGCGCGACCTGACCCACGTCCACCCCGACGGCGAGGGCGGGATCCGCGACGTCGACCTCGACGTGTACGAGGGCCAGTTGGTCGTGGTGACCGGCCGGATCGGTGCCGGCAAGTCGACCCTGATGCAGACCCTGCTGGGACTGCTTCCGGCCGACCGTGGCATCGTGGCGTGGCGCGGCGAGGAGGTCGCCGACCCCGGCGCCTTCATGGTGCCCCCGAACGCGGCCTACACCCCCCAGGTCCCGCGGCTGTTCTCGATGGCCCTGCGGGACAACCTCGAGATGGGCGAGAGCTACGGGGACCGCGCGCTGTGGACGGCGATCGAGGCCGCCACGATGCGCGCGGACCTCGACACGATGCCGGACGGACTCGAGACCATGGTCGGCCCGCGTGGCATGCGGCTGTCCGGAGGCCAGGTCCAGCGATCCGCGGCCGCCCGCATGCTGGTGCGCCGCCCGGACCTGCTGGTGTTCGACGACCTGTCGTCGGCGCTGGACGTCGAGACCGAGGCCGTGCTGTGGGAGCAGTTGTTCGACGGGTCCGAGCCCACGACCGCCCTGGTCGTGTCGCACCGGCGCCCGGCCCTGTCGCGTGCCGACCTGGTCGTGGTGCTCGACGACGGGCGCGTCGTCGACCGCGGCACCGCCCAGGAGTTGCTCGACCGCTCCGAGGAGTTCCGCGAACTCTGGGGCTGACCCCGTCGGGTGCGCGGATCGGGGCCGTGCGGGGCCGCGATCCGCACACTCGACCCCGGTGGCACGTCGCCTCGGCGGTCAGGGTGCCGGGAACCGTC
>JBBSMS010000063.1:0-18916 GCA_038233055.1 Nitriliruptorales bacterium
CACCGGCACCTGCTCCCAGGTGGTGTCGCGGCAGTCCAGCACCATCGCGTGGCCGACCCGTCCGTGCGCGACCGCGAGTTGGTCCATGATCCCGGTGGCGACGCCGACCCAGTCGTTCTCGGCGCGGCGTCCGTCCGTGGCTGCCGCCGCCGGATCCCAGACGGTGCCGTCGAGCACGGCCGCGGCCCGACCCACCGCCAGTTCCAGCGCAGCCGACGACGACAGTCCGGCACCCTCGGGCAGGTCGCTGGCCACCGCAACGTCGAACCCACATGGCCGGGCGCCGTTCCGCGGGTCGACCCAGCGCTGGCGCAGGACGCCCTGCACGTAGGCGGTCCACGACGGCCACCGCTCGACCTCCTCGACGTCGGGCGACACGACCCCGGACAGCCCGAGGTCGTGCACGACCCCGTCCCGTTCGGACACCAGTCGGACCCGCCCGTCGTCGCGCGGCGCCAGCGCCAGGGCGAGTTCCCGGTCGATCGCCAACGGCAACGCGAGCCCGTCGTTGTAGTCGGTGTGGTCACCCATCAGGTTCACGCGCCCGGGCGAGCGCACCACGGTGGTGGCGTCGACACCAAGCGCGGACGCCAGCAGCGCGGCGGCGCGGGCCGGTGCCGGCGTCGTCACGGCCCGGCCTGGGCGGCGACCTCGATGGTGTCGCTGACGTCCAGCAGGGCGGCGGCCGCGACCTCCGGGGTGATGTCGCGCTGTTCCTCCGCCAACAACTCGAAGCCGACCATGAACTTGCGCACCGTGGCCGAACGCAACAGCGGGGGGTAGAAGTGCCCGTGGAGTTGCCAGTGGTCGCCGCCGTCGACGCCGGGCGCCACGTGCCAGCCCATCGAGTACGGGAAGGGCGTGCGGAAGAGGTTGTCGTAGCGCGCCAGCAACCGCTTCATCACGACCGCGAGGTCGTCGCGCTGGGCGTCGTCGAGGTCGGTCAACCGGCGCACGTGTGCCCGCGGGAGCACCAGCGTCTCGTAGGGCCATGTCGCCCAGAACGGGGCCACGACGACCCAGTGCTCGCCCTCGACCACGACCCGTTCACCGGCGGCCACCTCCCGGTCGAGGGTGTCCAGCAACAGGACCGACCCGTGCTCGTCGTGGTGGGCGGCCTGGCGCGTGTCCTCGGTGGCGATCTGGCGGGGCAGGACCGACGTCGCCCACAACTGCCCGTGCGGGTGCGGGTTCGAGGCCCCCATCGCCGACCCGCGGTTCTGGAACACCTGCACGTAGGCCCACCGGGGCGCCAGTTCGGTGTACTGGTCGCTCCACAGGTCGATCACCTGGCGGACCTGGGCGGCCGACGCCCGGGACAACGACAGGTCGTGGCGGGGCGAGAAGCACAGGACCCGACATGTCCCAGACACCGGCTCGGAGACCAACAATCCGTCACCGATCCAGCGATCGCCGGGGGCGACCTCGCTGCCGGTGTTCGGCCGCCCACCGCTCGCGACGGACTCCGGCCAGGCGTCGGGCAACAGCGCCGCGAAGTCGTTGGTGAACCACCACGTGTCCTCGTAGTCAGGGTTCACCTCACCGCCCACACGCGAGTTCCCCGGGCACAGGTAGCACGACTCGTCAAATTGCGGTCGCGACGGAGTGGGTGGCGACTCCTCCTGTCCCTGCCAGGGGCGATCGGTGCGATGCGGCGACACCAGCACCCAGCGCCCCGACAACGGGTCCAGACGTCGGTGCGTTCGTCGGGCAAGCCGTTCGTCGACCATCAGGACTCCTCCGCCACGTGGACCTCGACCCCGAGCTCGCGTACGTGCGACACCTGGTCATCGGGTGCCGACCATCCGGTTATGAGCACGTCGACCGCCGACAGCGGACAGACACCGGCCAGCGACCGCGCGCCCAACTTGGAGCCGTCGGCGAGCACGACCGTTCGGGTGGCGCGCTCCTGCCACCGTTGCTTCACGGCGGCCTCGGGGAGGTTGATGTTGGTGATGCCGGCCTCGACGTCGATGCCGGTGCAGCCGATGAAGGCGGTGTCGACGTGAAGCTGGTCGGCGACCTCGTTGCCCATCGGATCCACCAGGGAGTGCTGCATGGGCCGCAGTGTGCCACCGGTCACGATCACCTCATACGGGGGCGTCGACTCCTCCAGTTCCAGTGCGCCGGGCAGGGAGTTGGTGACGACCACCAGGTGGCCGAGCCGACGGACATGGGTTGCCAGCTCGCGGGACAGGCCCACGCAGGTCGTCCCCGAGTCGAGGAACACCGCCTCGGACGGCTCGAGCAAGCCGGCGGCGATCTTCGCGATCGCGGCCTTCTCCTCGGCCCGGGAGCCCAGCTGGTGGGCGAAGGTCCGCTCCAGGGCCGTGCGTCGCGAGCCAACGGCGCCGCCACGGACGCGGTCGACATCGCCATTGGACTGCAGCCGCTCGAGGTCACTGCGGATCGTGACGTCGGACACCCCGAAACGGGCCGCGAGGTCCGCCACCCCGACGTAGCGATGGGTCGAGGTCAGCGACCGGATCCGTGATCGCCGGTCGTCGGCTGACAGGCCGTGGTCCTGGGGTGTCGCCGTCATGGGCATCCTCGGGGTCGCCGACGGCTGCCGGTCCATCCGTCACGAGTGCGGGCGCCCGGTCGGCGGCCATGGTCGGTGGTAGCGCAACCACACGCGATGGTGGCCCACGGCGTCGCCCTCGGCTGCCACCCGATGAGGACAGACCCACGATCATGCATGGCCATGGCTGCAGACGTCAGGACGAAGGGGTCGTGTGAAGCCATCGATCAAACCCGCTGGGACCGGTTGAGGATGCGCTGCACGACTACGACGATCAGCAGGAACACGCCGCTGACGACCTGTTGCGCGTAGGACCCCAGTCCGCCGTAGAGGTTGATCATGTTCTGGATGACGCCGAGGAGCAGCACACCGGCCAGCGTGCCGCTCATGCTGCCCGCCCCACCGGTCAGCAGGGTTCCACCGATCACGACTGCCGCGATGGCGTCGAGTTCGAGTCCGGCACCCGCAGTCGGCAACCCGGACCCCAGACGCGAGGCGAGCAGCGCTCCGGCCAAGCCGGACAACGCACCGGTGATCGTGTAGGCCAAGACCTTGCTACGGACGACGGGAAGCCCCATCAGGACGGCGGCCTCCTCGCTACCACCGATGGCGAACAGGGACTGGCCGAACCCGGTGCGGTTGAGCACCAGTGCTCCGGCCGCGAGGACCGCTAGGGCGATCCACACCGGGATCCCGAGTCCGAGCACCTCGGATTGGCCGATCCACCGGGCGGCGTCACCTTCGATCGACACCGGCAGTTCGCTTGACAGGGCCAGGGCCGCACCGCGGGCAAACAGCAGGCCGGCAAGCGTCACGATGAACGGCGTCATGCGGCCGCGCCCGATGAGTAGACCTTGGACGGTTCCGAAGACGGCACAGACGAGCAGCGGGAGCAGAATCGACGGGATCGCCCCGGACGAGGACGCCATCCCGGCCAGGATGGCCCCCAGGGCGTAGACCGAGCCAACCGACAGGTCGATGCCCATGGAGATGATCACCAGCGTCATGCCGACCGCGATCAACAGCAACTGGGCGTTCTGGATCGCGATGTTGGTGAGGTTGTCGGCCGTGGCGAAGTCATCGAAGGACACCGAGGCGATCACCACGACGACGACGAGCACGACCAACGAGATGTGCTTCTGGGCCAACTCGGCCATTCGGTTCCGGAAATCGGGTTCGTACTCGACGACGTGGGCGGTCCCTTCGGCGGCTGGCGCGGTCTCAGTGGACATCTCGGACTCCTGGGTAGGTGTGTCGCTACGGCGCGCGTCAGGTCCGGTTTGACTGGATGTAGACGGCCGCGATGATGATCCCTGCCTGGATCATTTGGGCCCAGGTGTAGGGCAGGTTGTTCATGATGAAGGTGGCGGTTAGCAGCTGCATCAGCACGGCACCGGCGACGGTGCCGACAATGCGCACCTGGCCGCCTGACAGCGGCGTGCCGCCGACGACGACGGCCGTGATGCTCGCCAGTTCGATGAGTTGGCCCACGTTGGGCGTGTCGGACGCGCCGAGCCGCGCCGTGGCCAACACCCCGGCCAGTGCGGCCAGGACCCCGGACGCGGCGTAGACCCCGATCAGGATGCGACGGACAGGCAGGCCCGAAAAGACGCTGGCCTTGCGGTTGCCCCCGATGGCGAGCAGTTGGTGACCGAAGACGGTTCGCTTGACGATCCACGCGACCAGCGCAGACACCGCCAGGGCGATCAAGACTGACAGCGGTACGACGCCTCCGATCCTGGTCCGGGCCAGTGCGAGGATCCCTTCGTCGGTGATCCGGACCTGTCGTCCGCCGGCGATCACCTGGGCGAGCCCGCGTCCGCCCACCAGCACGGCGAGTGTGGCCACGATCGGCTGGATCCCAACCACGGCGACCATCACGCCGTTGAGCAGCCCGATCACGGCGCCGGCGAGCAGGGTGACGATCAGGGCTGCCACCCAGCCGTAGCCGAGATACAGCGGGAGCACGCCGGCAGCAATGGCCATGACCGACCCGACCGACAGGTCGATGCCCTCGGTGCCGATGACCAGCGCCAGGCCAAGCGACACCAGCAGGATCGGCACGACCTCGACCAGTTGCAGCGAGATCGTGCCGACGCTCAGGAAGTTGTTGGTGACCACGACGTTCAGCAGGAACAGGGCCGCCAGGGCGACGTAGACTCCGCGGTCGCGGATCCAACGGGCCATCTCGGCGCGGTCGCGTCCGGACTCGTCGGCGGTCGCCTCGCTCATTGTTCGTCCCCTCCCGATGCCAGCACCTGCATCAGTTCGTCCTCGGTCACGCGCTCGCCCTCGAGGCGTCCGGCGACCTCGCCGTCACGCAACACGACGACCCGGTCGGATTCCTCCACGACTTCGTCGAGTTCCGACGAGATCAACACGATTGCTAGGCCCTGCTCGGCCAACTCGTCGATCAGCTCGCGGATCTCGACCTTGGCGCCGACGTCGATGCCGCGGGTCGGTTCGTCCATGATCATCACGCGCGGTTCCACGCACAGCCACCGCGCCAGCATGACCTTCTGCTGGTTTCCCCCCGACAGCTCCCGCACCTTCTGGTCGGGTCCAGACGCCTTGACGTCGAGCCGCTGCATGAAGGAGTCCACCAGGTCATCGACCGCTGACTCCGACACCACCCCGGCCTTGGACAACTGTGGCAACGCCGCCAAGGCGATGTTCTCGCGGATCGACAGGTCGGGGATGATCCCTTCGCTGCGTCGGTCCTCGGGCAACAACGCCACCCCGGCAGCCACGGCCCGGCGCGGCCGACCGGTCCGCAGCGGCTGTCCGTCGATCGTGACTGTGCCCTCGTCGATCGTGTCGATGCCCATGATCGCCCGGGCGGTCTCGGATCGACCGGCTCCCAGCAGCCCGGCGAGCCCGAGGACCTCCCCGGGACGGACCTGCAGGTCGACATGGTCGAGCGTGGGCATCCGGGTCAGCCCGGACACCTCCAGCATCGGCGGCCGGTCGTCGTGGTCGTCGGGATCATGGTCACGTTGTTGGGTCTGCTTCCCGACCAGTTCCCGTCCCAGCATCTTGGCCACCAGACCGCCACGATCCAACTCGTCCAGGGGACCGGAGTGGACCAGGTGGCCGTCCCGCAAAACGGTGACCTGGTCGCAGATACGAAACAGTTCGTCGAGGCGATGGCTGACGAACAGGATCGCGACGTCGCGGTCGTGGAGCCGGCGGATCACCTCGAACAGGGTGTCGACCTCGGCCGCTTCGAGCGACGATGTCGGTTCGTCCATGATGACCGCGCGGGCGTCTTGGGACACCGAGCGGGCGATCGCGACCATCTGTTGGACCCCGAGGCCCAGGCGTTGCAGCGGGGTGGTGGGATCGACCGGGATGCCGAAGTCGGCGAGCACGTCCTTGGCACGTTCGTTCATGGCGGTGAAGTCGATCGTGTGCCACCGGGTTCGCGGGGCCCGTCCGATGAACAGGTTCTGGGCCACGGTCATGAGGGGAACGAGGTCCACTTCCTGGTAGATGGTGGCGATGCCCGCGTCCTGTGCGTCTCCGGGAGTGGCGAACGACACCTGCTCGCCCAGGTAGTGCACCTCACCTTCGGTGGCCTGGTAGACCCCGGTCAAGATCTTGATCAGGCTGGACTTCCCCGCGCCGTTCTCGCCGACGAGGCCATGGATCTCTCCCGCGCGGAGATCGAAGTCCACGTCGGCGAGCGCGGTGACGCCGGGGAACCGGACGGTGACGCCCCGGAGGGACAACACGGGGTCCGCGCTGTCCGTCCGGGTGTCCGTGGAGGAGTCCGACATCCTCAGTAGGCCTCGTCGAGCTTGTCGGCCGCGGTGTCGGGCGTGTAGATGTCGTCCTCGATCAGCAACTCAGCAGGGATCGGTTCGCCCTGCAGGTACTGGGACGCGACTCCGAAGGCCAGCGGCCCGAAACGCGGGTTGGACTCGACCACGGCGTAGATCTCGCCGTCGACGACCGCCTGGACCGCTTCCTGGGTTCCGTCGATGGACACGACCTGGATGTCGTCGCCCGGCGTGCGACCGGCGTCGCGCAGCGCCTGAAGAGCACCCAGCGCCATCTCGTCGTTCTCGGCATAGATCGCGTCGATGTCGGGGTTGGCCTGGATCAACTGTGCCGTGACCTCCTGGCCACCGTCGCGGGTGAAGTTCCCGGTCTGCTGGGCGACGATCTCGACGCCGTCTTCGGCGTCCATCGCCTCTACGAACCCGTCGGTGCGGTTGGTGGTCACGAGGTTGCCCGGCGCGCCCAACAGGATCGCGACACTGGCGTCGCCCCCGGTGGCCTCCACCATCTGCTCGGCAGCCCGCTGGCCCTGTTCATAAAAGTCCGAACCGATGAAGGTCACGTAGGTCTCGCATGGCTCTGAGGACAGTTGGCGGTCGATGGTGATGACCGGCACACCCTGCTCCTGGGCCTGGTTCAGCGCTGGCTCGAGACCTTCACTGTTGAGCGGTGCGACGATCAACAACTCCACACCCTGGGCGAGCAGGTCCTGGATATCGGACACCTGGGTTGCGAGGTCAGAGTTGGCGTTGGTAGCCACGAAATCCTCGACCCCGACGGCCTCGGCCTCCGCGGTGACAGAGTCGGTCTCGGCGATCCGGAACGGGTTGTTCTCGGCCTCCGACTGCGAAAAGCCCACCACGGTCTCGGACAGGTCCATGGGTTCACCGTCGTAGGTGCACTCGGCGACATCGTCGCTGGCCGGTTGCAAGACCTGCTCGGTCCCGCCCGCCGTCGGCGTGGCCTCGCTGGTCGCGCTCGCGCTGCCAGTGTCGCTAGCGCTGCCAGTGTCGCTAGCGCTGCCAGTGTCGGCCGGCGCGGCGCTGGTCGCTTCGGTCTCCGGGGCAGCCGACGTGGGGTCGTCACCCTCCGAATCCGGGTTGGTGCAGCCGGCCACGGCCAGGACGGCCGCGAGGACTGCAATGGACATCTTCAGGTGCTTCATGGCGGTTCGTCTCCTTGACGGTTGCAACTTGAGGTGGTGCAGGTGGATCGGTCGGGTGGCGACTGGGTGGTGACTGGGGATGATGGCGTGCGAGGGTCGGCCGGGCATGTGGACCGTCATCCGAGCCCGGCCATCAGTGCCTCGATCAACGCGATCACCTGGTCACGCGCCGCAGGGTCCTCGATGGCTCCAGCCTGGTCGATGGCCCGGCGGTAGGCCGCCGCGCCCTGGTCGGCGTTGCCTCGCTCCTCCATGCGCATGCCCACCTTGACCTGCTGACCGATCTGGTGGCCGACCCGCCAGGTGATGGTGCCGGCCTGGGGCAGATGAGCGATGCATGGGACAGTCCTTGGGAGGTCGGTCGGTCCGGCCGCCATCGAAATCGAAACTCTGCCATTGATAGTACAAGTATTGCCGAGGAAATTGCAAGGAATATCGAAAGACCATGCCTTGCTTTCGAAACTGTTGGAGGAGATTCGACAGTTTTCGCACCGGCCCGTTCGCCCCACCTTCCGGACGACCGGTCGTTCCGCGGCCCACGGAAGAGCGATCACCCTTGGAGCTGCCCAGAGTCAGCCCGGCGATGAACTGTCTCTGCAGGGCGATGAAGATCACCAGCGTCGGGATGGCGGCCAGCACCGAACCGGCAGCGATCAGGTTGTTGTTGGTGAAGTACAGCCCTTGGAGGCTGTCCAGCGCCGACGTGATCGGGCGCTTGTCGCCCGAGGCCATCAGCACGCGAGCCCAGAAGAGAGGTCGTTGTAGATCCAGGTGAACTGAAGCGTGCCCAGGGCCGCCAGCGCCGGCCGGGTCAGGGGCAGGATCACCGACCAGTACTGGCGCCACACGCTGGCACCGTCGACCACGGCCGCCTCGGTCAGGTCCTTGGAGATCGGCTTCATGTAGTTGGACAGCACGAAGGTGCAGAAGCCCATCTGAACGCGATGTGGATGACGGCGATCCCGAAGTAGCTGTCGTACATCAGGCCGCTCTCGGACAGCCACGCCGGCAGCGGGATCGCCAGGAACATCCGGAACAGGGGCGTGATCAGGGTCTGCTGGGGCAACAGGTTGCCGGCGGTGACCAGCATCCGCAGGATCACGTTGAACTCCAGGCTGTAGCGCGACAACCGACACGACCAGTGCGTGGGCGCTGGACCGACCGAGCCTGCCCGTGGCCGGGATCGCCCACGCCGACGTCGCCCGGTCGATCCACGGCCCGTTCTGGGAGCGCAACGTCGGGTGTGATGTGGTGGTCCCATCGGGTGCCTGGAACGGCCACGATGTGGTCGTGGTCCCGGCGGTGATGCTGGTCGACGACGGCCTGGAGTCACGACTGGCGGCCGCAGCGGACCGGGGCGCCCACGTGGTCGTCACGTTCGCCTCCGGGATCGCCGACCTCGACGACCATGTGGTTCCGGGCGGCTACCCCGGCGCCCTGCGCGACCTGCTTGGCATCGTCTCCGAAGAGTTCACGCCACCGCGCGCCGGGCAGGCAATCCACCTCGACAACGGCATGGTCGGGGACCGCTGGTTCGAAGACGTCCGCACCACCGACGCCGAGGTGGATGCGTCCGCCGTCGACGGCCCCCGCCCGGGCGGCCCGGCGCTGACCCGCGCGACCCGGGGTGACGGGGCCGCGTGGTACGTCGCGACCTGGCTGGACGACGAGGGTTGGGGTCGGCTCGCGGACGACTTGCTGTCGGCGACCGGCATTCCCCCGGTCGCCGACGTCGACCGACGACTCGAGGCGGTCCCGCCGGTTCGGGGAGCGCGGGTCGTGGCTGTTCCTGCTCAACCACGACGACGCGCCCCGGACCGCCCGTGGCCTCCACGGACACGAGGTGCTCGCCGACACCCAGTGGACGGCGACCTCACGCTCGGTGGACGGCGACCTCACCGTCGTCCGCGAGACCTGACCACGCACTCCCCCACCATCGAGTGTGCGCCCTATCACGGCATGTCGCGGTGATCAGCACACTCGACGAGGGCCTGGCGGATCGGGTGGAAGGCTGGCGACTCAGGCGGGTGGTTGGCGGCGGTCCGGGGGCATGCGGACGTTGACGTGTGGCTCGGGGTCGAACACGTGCTCGGTGATGCCGTCGGGGAGGTACTGCTGGTCGGCGAAGTTGTCCGGCTGATCGTGGGGGTAGACGTAGCCATTCCCGTGGCCCATGGCCTTGCCGGCCGAGGAGTGTGCGTCGCGCAGGTGGCGCGGGACCGGGTCGTTGGGGTGGTCGCGGACCAGGGCCTTGGCCGTCCCCATGGCGCGGGTCACGGCGTTGGACTTCGGCGCGGTCGCCAGCGCGATCGTGGCATGGCTGAGGGCGAACTCGGCCTCGGGCATGCCGACCCGCTCGACCGACTGGTAGGCGGCCAACGCGACCGGCAGCAGCCGCGAGTCGGCCACCCCGACGTCCTCCGACGCCAGGATCACCAGCCGGCGGGCCAGGAACAGTGGATCCTCCCCGGACGCCAGCATCCGCATCAGCCAGTACATCGCCGCGTCCGGATCGGACCCGCGGACCGACTTGATGAAGGCCGAGATCTGGTCGTAGTGGTCGTCGCCGCGCGAGTAGCGCAGGTGGGCAGCGGCATCCAGCACGTCCTCGGCGTCCAGCACGGGATCGTCCGTGCCGGTCGTGTCCAGCGCGCCGACGGCCAGTTCCAGCAGGTTCAGGGCCGAGCGGGCGTCGCCGCTGCCGCCACGGACCAGCAGGTCGCGGGCGTCGTCGGTGACCTCGACGCGCCCGCCCAGGCCGTGGGCGTCGGCGATGGCGTGGTCGAGGATCCGCCCGATGGCGTCGTTGTCGACCGCCGCCAGGTGGATCAACCGGCACCGCGACAGCAGCGGCGCGTTCAGTTCGAAGTACGGGTTCTCCGTGGTCGCACCGATCAGCGTGACCCAACCGGCCTCGACGCCGGGCAGCAACGCGTCCTGCTGCGCCTTGTTGAACCGGTGGATCTCGTCGACGAACAGGATCGTGCGCCGATCCACCGCGGCCTGGCGGGCACGGCCCTCCTCGATGATCGCGCGCACGTCCTTGACGCCGGCGCTGACCGCGGACAACTCGGTCCAGGCCGCGTCGACGTGGGCGGCGATCACCCGGGCCAGCGAGGTCTTGCCGACGCCCGGTGGTCCGTGCAGGACGAGCGAGGTCAGGTGGCCGCTGTCGAGCATCCGGCGCAGGGGTGCGTCAGGCCCCACGACCTCCTCGTGCCCGTGGAAGTCCGCGAAGTCGGTCGGACGCACCCGCGCGGCCAGTGGCTGACCGCGACGACCCCCCGACGACGAGCCACCGACGGCACGACCGGCCGGGCCGGGCCCGTCGTCACCCGACGACGAAGCCTCGGCACCCGGCGCCGGATCGAACAGTTGTGACACCACGACCTCCTCGCGTCACCCACTCCACCGGACCGCCCCACGATCCGTCGAGTGTGCGCATCAGGGCCACATGCGACCGTGATGCGCACGCTCGACGTGGGTCGGGTCAGTCCTTGGTCGGCACGGGCACGGTCTCGAGGCGCAGGTCCACCAGGGTGGCATCGTCGAACGGCGCGGGCGCGTCGGTCAGCAGGCAGGACCCGGACTGGGTCTTGGGGAACGGGATCACCTCGCGGATGTTGGGCTCACCGGCCATCAGCATGACCAGCCGGTCGATGCCGGGGGCGATCCCGCAGTGCGGGGGGACGCCGTACTGGAACCCGCGCAGCAGGAACCCGAACTTGTCCTCGGCGTCGTCGTCGGAGATGCCCAGGAACCGGAAGACGCGACGCTGCAGGTCGGCGTCATGGATCCTGACCGAACCCGAGGCCAACTCCACGCCGTTGAGGACGATGTCGTAGGCGCGCGTGATCGCCTCACCGGGACGCTGCTCGAAGTCGTCGACGAACTCGGGGGCCGGGGCCGTGAACGGGTGGTGGTTGGGCACCCAGCCGTCGGCCACGGCCGCCATCGGGTCGTCGGAGTCCTGCGCCGCGTCGAACATCGGCATGTCGGTGACCCACAGGAACTTCCACTCCCCCGCCGGGATGGCGTCGCGGTCACGGGCCACCGCGACCCGCAGGGCACCCATCAGTTCCCGGGTGGGGCGGTCGCGGCCGGCACCGAAGAACACCGCGTCCCCCGGCCCGGCACCGGTCGTGTCGAGGAGCCCGGCGACCTCGTCGTCGGTCATGAACTTGGCCAGCGGCGAGCGCAACGACCCGTCGTCCTGCACGACCGCCCACGCCAGGCCCTTGGCACCGCGCGCCTTCGCCCAGTCGGTCCAGTCGTCGAACTGGCGCCGGCTCATGTCGGCCCCGCCCGGCACGGCCAGGGCCACCACGACCCCGCCGTCGCCCAGCACGCCCTTGAACACGCCGACCCCGGTGTCGGCGAAGACCTCGTCGAGATTGGCCAGTTCCATCACGAACCGCAGGTCGGGCTTGTCCGACCCGAACCGCCGCATCGCCTCGTGGAAGGTCATGCGCGGGAACGGCGTCACCAGTTCCTCGCCCAGCACCCGGTCCCACAGGTCGACGAACATCTCCTCCATCAGCGCGAAGACGTCCTCTTCGTCGCCGAAGGACAACTCGAGGTCGAGCTGGGTGAACTGTGGCTGGCGGTCGGCACGCAGGTCCTCGTCCCGCCAGCACTGGGCGATCTGGTAGTAGCGCTCGATCCCGGCGACCATCAACAACTGCTTGAACAGCTGCGGGGACTGGGGCAGGGCATAGGTCTTGCCCGGCAGCAGCCGCGACGGGACCAGGAAGTCGCGCGCCCCCTCCGGCGTCGGACGGGTCAGGGTCGGCGTCTCGACGTCCAGGAACCCGTTGCGGTGCATGACGTCACGGATGACGCGCAGCACCTGCGAGCGCATCGCGAGGTTGCGGGCCATCCGGGGCCGGCGGAGGTCGACGTAGCGGTGGCGCAGGCGCAGGTCCTCGGACACCTCGACGTCGTCGCTGATCGGGAACGGCGGCGTGTCGGCCGCCGACAGCACCTCGATCGCGTTCGCCTTTACCTCCACCGCCCCGGTGTCGAGCTCGTCGTTGACCATGCCGTCGGGGCGGGCCACGACCGTGCCGGTGATGCGCACGACCCACTCCGAGCGCAGCCGGTGGGCATCCGCGGTGGCGCCGACCGACGGGTCGGCCACGATTTGGACGAGTCCGGAGCGGTCCCGCAGGTCCAGGAACACCACGCCACCGTGGTCGCGCCGGGTGTCGATCCAGCCCGCGAGGTGGACCTCTTCACCGGCATCGTCGGCGCGCAGGGTCCCCGCGCCGTGGGTGCGCATGGCCCCGAAGGGAGTGATGGTGGAACTCATGGAAACGTCCGTTGTGCAGGGCAGGTGGAGAGGAAGGAGGTGGTGGGTCCGGCGTGTCGGCCGGGGCGGCCCGGTCCGACGCTCGTTCCGTCGCGGAGGCCGCGGATCGGCGGCCGTGGGTCCCGGTCGGACCGGGTCGGGTCGCCGCGGTCCCTCGACCGGAAGGGCTCAGCCCAACAGGTCGGTGAGGTGGGTGACGAGGGCCGTCCGGTCGATCGTGACCTGGTCGCCGGAGGCGAGGTGCTTGACGGCGACGGTACCGGCTTCGCGTTCACGGGCGCCGGCGATGACGGCCACCCTGGCATCGCGGCGGTCGGCGTACTTGAGCTGCTTGCCGAACTTGCCCGTGCCTACCCAGAGGTCGGCCGAGAAGCCGGCCGTGCGGACGTCGCGGGCCATGTCCATGGCGTCGGCCGCGGCCTCGTCGTCCATGATCGTGACGACCACGTCGGGGCCGGTCGTGGCCTGCTCCTGCTCGGCCAGCAACAGCAGGATCCGCTCGATGCCCAGCGACGACCCGGTGGCGGGCACGTCGGTCCCGGTGAACATCCCGACCAGGCCGTCGTAGCGTCCTCCGGAGGCGATGGTGGCGTCCAGCCCGTCGTGGACGAACTCCCACACCGGGCCGGTGTAGTAGGACAACCCGCGGGCGAGCACGGGGGCCCACCCGATGGTGCCGCCCGGCACCCGTCCGTCGAGCAGGGCCAGCACCTCGTCGACCTCGGCCAGGCCGGCGCGACCGGCGTCGGTGCCCTCGAGCCGTTCGCGCACGGCCCCGGCCAGGTCGTCACCACCCAGGTCGGCGCCCAGGGCGCCGATGGCCGCGGACGCGATTCCGCGCTGGTCCAGTTCGGCCACGACCCCGTCGACGCCGATCTTGGCCAGCTTGTCCAGCGCGACCAGCGCATCGACCTCCTGCTCCTCGTCGACGCCGTAGGCCCCGATCAGCCCGCGCAGGGCCTTGCGCGAGTTGAGCTGGACGTGGAAGCCGCCCAGCCCGAGCTGGTCGAGTGCATCCGTGGCGGCGGCGATGGTGCTGGCGTCGGCCACCAGCGAATCGGACCCGACGACGTCGACGTCGCACTGGAAGAACTCGCGGAAGCGGCCGTGGCCCGGCCGGTCGGCACGCCACACGGGGGCGACGTGGTAGCGCTTGAAGGGGGTGACCAGTTGCGAGCCGTAGCGCGCCACGACCCGGGCCAGTGGCACGGTCAGGTCGTAGCGCAGGGCCAGGTCGGCCTCACCGCTGGACTCGTGCTCGCCACGACGCAGGATCTTGAACATGAGCTGGTCGCCCTCCTCCCCGTACTTGCCGGTGAGGACGTCCAGGCGTTCGAAGGCCGGGGTGTCCAGCGGGTCGAAGCCGTGGGACTCGAAGACCTCCCGGATGGTGTCGAACACGTGGTGACGCACCACCATGTCCTCGGGCAGGAAGTCGCGCGTCCCGGACGCGGGGTCGGTCGACAACGAACTCATGGAAGGTCCTTGCAGCGTGATGGGTACGGACATGAGGACATGCGGACGTGCGGGCGCCACTTCCCCGACTGGGCGTCATCCCGGCCAGGTGTTGCCGGAATCACTCCCAGCTGGAGTTGCTCGGACGGTCATGGCCTGCGGCGGACCGCGACGAATCGGGGGGGTGGCGGAGCGGGCAGTGAGGCGTCCGGGTCAGGCGGTGGCGAGTGCCCGGAGGACGAAGGGGTTGGTGGCCAGTTCGTGGCCGATGGTGGTCTCGGGCCCGTGGCCGGCCACCACGACGGTGTCCTCGGCCAGGGCCGGCAGATGTCGCCGCAACGAGGCGGTCATCTCGTCCATGCTGCCACGCGGGAAGTCGGTCCGCCCGATCGAGCCGGCGAACAGGAAGTCCCCGGCCAGCAGCACCTCGTCGCCCGCGACCCGCTGGCCGCCGACGGCGACATGGACGTCGGCCCCGGCCAGGTCGTGCAACCGGAACGCCACCGAGCCGGGCGTGTGGCCGGGCGCATGGTCGACGGTCAGGTCGAACCCGGCGACCGCGAGCCGATCGGCGTCGGTGAGGTCGACGAGCCGATCGGTGGGTGGAGCCCATTCGAGCCCGTAGTTGGCACGCAACACCTCGGCCGCCCGTTCCCGGGGCACACCGTGGATGTCGGCCGGGTTGTCCCACAGGAAACGGTCGGCCGGGTGCAAGTGGACCGGGACGTCCAGCGTCTCGGCCAGGCTCGGGACGGCCCAGAGGTGGTCGAGGTGGCCGTGGGTGAGCAGGATCGCCTCGACCTCGACGTCCAATCGGTCCAGGAGTGGCGGGACGTGGTCGGCCCCGCCCTCGCCCGGGTCCACGACGAAGGCACGACGGGCGGCGTGGTCGCTGACCACGACGCAGTTGGTCTGCCACCGCCCCAACGCGACGGCCGTGATCGACACGTCGGCCACGACGGACACCTCCAGCAGGATCGGGCAACGGACCCCGCCGAGGCTATCGCCGCGTGCCCTGCGGGCACGATGGAGTTGCTCGCTGCGCTCACAACGTCCTCGCCGCGTGCCCTGCGGGCACGATGGAGTTGCTCGCTGCGCTCACAACGTCCTCGCATTCTTCGGAGGCGGTGGCCACGGGCGGACGCCGCAGTCTCATTCCCAGTCGAGTTCGCCCAGCGGACCCATCGGACGCAACTCCCGCACCCGCAGCGGGGTGGGGGCATCCACGAGGTCGTAGCGGACCCGGGCGCCGACCAGTTCGGGCAGGGCATCGGTGACCGCCATGACCGCACCGATTGCGTCGGATCCGGTCACCTGCTCCACGGTGACGGTGATGGACAGGTGCGGACGACTGTCCCGGCCTGCCCACCACGTGCGCACCGCCCCCACCTCACCCGCGTCGGACAGTGCCGCCATCACCGGACGTCGCTGCACCGGGTCGGCACTGACGATGGTCAGCGACACCCCGCGCCGGCCGGGACGTTCCTCGCGGGGTTCGGGCGCCGTCAGGTCCAGCGACACGGTGGCCAGGGGTTCGCGCGGCCCCACCGGCCCCACGTCGATCGCCACGACCAGCGTGGCGGCCCCGACGGCCCAGTTCAGCCGCGTGGTCGCAGCCCGCAGCCCCGCCACCGTCGGCGCGACCGGCGCGACCACCATCGTGCAGGGCTCCACGATCGCGGCCACGGCGTCGTGGCGGCGGCGCGGGTCGTGGTGGATCCGGTCGGTCAGCGTGGCGATCTCGTCGGGCAGCTCCGGGAGCTCCTCGGCGCCGGTCTGCAACAGGGTCACCGGCCACCCGCGGGCTGTCCGCAACGACGCGGCCACCGCGCCCGCGAGCACCAGTCCCCGGCGGCCGGCCGGGTGGAGTTGGTCGGTATCGAAGGCCACGACCAGCCCGGTCGGGTCGGCGGCCCCTTGGCGCACCATCAGCAGCGGAACGCGCGACCGACCCACCACCTCGTCGATGATGCCGCCGAAGGAACTCGACGCCGACCCGGACCCGTGCCAGCCCATCACGACCAGGTCGACGGCGTCTCGGCCTGCGGCGTCGTGGACGGCCGATGCCGGGTGGTCGGCCTCGACCACCTCGGTCGACAGGGACACCGACGCGACCGGATCCAGGCGCACGACGGCCTCCTCGACCGCGGCCAACATGGCCCGCGCGGCCGCCACCTCGGACGACGACGATCCCGGTGGGACCGCGGTCAGCGCTCGCAGGCGCCCGCCGGGGCCGGCGACGTCGACCGCAACCTGCACCAGACCGTCCACCGAGGCGGGCGACACGATCGGCAGCAGGACGCACGTGTCCGTGGCGTCCGCCAATGCCCGACCTCCGGTCTGCCCACGGGGTCATCCCCTGCTGGGCACGACCCGATGGGCATCGTAGACCCCGTCGACCGTCCGAACGGAGTCGATGGCATAGCCCAGATGGGCCGGATCGGCGAGTTCGAAGGTGAACCGAAGGATGGCGACGTGGTCCTCCCGGGTCGTCACCTGAGCCCCGGTGATGCTGATGTGGAGGTCGCCAAGCGTCGTCGTGACGTCCCGCAGCAGGTGCTTGCGGTCGAATGCCTCGATCTCGATGACGGCGGTGAACACCGAGCCCGTCCGGTCCGCGGTGGTCCAGTCGACGTCCAGCAACCGCTCGGGATCCCGGCGCAGATCGGCCGCGTTCGTGCAGTCCGTGCGGTGCACGGACACGCCTCGGGTCTTGGTGATGTAGCCGAGGATGTCGTCGCCGGGCACCGGTGAGCAGCAACTGGCCAACTGGACCATCATCCCGCGGTCCCCGTCGACCACGACGTCGTCGGTGGGCGTGGCCCGCAAGCGCAACGGCGGCGGGGCGGTCGGGGCGGGGCCGTCGTCGACCAGAGGCTCGGGCTCGTAGGTCCGGTGCACGTGGTTGGCCACCGCGCCGGGCGGGACGTGGCGCTCGCCGACTGCCCGCAGCAGCGCTTCCAGGTCGTTGTAGGACAACGCCTCGGCGGCCTCGTCCAGCATCCCGTCGGCCAGCGCCCGGGCCCACCCGATGCCCTTGCGTCGAAGCGCCCGGGTGACCTGCTCGCGGCCCCGTTCCTCGGCGTCCTCGCGCCGTTCCCGGTTGAAGTAGTTGCGGATCTTGGACTCGGCCCGGGTGGACACCACGAGGTCGAGCCAGTCGCGCGAGGGGCCGGCGTCCTCGGCCTTGGAGGTCAACACCTCCACCACGTCACCGTTGTTGAGCGGATGGTCCAGCGGCACCAGGCGATCGTTGACCCGAGCCCCGACGCAACGGTGGCCGACCTCGGTGTGGATCGAGTAGGCGAAGTCGATCGGCGTGGCCCGGGCGGGGAGTTGCTTGACGTCGCCCGCGGGGGTGAAGACGAACACCTCGTTGTCGTAGAGGTCGTGCTTGAGCGAGTTGACGAAGTCGCCCGGGTCCGCGACGTCGGCCTGCCAGTCCAGCAACTGCTGGAGCCACGGGAAGTCGTCGCCGGCCTCCTCACCGCGGCGGGCCTCCTTGTACTGCCAGTGTGCGGCCACCCCGTACTCGGCGGTCTCGTGCATGGCGCGGGTCCGGATCTGGATCTCGAGCTGGCGCCCGTGCGGACCGAGCACGGTCGTGTGCAGGGACTGGTACAGGTTGGGCTTGGGGCTCGCGATGTAGTCCTTGAAGCGGCCTTCGAGCGGTCGCCACGAGGCGTGGACCTGGCCCAGCAGCGCGTAGCACTCGCCCACCGACCCGACGATGACCCTCATGCCGACCAGGTCGTGGATCTCGTCGAACTCCCGCCCGACGACGGTCATCTTCTCGTAGATCGAGAAGAGGTGCTTCTTGCGGCCGCTGATGTCGCCGCGGATGCGCAATTGCCGCAACATCTCCTGCAACCCGGTGGTGACCTCGTCGATGTAGACCTCGCGCTGCGGGTTGCGCTCGCGCACCATCGCCACGATCTCGTCGTAGCGCTTGGGGTGCAGCGTCCGGAAGCCGAGGTCCTCCAGTTCCAGCTTGAACGCCTGCATGCCCAATCGGTGGGCCAGTGGCGCGTAGATGTCCAGGGTCTCCTGGGCGATCCGCTTCTGCTTGTCGCGCGGCATGTGCTCCAACGTCGACATGTTGTGCAGGCGGTCGGCCAACTTGATCACCAGGACGCGGATGTCCTTGGACATCGCCAGGATCATCTTGCGGTACGTGCCGGCCTGCTGGTGCTGCTTGGAGTCGACCGTGACCCGGTCCAGCTTCGTGACGCCGTCGACCAGCAGGGCGACGTCGCCGCCGAAGTGGCGATCGATCTCGTCGCCCGTGGCCTGCGTGTCCTCGACCACGTCGTGCAGCAGGGCCGCGATCAACGTGTCGGTGTCGAACCCCAGTTCAGCCAGGGTCGCGGCGACGGACACCGGATGGGTGATGTAGGCCTCACCGGACTTGCGCATCTGGCCCTGGTGGGCGTCACGCGCGTAGTGGTAGGCCCGGATCACCTCGCGCAGGTCGACCCGCGGGGCGTGCTCGCGGACCGCACGTGCGAGGACAGTGAGTTCCGCAGGGATGTCGGGTCGCTGCACCAACGGCAGACGCGCGAATGCCGCCCGAACACCCGTCAGCCGAGGCGGTGGCTCGAGTCGTTCGGGGGTCGGATCGGATTGTGCGGAGGCGGTCGTCAACAGCCCTTCGAACCCCGTGGGTCACGCCAAGCGTAAC
>JBBSMS010000064.1:0-18535 GCA_038233055.1 Nitriliruptorales bacterium
GGCGCGTCGGTCGAAGACCTTGCCGACGTGGCCGAGGCCTGGCGCCCGTTCCGGTCGTGGGCCGCCCTGTTGCTGCGCAACGACGGCCCGGCCTGATCGCCGACCCCAGCCTCCATCACGACCCTGTCTCGTTGCGAGCGAAAACAACGACCGGGGTGGAACCCGCTCCTCCGTTGCCGTCGGTGCGCCCGGCCGTGATCGGGCGGTGTTGGTGCGGCCAGGCGGATCCTCGGCCAGTGGCGGGTTGGCACCACCATGCGGCTGGCGCTTGACTCGCCCGTGTCGACGTGAGGAACCGCGATGGCCGACGCCGATGGCGAGCCCCGGCGGGACCACCGGGGAGCGGTTCGAGGACCGCGACCTGCGCGCCAGCACGTGTCGGAGCGTGGACCTGCAGGACTTGACGTCCCGGGGCCGCGTGGTTCAACGGCTCCGTCATGCGAGGCGTCGAGTCCGGACACGTCACGATCGGCGGCGAGATCGAGGACCTGGTCATCAACGGCGTCGACGTCGCACCCCTGGTCGAGGCGGAACTGGATCGACGTGAACCCGAACGGACGAAGATGCCCGACCACGAGGCACGGCACCGCTTCGGGGACACCCGGCACCGGCTGGTGACGTACCGTTTCCGCGCCACCACGCGGTTCCGCGAGTACTTCCACCCGTCGCTGCTGGCCCCGACCCACGACGGCGACGACGGCCAGTCGACCGTCAGTGCCGCGGTGGAGGTGGACATGTCGTCGGCGCCACCGGCCGCCCCGGTGGTGCACTCGGTGATCCCGTTGTTCCGCTGGGACGGCGGCGAGGAGGAGGACGGAGTCACCGGCGACTGGCGCGTGGTCGTCGAGGAGTGGGAGCGCCTGCCGGGCGACGTCCTGGCCCCGCGCGAAGCCGGCCCGCTGGCCCGCAACCGCCCTACCCTGGAACAACGCCTGGTCTTCGCCGACGAGGTCCTCCTGTAGCCACGCCCGCGCCGGAACGGTGGCGCGCTACTTGGCCAGGTCCTCGCGGTGGGGGCCGAAGCGACCGCCACCGCCTTCCACCAGCACATCGTGGGACGGGATCTCGAAGACCTGGATCCGGTTGTCGAGGAAATCGGAGAAGGCCAGCAGCCGTCCGTCGGCGGACACGTCCAGTCCGGTCGGCTGGTTGCCAGCCACGATCGCGTCCAGCGGCTCCCCGGTCGCGGTGTCGAAGGCCAGCACCGACCCCCACTCGGGCCCCGGCAGGTAGTAGGTCTCAGGGTTGTTTGCCCCACGGTTGGACACGTACAACACGCGCCCGTCGGGGCTGAGCTCGATCGTGTTGGGGTGGTCGTCGGTCTCGGTGAGCTCGCGAACGTCGTCGGTGCCGAGCTCGTGGACGAACACGACGTCGCGTCCCATGTCAGCGGCGTACAGCAGCCCCCGCTCGGCGTCACCGACGAGGTGACGCATGGACCCGCCGGTCTCCTCCAGCGTGTCCGACTCGCCGGTCTTGAGGTCGATGCGCTCCAACTCGCCATCCTCGAAGCCGGCCACGTACAGCGTGTCCCCGTCCGGAGTCACGTACAGCCCGCGCGGCGTGGTCACGGTCGAGAACCGCTGCAGCACCTCGCCGGTGTCGAGGTCGATCTCGGACACGTCGTTGCTCACCCAGTTCGACGCGTACAGGCGCTCCTCGTCGGGGCTCAGCGCCATCACCTTCGTCCACACCCCCTCGGTCGGCAGCTGCCGCCGCACCTCGTGGGTGGCGGTGTCAATCTCGAAGACCGAGGCACTCTCCATCTGGCTGACGTACGCCGTCGAGCCATCGGACGTGAAGATCACCTCCACGGCACCGTGGTCGGCCAAGTCGATGGTGGTCAGCCGCTCGCCGGTCAGCGGGTCGTGCACGGCGACGCCAGGCCCGCCGAGCAGCGTCACCCACAACTCGCTGCCATCCGGCGTGAACGCGACCTGCTTGGGTGCCGACCCCGTCTCGAACCTCGCCACCAGGTGGTGCAGTTGGCCCTCGGGGTCCAGGTGCCAGTCGTGGCGCTGGGCACGGTCGACCGTGATCTGCCTGGTCAACGGCTGGCGCCCGTCGTGCTCCAGCGTGACAGTGGCCGGCCCCTCCGGCACCCTCGCCGTCATCGGCGTTGTGCCGGTCAGCGCCTTGCCGCCGTCGCCAGGCGCGATCGTGACGTCGGCGCCTTCGGGCTCGGTGGTGATGCGGAGGCGGTGTTCGGGAACCGGGGTGGCCTCAGGCTCGGGCGTGGGGGACGGCTCCGGTTCGGGCGAGGTCGTCGGGGCCGGCGCCGGCTCGGACGTCTCCAGCGGTGCCGACTCGGACGTCGGCGAAGATGCCGACGTCGCGGGATCGGCCGGGGACGTGGTCGGATCAGCCGTCGAGGCACCGCTCTCGACGGGTTTGGTGGCCATCCGGCCGCCGTCGGATCCCCCCAGAAACCCCGACAACGTCCATCCCAGGACGAGGACGATGAGGACCACCGCGACGGCGGCGACGGCACGAACCGCCGTGCCGCCACGGTCTCTGCCAGCGCGATCGAACGAGCCCACCAGGCGTTCCTTCTCTGCATCCGAGATCCTACGCCGTCTCGGCCATCGAACCAACGACTCAACTCGCTCCGGACAAACCAGACCAGACCAGGTCTGAAGGGATAGGCTCCCCGTGGTACGACCGAGGAGAACGTGATGGACACGCTGACGGTCTCGGAGGCCAAGGCCACGCTCAGCCGACTGCTGCAGCGCGTGCTCGACGGCGAGGAGATCGCCATCGGACGACGCGGACAGCCCGAGGTCGTCCTGCGCCGCTACCGCCCGACCGACGCACCCCCTCGGCGCCTCGGTGGCTACGGCGGCCCGTATCGCATGACCGACGACTTCGACGAACCCGATTCGACGATCCAGTCGATGTTCGAGGGCGAGGCGCCGTGAGGTACCTGCTGGACACGCACGCACTGATCTGGGCCGTGGCCGATCCCGACCGACTGCCCGGCGACGTCCGGAACACGATTATCGACGCGGCCAACGTGATCCTGGTCAGCGTCGCCAGCGCATGGGAGGTGGCCATCAAGCGAGCCATCGGCAAGCTGGAGTTCACGGACGTCACCACGGAGCTGTTGGACCGCTACGGCTTCGAGCGCCTCGATATCCGACTCGACCACGTCGCGGCGGTCGGCGACCTCCCGACGCACCACCACGACCCGTTCGACCGCATGCTCGTCGCCCAGGCCAGCGTCGACGACCTCACGATCATCACCCGCGACCACCACGTGCACGGCTACGACGTCCCCACCATGTGGTGACGCCTCCTCCCCAGGCGTGCGTCATGTCGGGATCGGTCGGACCTCGAGTCCGTCGAACCGTCGGAAGTCCCGGTCGTTGGTGACGATCGTGGAGAACCCGTTCACCACATGCAGGAACTCGCCGATGAGCACGCCCGGGAGGCCGAACGCCAGGTCGTCCTGGGTCACCTCGGCCAGCAACGCGCGGGCGGCATCGTGCTCGCCGAACTCGCGACGGTGGGCCCACACCAACAGATTGGTGTCGAGCGCGATCACGTCATGGCCTCGAACATCGCGCCTATGGGGGTCGGCGTCTTACGGCCCCGTGGCTCAGCTCGGGCAGTTGTCACGGACTGGAGGCGCGCACGAACAGGACCTCGCCATCCCAAGGCTGGACGTCGGCCTCGGCGGCGCTCACGATGTCCCACCGCACGGATCCGAGCCCGTCCCAGGCCCGGACGGAGACGTTCACGGCCTCGCCATCGACCGGCCGCGTCCCGAGCCACCCGTTCTCGGTGTTGAGTCGCAGGTCGTAGTCAGTCCCGAGCCGGTCGACCTGGCGCTGTGCCGTCGCCACGGCGTCCTCCACACCCCAGATCACCTCGACCCGCGCGGGCGTCCGAACCCCGCGGACGTCCCCGCCACCTCCGTGCGGGCCAGTTCGACCGCATCGTCCGGAGCGTTCAGCACCACCTCGCTCCGCAGCATCTCCAACCGATCGGCGTTCGAGCACCCCGCCAGGAGGCTGAGGACGGCCAGCGCGACGACCGACCAGCGACGTCCCAGGCGGCTTGGGGCTGCCTCGCCCACCGAGGGCGTCGAGCAACTCGTCCGTGCAGCCGATGATCTGGAGGCGGACTCCTGCCTCGACCTTCGTGTCCCCGATCCACACGTGAGCACGGAAGACTTCCGGTTCACCGGTGGTCGACCGTGACCTCGACCACGGTGTCGTCGAAGCAGACGAGCCCGGCGATCGCCTGGAGGGCCGTGGTGGGGTTGGGGTAGCTCCACGCCACGTCGTCCTGGCTCCCGGTGGACCACCAGTCGGTGGCCAGGCCCTTGTAGGGGCAGCGGGTGACGGTGTCGGTGCGCGCCAGCATCGACCAGTCGACGCAGGTGGGGTCGAGGTAGAAGCGCGGCGGCAAACCGGTCTCGAACACGACCACGCAGTCGGCGCTGTCGGCCACCACCTGCGGATCCCGGCCGGGCTCGCGCACCACCACCTGCACGGACCGGTGCGATCGCAGCGCGTCGACCCGGACGTAGGGGTTGCGGGGATGGCCGTACACCCGCTCGTCCTCTTCGAACCAGGCCGCGGCGGCGTCGAACGGCAGCACCAGGTGGTCGACCAGTCGGTCGTCGTCGGGGACCTCGCGCGCCCGCTCGACGAGCTCGGGAGGCAGGCCGTGGGACGGGACCGCGTACTGCGGGTACCAGGGATGTTCCCAGACGTAGAACGCCCGGGTGGTGTCGAGCACCCAGCGCTGCCCGTCGTGGGCGCGGATGCGTCGCGGGCACGGCGTGACGTGGCCCGCCTCGACCGGCGGACCCGGGAAGTGCCCGGCCGACACGAATTCGGCGGCAGGTGTGGGATCGGACATCGGTTGGGCTCCTCGAGGTCGGCGCGGCGTTCCCATCGCGCGGCCCGGTCATCGTGCCGGAGCCGCCCACCCGCCGTGGGTACCGGACCGGCACCGTCCGCGCCGATCGGTGGTCCGGGCGACGGAACGTCACGTCGGCCAGTGCTGCCCGAGGTAGGGACGGGGGTTGTCCTGGCTCCACGCGGCGAGCAACGCGGCCAGCCTCGCCGCTTGCGCTCCTCCCGACGGCAGGTCGCGCGTGCGGACGCAGACCAGGACCAGGTCGGGTTCATGGGCGAAGTCGGCGACGTTCTCGGTCACCAACGCACGCCGTTCGAGCCGCGCGACCTCGGCAACGACCTCGTCCGGACTCCCACTCATCCCGACCGCGCGCACGTGCACGGCATCATGCCCGTCCAGGCCATCGCGACCCTCGCGGAGGAGGCGGGCGACGTCGCTGGGGAACATCTCGTCCACCAGGAACCTCAAGCCAACAGGTCCTGCCGACGTCGTGCGGCATCCCGTCCCTCGGCAACGGCCTCGTCGTTGCGGGCGATGCGTTCCCGGACCTCGCGGTCGTGGCGGGCAGCGAACTCCAGGGCAACCCGTACCTGGCGCGGGTGCAGGTCGGTCTCGCGCCACAACGTGTCGATGCGGTCCTCTTCCGGGCCATCGAGTTCACGGAGCCTCGCCACGACCTCCCACACGTCGGGCCCACCCGCAAGGGCCGCACGGCGGTCGTGAGGCGGGCCCCGGTGGACGATGCCCGGATAATCGAGCGCATCGATGCCCTCGACGATCAGGCGCTCGACCAGGGCGGTACTTGAGATCCCTGCCCGTTCGGCGCGTTTCGCCAAGCTCGTGCGGGCACGCTCACTCAGGCGAAACGACGTGCTGGCGACCATCACAGCTCCGAACGACGACGTACCCCAACGTACCGCATGGCAACTGGATCGAGTGGCATCGGTCGGAAGCCCTCCGTACCGCGGTTTCCCGGCAGGGCAAGCCCTCCTCCTCCTGCTCGTCTCCGGATTCCATGCTCGTACCGTGGTGGCGCTGGTGCCCGCGGTGTCGGAACCGAAGCCAAGCGACAGGACCGACCATGGAAACCTCCGCCATCCTTGCCTGGACGTTGGTCTCGGAATGCCCCATCCCGGACGACGTCACGGGCCTGCTCGTGCCCGGTGAGCGGGCGATCGCGGCGTATCGAACGATGCGCGACAGTGCGGTGTTCACCACCAAGCGGCTGATCGTTCGCGACGCGCAGGGCCTGCGAGGCAAGAAGGTCGAGATCTACAGCCTGCCGTGGACGACCGTGCACATGTGGTCGTCGGAGAACGCCGGCGGAATGCTGGACATGAACGCCGAGCTGGAGTTGTGGACCCGCGCCGGCCACATCAAGGTGAACCTCAAGAAGGGGATCGACATCCGCCGCCTCGACCGCCTCATCGCCGACGCCGTGCTCGGATCCGAGGATCCGTCCGCGTCTCGCGGCCCACCAGTTCCGCCCGCGCCGTCCAGGCCGTGAGCCTCCACGCGTGGCAACTCCTCGACCGCGTCACCCAGCGTCGGGTCGTGGCGACCGGTCGACGGGTGTCGCTCGCGAGGAGTGTTGGTTTGACCGTGCGTACCCTCCTGGACCCGACGCCGACGAACCCCGCGAGCCCATGACCACTGCCTACCTCGCCCCACACGGCTTCGAGCAGCAACTCGACGAGGAGCTGGGCCGCGCGGGCGCCGTCGTCGTCGCCACCCATGGACGCCTGCGGATCGCCGAGGGTCGGCCCGTGCACGCGGCCTGGTCCGCGAACACGTGGTGGGACGCCGAACACATCCCCGTGCGATCAATCGGGCACGCCGCACAAGAGCTGCGCGACCGGCAGCGGAACTGGGCCCTGTACGCGCCGACGCAACGGGGTCGTGCCGAACTGGTCGCGGAGAAGTTGCCGCACGTCGCCTCGCGCGCGTTGGAACTCGGACAGCTCGCACCGGACGCACCGCTGGGGTCATGGACGCTGCTGGAACGTGACCTGGTCCTTGCCGCCAACAGGTGCTCGAACCCCTTCCCCAACGGCGAACCCGCGTTCGTGGAGGACCGCGACGGCCCGCCCAGTCGCGCCTACCTGAAGTTGTGGGAGGCGTTCGCCCGGCTGCGTCGTCAGCCGGGACCCGGCGACCGGTGCCTGGACCTCGGGGCCGCACCCGGTGGCTGGACCTGGCTGCTCGGCCGGACCGGCGCGGACGTGCTGGCCGTCGACAAGGCGCCGCTGGCCCCGGGCGTCGATGCCCTGCCGAACGTGACGTGGCAGGAAGACTCGGCGTTCGCGCTGGACCCGGCAGCGTTCGAACCGGTCGAGTGGTGGTGCAGCGACATCATCGCCTACCCCGACCGGCTCCTGGACCTGGTGACGCGCTGGCTGGAGTCGGGGCGGGTCCGCAACCTCGTCTGCACGATCAAGTTCCAGGGCGCCACCGACCACGACGTCGCGGCCAGGTTCGCCGCGCTGCCGAACGCACGCGTGTTCCACCTCGACCAGAACAAGCACGAACTCACCTGCACGGTCCTCGATCCCGCTTGACCGCCGTGGCGCGGGAGATGGGGCGTGGCGGTCGTGGCAGCGCACCGCCGACGCCGTGGAACCGGACATGGACCGGGCCGCCCCGGGACGCATCGGGCATCTCGGGGTCCGTGGCACCGTGACGGACGCGGTCGCGGCCGACAGGCCGTGCGGGAGGTCCGTCACGGGTTTACGGTCCGGCCAGGAACATCGCCGCGCACCGACGTCGGCACGGATGACGAGTGACGATGTCGCCGACCGACGTGGCCGGGACGGCGACACAGCCGAGACGGGAGCCACCGACGTGGAAGCAGAGCTGGCAGCAAGCTGGACGGACCTGGGCATGGCCGTGCTGTCGGGCGCCGTCATCTTCGTCGCCGTGATCACCTACACCCGGCTGGCCGGCCTGCGCAGCTTTTCCAAGATGTCGTCGTTCGACTTCGCCTCGACCGTGGCGATCGGCTCGACGATGGCCTCGGTCGGCATGGGGCAGTCGTCGCTGCTGGTCGGCCTGGCGGTGTTGGCGGCCTTCTACGGCATGCAGGTCGTGGTCGCCCTGTTGCGACGGCGCAGCAACATCAACGCGCTTGTTGACAACGAGCCGTTGCTGCTGATGGCCGGCAACCGGATCCTGCACGACCACCTCGCCGCGACGCGTGTGACCGTGGAAGACGTCAAGTCCAAGCTCCGCGAGGCCAACGTGGGCACCTACGACCAGGTGCACGCCGTGGTCCTCGAGACCACCGGCGACATCAGCGTCCTGCACGGCGGCCCCCCGCCCGACCTGGACCTGTTCAGTGGCGTCCGCGGCGCGGACCTCCTCGCCTGACAACGGGCCTGGATGGACCGTCCGTCGTCCGGGCGGCGGCGGCCGCGTCGGGCAGTCCGTCCATGCCCAGGTCCGGACCGGTCCCGTTGGCGTCGAGGACCTTGAGGTCGAGGTCCACGTCCAGCACCAACGAGATCGGCAGACCCCCCGGCGCAACGGCCCGGCGGTTCGAAGGTCGCGCCTTCGTCTGCTCGGGCCCTCGGTGGGTCCGAGCAGTCAGGGGACGACGACCTCGTCGGCCTGGACGGCCACCTCGACCTCGCCGGCGACGACCTGGTCCCAGAGCTCGGTGACCTGGGCCTCGACGTCCTCGGGGACGTTGTGGAACTCGCCAAGGGTGATCAGGCCGGACGCGGGGTTCATCGGGACCACGCCGGTGGTCTCGCCGGCCTGGATGCCCTCGATGGCCTGGCCGAACGCGCCTTCGAAGTCCCAGATCGTCGACATCAGGAACGTGTCCGGGGCGACCGACACCTTGTCGGTGAACGACGACGTCATGAAGGCCGGATTGGCCGCAGCCCCCGAAGCCTCGGCGACGCCGAAGATGCCGTTGTTGAGCCCCAGCACCAGCACGTCGGCACCCCCGTTGATCAGCGCGTCGGCGCTCTGGCGGGCCACGACGGCGTCGTTCTGGTCACCGGTGAAGTTGAACAGCAACTCGACGTCCGGGGCGACCGACCGGGCACCGGCGAACATCGCGTTGGCGCCGGCCTTGTAGTCGGGGATGTCGATGCCGCCCAGGAAGGCGATCGTGTTGGACTCGGTCATGAGTCCGGCCAGCGCACCCTGGACGTAGAAGCCGGGGGCGAACTCCCGGGCGATGTTCCAGACGTTGTCGGGTTGGTCAGCCATCTCCCCCGAGGACTCGGCGATGAAGGTGGTGTCGGGGAACTCTGCCGCGAGGTCGGCGGCAATCGTCAGGAACTGCCCGCCGTGGAAGCCCACGACGTCGACCCCGTCGGTGATGTACTCGCGGGCGACCCGTTCGGCGTCTGCCACCGCGACCTGTTCGGAGTACTCGGTGGTGATCCCGAAGTCGGCCTCGAGCCCGGCCAGGCCCTCGTAGGCGATGGCGTTGTAGTCGGCGTCCTGGATCGGCCCGGGCAGGATCATCGCGAACCGCAGGGACTCGCCGTCGGGGGCTGCGCTGCCCCCGTCATCGGTTTCGGTGGCTGCGGGGGCCGTCGAACCGGCATCGCTGGCGGTGTCGGTGGCGGCATCGCTGGCGGTGTCGGTGGCGGCGTCCGTCGCCGTGTCGGTCGTGCCCGCGGTGTCGCCACCGCAGCCGGCGAGCAGCAGGCCGGACGCGAGCATGCCCACGGCGAGCCTCCGCAGGGTCGTTGGCTGGCTGGTCATGTCAGTGCCTTCCTGGCGCGGTGCGCCGTCGGTGCGTGGATCACTGGTCGGTGGCCACGCGGGGTGCGGTCGGCGTCGTGGCCGACCAGCCGATCAGAAGCGGGACTCCCGGTCGTAGGGCTTGGTCAGGGCCGCGGGCGCCTGTGCCTGGCCGTAAACGCGCACGAGCACGACGATGGCCAGGACGTACGGCAGCATCCGCAGGAACTGGGGTGGGATTGCCTTGGAGGTGACCCCGAACTGGAACTGCAACGCCTCCACGTAGGCGAACAGCAGCGCGCCGGCGGCGATCGTCCATGGTCGCCAGCGACCGAAGATCACCAGCATCAGGGCCAGCCAGCCACGGCCGGACGCGATGTCGTCGGCGTAGCCACCGACCAGCGACAGCGGGAAGAACGACCCGGCGACGCCGATCAGGCCACACCCGGCGACCAACGCCGACCACCGCAGCCGCATCAACGGCAGCCCCAGCGCGTCAACCGCCTTGGGGCTTTCCCCGACGGCACGCAGGCGCAGGCCCAACGGCGTTCGGTGCAGCGCCCACCAGACCGGCACCACCACCAGCAGCCCGGCGTACACGAACAGGTCGTGCTGGAACAGGATGCGCCCGATGTAGGGGATCTCGGACAGTCCGGGGATGCGCCACAGGGGCAACGTGCCGATGCTCGGCGGCGTGGTCGTCACGCCGACCACCCCGCGATACAGCAGGCTGGATGCGCCCAGGCCGAGGATCAGCAGGGCCAGGCCGACGGTGATCTGGTTGGCCTGCAACTGCAGGGTCAGCCAGCCGAACACGATGCCGATCAGGATGGACGCCACGGCGGCGGTGGCGATCGCCAGCACGACCGTGGACGCGGTCCGCCCCGCCAGGAAGACCACGCAGAACCCCACCGATGCGCCGACGGCGACCATTCCTTCGATCGCGAGGTTGAGCAGGCCGACTCGCTCCAACAGGAGTTCACCCAGCGAAGCCAGCAGCAACGGCGTGGCCACCACCAGCATCGTGCGCAGCATGTCGGCGTCCACCAGGTCCAGCAGGAGGTCCATCAGGCGGTCCCTCCCGCCGGCGCGCCCGACGGCGACGACCGCGCCACGAGTCGCGCGACCAGCCGACGACCACGGGCGGTCTCGAAGGCCAGGATCGTCACCACGACCACCGCCTGGAACACCAGCGCGGCCGAGGCCGGCAAGTCGACGCTGCGCTGCAACGAATCGGCCCCCACGATCAACACGGCGAACCCGAAGGCGACCGGGATGGTGGCGACCGGGCTGCGGCGCGCCAGCACGGCGACGAGCACCGAGATGTAGCCGAAGTTGGGGGTCAGGCCGGTAAGCAGCCGGGAGTGCACGCCGGTCACCTCGATGGCGCCGGCCAGGCCTCCGAGCGCCCCGGCCACGACCAGCGCGATCACGCCGATCCGGACCAGCCGCACGCCCCCGAACCGGGCGGCCAGCGGGTTGGCGCCGGCCGCGCGGAACTCGAAGCCGCCGCGGGTGCGAAGCAGCCACACCGACAGCCCGATCGCGATCGGCACGGCGAGCACGATCCCGGCGTGGCCGCCACCGGGGAGCAACCGCGGCAGGTCCGCCGCGGACGGGATCGGGACCGTGATCGCCTCGCCGGCGACCGGGTCGGTCCACGGCCCCGTGGCCAGGTACTCGGCGAGGAACAGGGCGACGAAGTTGAGCATGACGGTGACGAACAGTTCGTTGATACCCCGGGTCGCGCGCAACCACGCCGGGATCGACGCCAGCAGTCCCCCGCCGACCGCACCCGCCAGCAGGACGACCGGGAGCAGCACGACCGCCGGCCACCCGTCCAGCAGGAAGGCCACCCCTGTGGCCAGGATGGCTCCGGCGTAGATCTGGCCGTCGATGCCGAGGTTGACGTAGCCGGCACGCATCGCGAAGGCGACCGCGCTGGCCCCCAGCAACAGCGGCGTGGTGCGGTTCAGCGTCTGGGACAGCCCCGCGATCGACCCGAGTGCGGACGACAGGATCGTGCCGTAGGCGGTCACCGGGTTGGCGCCCAGGGCGGCCAGCAGCGCGGCGTTGACCAGCAGGGCGACCACCAGCCCGAGCCCGTAGATGGTCGCGACCTCCAGGGCAGCCCGTCCCCGCCCCGCACCGCCCGCGTCGGCGTCGAGGTCGGCGTTTGCCAGGACGAGGTCAACCACGGGTGGCCACCATCATGTCGCCCAGGACCAGTCGGTCGTAATCGCCCGCGACCTGGTGCCCGACCAACCGTCCGTGGGCGAGCACGACCACCCGGTCGCACAGCGCCAGCAGTTCGTCCAGGTCCTCGCTGATCAGCAGCACGCCCCCGCCGGCCTCGCAGGTCCGGACCAGTTGGTCGTGGACGAAGGCGGCCGCACCCACGTCCAGGCCGCTGGTCGGGTTCATGACCACCATGGCCCCACCTCCGGCGTGTTCGGACACGGCCAGGGCGCGTGCCACCAGGACCTTCTGGATGTTGCCGCCCGACAGCGACGCGGTCGGGGCGGTCGGACCAGACGTGCGCACGTCGAAGCGCGTGATCATGTCGCGCGCCTGTGCCTCCAGGTCGTGTGGGGAGAAGTCGTCGGACAGCAGGTGGCGGCCCAGGGCGTAGGTCTCGTACAGCGGGCTGGCGGGCAGGACGCCTTCGCGCATGCGGTCGCCGGGCAGGACCGCCAAGCCGGTGCGGATGCGTTCGCCGACGCTGGCGGTCGTCACGTCGACCTCACCCGCGTGCATGCGGCCGCTGGTGACCGGGCGCAGGCCGGCCAGCAACTCCATCAGTTCCCGTTGGCCGTTGCCGGCGACGCCCGCGACGCCGACGAACTCGCCACGGTGGACCCGCAGGTCGAGGTCGGACAGCGTCACGTCGACCTGTCCCCCGGTGGCCGTCACGCCGTCCAGGGTCAGGACCGGGTAGTCGCTGATCTCGCAGGCCTTGGTGCGCGCCTCGATGACGGTGGCGTCGTCGCCCATCATCATGACGACGACGTCGGCGCGGGCGGCCGAGGCCACGTCCAACGAACCGGCGACCTGGCCGCGACGCAGGACCGTGATCCGGTCGCAGACGGCGAAGACCTCGTGCAGCTTGTGGGCGATCAGGACCACGGCCAGGCCCTCGGCGGCGAGTTCCCGGACCGACGTGAACAGGTGGTCGACCTCGGCCGGGGTCAGGTGGGTGGTGGGCTCGTCCAGGACCAGGACGTCGGCGCCGGCGTAGAGGATGCGGAGGATCTCGACCTTCTGCTGGTCGCCGACCTCCATGTCGGCCACGCGCGTGTCGAGGGCGACGGTGAACCCGTAGTGGTCGGCCAGGTCGGCGATGCGGTCGCGGTGGCTGTCGGTGTCCATCGACCAGGTGGCGGTGACGGCACCCAGCAGGATGTTTTCGAGCGCGGTGAAGGCCTGGACGAGTTCGAAGTGCTGGTGGACCATCCCGATGCCGTGGGCGACGGCGTCGGCGGGTTGGCGCAGGTCGACGTGGGTGCCGTGCAGGGACACGTCGCCGGCGTCGGCGAGGTACAGCCCGGTGAGGACGTTCATGAGCGTGGTCTTGCCGGCGCCGTTCTCGCCCAGCAGCCCGTGGACCTCGCCCGGTGCGACGCGGAAGGTGACGTCGTCGAGCGCGCGGACCGGCCCGAAGGCCTTGGAGATGCCGGCCATGTCGACCGCCAGTTCGTCCGTCCTCGTGCTCGCTCCGCCCCCCGGCTCAACCATGCTTGCCCACCGTCCACCCGTCGGCCTGCAGGTGGTCGCCGGCGAAGGCCAGCGGCGAGGACTCCAGCGTCGTCGCCATCGTGTCGTTCCACCGGTTGAGGTAGCCGAAGACGGACATGACGGCCACGAGTTCGACGACCTGTTCGTCGGAGAAGTGCTCGCGGAGGGCGGCGAACTGCTCGTCGGTGACCTGGTTGGGGACGTGGCCGGCCCCTTCGGCGAGGGTCAGCGCCGCCCGTTCGGCGTCGTCGAACAGGTCGGAGGTCTGGTGTTCGAACAGTGCCTCGATCTTGGCCTCGGTGACGCCGCGCTGGTGGGCGACGTCGGCGGTGTGGGCCTGGCAGTAGCGACAGGTCGCCGCCGACGAGACCATCAGCGCGACCAGCTGCTTGAGTTGCGCGTCGACCGCCCCCGGACCCATCACCGCGGCGTTGAGGTTGGCGAAGGCCGTCATGATCTCGGGCCTGTGGGCCATGGTCAGCGTCGAGTTCGGCAGCACACCGAGGTGACCCTCGATCGAGGAGAACAGCTCCTCGTACTCGGACAGGTCGGCGCGCTCCAGTGCTGGCAGTCGCGGCATGCTGATTCCGTCGGGTCGTGGCCGGGGTGTCGTCCGGGGTCACGCTAATGCCAACGTGCCCCCGCATGCCGAACGTTGCCCCAGGTGCACCACCTCATTGCCGTGGTCGCGCGTCGGTCATGCTGCCGTGGCCAGCCCGGGGATGCGCCCCAGCTCCTGGGCGATGATTCCCAAGGCATCATCGAGGTGGAGGCGATCGCCGGTCCATCCCGCGGGTTGCAGTCCGAGCGGATGTCGACATCGGGCCGCTTCCGCAGAAGCGTCCGGGTCGCCGCCCACCATCTCCAGGTGCGCTGGGACGGGCTCGGTCGTGTCCGGCGGGCTGAACCTGAACGTGCCATCGGCAACGGGCTGGACGGTCCAGTCCCGGGCGTGGACGAATCGATGGTGGGCGCCACACAGCAACACGAGGTTTGCCAGGTCAGTGGGGCCACCATCGGCCCAGTGCACGACATGATGTGCGTGCAGGTGGCGAGTCGCAGCGCAGCCGGGGAACCGGCAGGTCCCGTCTCGGGCGCGAAGGGCCTCACGGAGTCGGAACGGGATGGCCCGACTGGTTTGACCCACATCGATCGGGAGGCCATCCCGGGTGGTGACTCGACGAATCGACGCGTCACAGGACAGCCGACGCAGCGTCCGCCGGCTCAACCGTCGCAGGCCACCACGGCGGTCCTGTACCGAGATCGAACGGGCTGGTCCCGAGTCGGCGACGTGCCGTTCCGGGCCCGCTGCCGCGTCGGTCCGGCGGGTGGGGGCCGCTTCTGGGGAAGCACCCGCATTCCTGGTCGGATCCACGGATTCCCCACCGCCGTCGGCTCGCACCGGCCCTGTCGCCGCCGCCTCGCGTTCGTCGTCGGCCAGTGCATCCACGGTCGCGTCCACGTCGCCGTGCAGCACCAGCGTGGTCCGAGCTCCCCCGGTCAGGTCCTGATCCAGGTGCGCAACGGCCAGTTCGAGCCCGTGGGCCAAGGCGTCAGCTCGACGCTGGGCGATCGGGTCCAGGGGTGGGCGTCCGGCAGGCACCTCCGCCGGCAGGTCGTCGTCTCGGGGCTGGCCGGTGGCGTCCAGGTCGTCCACCAGTCGGTCCAACAACGCCAACACGTGCAGGCCGAGCTCGACGGGCAACCGGAAGGCCACCCGAACGTCGCTCCCACCGTGCCGCGACGTCAGCGACCGTTCGTCGTGCGGGTCCGGCGGATCATCGAGGCGGCGGAACGTGGACACGATGCGTTCCAACTGCGAGGCCGGAGCGTTCTCGGCGTACGCCAACAGCAACCTCTCCAGGCCGGGTTCACCGCACCGGGTGATCGCCCGCACCTTCGAATACGACAACTCGCCCCGGCGGAACTGGTCGGCCGTCGCCGTGAACGTGCGCATCGCCAACGCCACTCGCACCATCTCGCGAGACGTCGACGGGGCCATCCCGATCGCCCACGACAACCACTCCCCCGGCGTGCGTGCTCCCTGCCACGCCCAGGCACCACGCACGATGAACTCGCCGATCAACGTCAGCATCCGCGCCGTCGCGGCCGCGGCCGCCCCCGCCGAACGACGCATCTCCACTTCCAAGGCGTCGTCGTCGAGGTCTGCAAAGGCCGGATCCGGATCAATGGCCCGGGCATGGTCGACCAGCGCCTCCCACCCCCCGCGTTCGGGCGGCGGTGCCGGACGGATCGCGGGAGGCGGTTCCCCGGCTGACTCGTTGACTCCGAGCCACCCCACCTGCTCAACCATCGTCGTCACCATGAGCGTCCTCCTCCGTGCCTTCTCGATGTCGTTGACAGTGTTCCACTGGCCTGTGACAACAGCTCCCGCGTGAACCTCGTTGTCCGTCGGCAGGTCGATCGCGCTTCCGCGGACGCGCCGGCTCGACAGTGTTGCCACGTGTGCTGGACGCACAAGGATCACCAGGTTCGGGACATCGGCGCTCCAAGAATCAGGCAGGGTCTTCCCCGGCCAGGCCATCGAGGAGGACGGCCACTCGTCGCCTCTCGGCTTGGGACAGGTTGTGCCACCTTCCCAACTCCTCGCGAACGCAGTTCACCTGCCTGGGCAGGTCCCTCCCCTCATCCTCGATGAAGTAGGTGGCGATGCTGCCGGTGATCATCCCGATCGTCCCGATCCCCACGATCATGAGCACCACGGCCAGCACCCGGCCAGTCGTTGTCATGGGGCTCAGGTCGCCATAGCCCACCGTCGTCGCCGTGACGATCGACCACCAGATCCCATCGCCCAGCGTGCCCATCGCGGGCTCGACGATCCAGATGCCGAAACCACCTGCCAGGACGACGCCACCGCTGACAGCCAGCACGGTGGACAGACCCTTGGTGTCCAACACTCCTCGGAGCGTTGCGGAACTCCGCCACAGCACTCGACCCGCTCGCAGCAGCCTGAACAGGCGGAATGCGCGAGCGACCCGGAACAGGTCCGCAGGCAGGATGGACACGAGGTCCGCCCACTGCCTCCTCACGAACGTCCGTCGATCCTCGGACAGCGCCAATCGCCGGACCGGCGGCACAAGCGCCGGTCGGTGGTCACGACGCGACGTCACGTCGGCCAGTGCTGCCCCAGGTAGGGACGGGCGTTGTCCCTGCTCCACCTGTCGAGCAGCGCGGCCAGCCCCGCCGCCTGCGCTCCTCCCGGCGGCAGGTCCCGCTTGCGGATGCACACCAGGACCATGTCGCGTTCGTGGGCGAAGTCGGCGACGTTCTCCGTCACCAACGCTCGCCGTTCCAGCCGCGCCACCTCAGCAACGACGTTGTCCGGACTCCCACCCAACCCGACCTCGCGCACGTGGACCGCATCATGTTCGTCCAGGTCATCGCGACCCGCACGGAGGAGGCGGGCGACAGCCGTCGGGAACATCTCGTCCACCAGGAACCTCAAGCCAACAGGTCCTGTCGACGTCGTGTCGCATCCCGGCCCTCGGCAACGGCCTCGTCATTGCGAGCGATGCGTTCCCGGACGTCACGGACGTGGCGGGCAGCAAAGTCCAGGGCGATCCGCACCTGGCGCGGGTGCAGGTCGGTCTCGCGCGACAACGTGTCGATGCGGTCTTCCTCCGAGCCGTCGAGTTCACGGAGCCTCGCCACGACCTCCCACACGTCGGGCCCACCTGCGAGGGCGGCGCGGCGGTCGTGTGGTGGGCCCCGGTGGACGATGCCCGGATGGTCGAGCGCGTCGACGCCCTCCACGATCAGGCGCTCCACCAGGGCCGTGCTCGAGATCCCTTCCCGTTCGGCACGTCGCGACAGGCTCGTTCGGGCGCGTTCGCTCAGGCGAAAGGACGTGCTGGCGACCATCACGACTCCAAATGACGACGTACCCCACCGTAGCGCACGTCCTCCATCTCCGGCGACCCTCCGGAGATCAGGGCTGGATCTGCCGGGCCGACGCGGATCACTCCCTGCCTCCAACCACCGGTACGAGGGTGCGCGCCAGATCTGGCCTGTGGCGAACCCAACCGTCGGCCGCAAGCCGACGCACGTGGTGGTGCACCGTGCTGACCGTCGTGCCGGTGCGGGCCGCGACCTCGCGCAACGACGGCGGGTGTCCGAACTCCTCCCCCAGGTCGACGATCGCGTCGAGGACGCGTTGTCGTGCGGTCGAGGGCCGACGGCGGATCGGTGGGCCGACGGCCAACGTTGGTCGCGACACGGTCATGGTGGGCCTGTCCAACTGGCGATACGACCACGGTGCCGTCCAGCGGGGATCGGCGAACGGCCATGTCCGCCAGCTGTGGACACGGGGCGCGGATGCCTCGCGAGATCGGGCGCCGGCGACCTCACTGAGGTCAGGGGACGCACATGCAGTGGTCAGATGGCGCGTTGGAGTCCGATGACGCGGCCGAGTTCCTGGCTCATGATCGACAACGCGTCGTCGAGGTGGAGGCGGTCGCCGTCCCAGCCGGGTGGTTGCAGACCGCGTGGATGGGACCGGCCTGCCGCTTCCGCGGAAGCGGCTGGGTCACCGCCGACCATTGCCAGCTGCGACGGCATCGTCGTGACCGCGTCAGGTGGCCGGAAGGTCGCCCGCCCGTCCTCTGACAGTTCGACGACCCAGTCCTTGGCGTGGATGAACCGGTGGTGGGCGCCACACAGCAGGACCAGGTTGGACAGGTCGGTCGGCCCACCGTCGGCCCAGTGAACGACGTGGTGGGCATGGAGGTGGCGCGTGGCCGCACAGCCGGGGAACCGACAGGTCCCGTCGCGCGCCCGGAGGGCTTCGCGGAGCCGGAACGGGATCTCGCGGGTGGTCCGCCCCACGTCGATCGGGAGTCCGTCCCGCATCGCCACCCGCCGGACCAACGCTCGTGACGAGGGTACTCGCCGTGCTCAACAGCGCTGCCATTGCTATCGGCTGAATCTCGGGAGAGAGCAGGCGGACAACACAGGCAATGCTATCTAATTCCACAGCTTGCTGGTAACCGAAGTATGCCCCACCGTAGTAGCGCGTACATGTTGCCTGGAGTCCATTTGACAGTTCTCGGCCTGCTTGCCGTAAGTGGCTACCTAGTGTGCTGTCAGGGTGAAGCGTGGCATTATTGGTCGTTGGTGTCTTGGAGGATGGTGGTGCAGTAGCGGCCGATGGCGTCCAGGATCTCATCGGCGGTCTTGGTCCACACGAACGGTTTCGGGTCGTCGTTCCAGA
>JBBSMS010000065.1:0-18473 GCA_038233055.1 Nitriliruptorales bacterium
GCACGGTTCAGGTCCGTGTCCTCGAAAGAGGGTGAAGGTTCAAGTCCTTTCTCGCCCACCCATCACATCGGGACGACCCGCAGACCCTGGCCACCACGGCCGGGGCCGTTGCTTGCCGTGGCCCCGCGGAACCTGTCGCCACCCCGGGTTCGTCGATCAACCGGTCACGTCCCCAGGTGGCGGCGTTGCTCCGGCGGACGTCGTCGGATCGTGGCCATCGGGCGGTCGAGACGGGGCCTCGGTCGCATGCGAGCAAGCATCCTGGCCGCTTCCGGCAACGCCGAAGCAGGTGCGATATGGGGGTTGGCCGAAAGTGGACACGGGTGCCAGCACGGTGATCGGTTCGACGCGGCTCGAGTTATTCCGCCCCTCACGGCCGATCCAGACCCGTTCGCGCAGGTCGGGTTCTGATCCAGGGTAGTCGGGACTCTGGTCCCATGCCCGTGTCCGGATGCGGACATGCCGGATCGTGCCGGGCTGTGGGCTTGGCATCGGAGGGTCCGGGCCATATCGTCTGTGTTGCAAGCAAAGGTGGTCACCACCCCCCGGGTGGCTACCAGCAACGGATGGCCACGTCCCCCGAGTGGTCGCGCCCGACCGGTCACACCCCCCGGTGGCCAACAGGGCACCGCTGATGCCGCCCGGCCGAGAGGCCGGGCGGCAGTCTTGTGTATCGGGACTTCGATGATCGACACGCCGTGGCGACCCCCTCGGACGACGTGACCATCGAATCGTGGCCGCCAGGAGGGAGGACCGACATGACCGACATGACCGGCTTCGGACGACTGCACCACGTCGTGCTCGACACCGCCGACCCCCGTCGAACGGCGACCTTCTGGTCCGCCCTGTTGGGGTTGCCGATCGCCCACGACAGCGACGACTGGGTCGTGGTCTCCGCGGACGACACGACGTCCGGGCTGGCCTTCCAACTGGCGCCGGATCACGTGGCACCGACGTGGCCGGACCTCGCCGTCCCGCAACAGGTGCACCTCGACGTCATGGTCGACGACGTCGCGACGGCCCGGTTGGCGGCCGTGGGGCTGGGTGCCACCAGCCTGGTCGATGGCGTCCTCGCGGACCCCGCCGGCCACCCGTTCTGCCTCATCCCACGACCGGGATGGGCCGACCCGGTGGGCTCCTCCGGCTGAGTGGGCATCCTCGTCGTCGGTCGTGCCGGTGCCGAGGCGGGCCGAGCGGTGACGATGGACCGGGGCGTCGGCGGCTTTCGGCGGTGCGGTCAGGCGCCGGCGGCAGACTCGTCCAGTTCGCGGGCGGCCTGGGCGTAGCGGGCAGCGTGCTCCGCCTCGGACTGGTGGACCTCCTGCATCTGGTTGATCACGGCGCCCATGTCGGTGGCGATGTGGTCGTACTGGTCCTGCACGAGTTGCTGCAGGTGGGTGCGGAAGCTGGCGACGTCTTCCATGGCGCGACCGCTGAAGGCGCGGGCGTCGGCGTGGATGGCGTCGATCCGGTCACGGGTGGCGGCCCCGGACAGGCCGGCCCAGTTGGTCGCGCTGGCCTCGCTCGCCAGGCGCGCCGCCTCGGACTCGACCCGCTCCGTGAACTCCTGGAAGTCGGACTCCAGCCGCTGGGCCATCTCCTCGATGTCGCCGGTGAAGGCTGCGGTGCGGCCTTGGACGTCGGCAAACACGGCGCCGGCCTCATCGCCGACGCGCTGGCTGGTGGCGCTGAGCTGCTCGATCTCGGACAGGGAACCGCCGATCAGGTCGGCCATGGGGTGTCTCCTCGCTCGGGGGCGGATGCGTTGCACGGTCATGTGGAACGATATGAGAATACATCATGATGCGTTTCATCGTCTCCCACGATCCACAGCCGCGATTCGGCATGCCTGTCGCGAGGGATGGCGGCGGCGTGTCAGTCCCGGCTGCGGAAGACCAGGTGGCGATCGTCACCCCGGTCGGGCTGGATGACGTAGCCCAGCGAGTCGAAGCCGTGCAGGTCGGTGACCGTGTCCGGATCATGCTCGGCGATCCAGCGTGCAAGCGCGCCGCGGGCGGCCTTGGCCAGCATCCCGAACACGCGCCAGTTGCCGTTGCGGAGGTTCTCGAACCGGACCTCGACCAGCGGCAGGCCGACCTCGGAGGCGGCCAGGGCGGTCACGTACTCCTTGGAGGCCCCGTTCACGACGACCTCGCCGTCGTGCAGCTCCGCCCGCAGCGACTCGCCCAACCTCATGCCCCAGAAGTCGTAGAGCGTGCCGCCACGGACGGTGGACAGCTTCGTTCCCATCTCCAGCCGGTAGGGCCGGATCGCGTCGAGCGGTCGCACCAGCCCGTACAGGCCGGACAGGATCCGCACCCGTTCCTGGGCGCCGGCGATCGTGTCGGTGTCCATCGAGGTCGCGTCCAGACCGCGATAGGTGTCCCCGGCAAACAGGAACATCGCAGGATGGGGCGGCGCGTCGGCGAACGCGCGGAAGCGCTCGACGTTGAGGATCGCGAGGTCCTCGGAGATCGACATGAGTTCACGGAGGTCGGGGACGTCGAGGTCCCGGGTGATGTCCAGCAACTCGGCCGTGTCGTCGAGGAAGCGCGGTTCGCCGATCGGCACCACCGGGTGGGTGCCCTCGTCGAGGCGCTTGGCAGGTGACAGCACGATCTTCATGCGCCCGAGCGTAGGCGCTGTCCGAACCGACCGACTGGGCGGGCTCCGGACTCGGTGACGGCGGGGAGCGTCGGCCGCACGGACGCCTCGCCCGCCGCCGAGCCTCGACTCACCCGCCGGTGGCCGCTGGCGCCAACGACTTGGTGAACCACCGGTCGGCGTGAGCCTCGTCGTTGAAGCGGGGTCCCTCGACCCATCCCATCGAGCGGTACAGCCCGATCGCCTCAACCAGCGCGGAGTTGGTGTCCAGTTGCAGGTGCGCGACGCCGTGCTCGCGGGCGTGGTCCTCCAACAGCACCATCAACCGGCGGCCCAGTCCCAGCCCCCGCGTCGACCGTGCCAGCCACACCCGCTTGACCTCGGCGGTGTCGTCGTGAAAGGCCAGCGCCCCGCACCCGATCGCACGTCCGCCCAAGCGTGCGACCAGCAACAGACCGGCCGGTGCCGTCATCTGGTCCGGATCCAGTGGCCTCGCCCGGGCCGGGTCGAAGCCGCTGGCCATGCGCTCGTCCATCTCGCGGTAGTAGGCCGCGATGCACGCCCGGGCGTCGTCCGTGCGCGGGTCCTCGATCGAGACCTCGACCAGTCCGGCGGCCAGCAGGCGCTCGACCGTGGCCATGGCGTCGACGAGCGTGGTGCGTTGGTGGTCCGACAAGGGCGCCAACAGGCTGGCCGCCAACTCGTCGCTCCCGGCGTCCAGCAGCGCGCGTTCGCGGGCCCCGGCGTCGGTCGGCCGGGCGATGCGGGCGCGACGGTCGGCCGGGTCGGGGGTGACCGTCACCAGGCCCTCGTCCTCGAGCCGCCGCAGTAGGCGGCTGCAGTACCCGGAGTCCAGCCCGAGCCGTCGCCGCAGGCCGCGGACGTTCATCCCGTCGCCGAGTTCCCACAACAGCCGCGACGCCCCCAGCGGCCGCCCCCGCGCGAGGTACTCGTCGGACAAGGCGCCCACGCGCTGCGTCACCGTGCGGTTGAAGGACCGGACCTGCTCGACCTGGGTGTCATCCATTTCCCTGACGGTAGTCAGAGATTCGATGTCACAGCAACTCGGGTGCGTGCGTCGCTGGTCCCGCAGGAGGAACCACGGACGCGCACGTGGGAGGTGGCTGGCGGGATTCGTCAGGCGCGGGCGAGCCAGTCGTCGGCGACCGACAGTCGCCGGCGCAGGTCGGCCACGGAGGCCTCGCGCACGGAGGTGATCGAGGCGTCGCGGTTGAGGGCGATGTTGACGTCGCGGTGGCCCATCCCGGTCAGCCGGACCAGCAGTTCGACCCGGTCCGAGCAGGCCTGGCGGAGCTCCTCGCGGCGCACTGTCAGCGGCACGTCGTGGACCTCGGATCCGGACTGGAAGCGGGGCGGGGGCAGCGGCAGGTCGACCTCGACCCCGGCCAGTCCGAGGTCGTCGTGGATCAGGTCCTCGCCGGTGCGGTCGTCGAACACCCCGGCCGTGTCTCCCTCGTCGTCGCCCGGTCCGTCCAACGCGGTCGCGGAGATGGCCTGGAACAGCGACATCTGGTCCCCCGGATCGGCCTCGGCCGCGTCCAGTTCGACCTCGTCCTGGACCTCGTCGTCGACCCGCCGCCGCAACGAGTGGGTGCGGTGCTCGGCCACCGTGGCGGCATGGGTCCGCAGCTGGGGATCGTCGGGGATGAACCAGAACGCCTTCTGGCGACGCTGGCCCGGGGTCCAGCGCACGACCCGGCCGACTGCCTGGCGGAAGAACAGCTCCGTCACCGTGGTGGTGGCGTGCACGCCGACCCGCAGGCGTGGGATGTCCACCCCCTCCGACACCATCCGGACGGCCACGATCCACTCGGCATCGCCGTTGGCGAACGCGGCGATCCGGGCCGACGCGGTCGGGTCGTCCGAGGTCGCCACCACCGCCTTTCGCCCCAGCCGGGTGCGCAGGATCCTCGCGATCCCGCGGGCGTGTTCGACGTCGATCGCGATGATCAGCCCGGCAGCCAACGGGTCGTCGCGGCGCAACCTTGTCAACTGCGCGTCGGCCTGGGCCAGCACCGCCGGCAGCCACTCGGAGTCCAGGCTCAGCGCCGTCCGCAAGCGCTGGCTGGCCAGCGTGCGGTCGAGTTGGTCGTCGAAGGTCGCGGACACGGCGACCCCGTCGGGCGAGGTCCATTCCATGTGGCCGTTGATGCGCGGGAAGAACACCGGTCGCACGACCCCGCCCTGCTCCAGCGCCTGTCCGTAGTCGTAGGTGTGGTCGGCGACCGCGTCGTCGAACTCGTAGGTCACGAAGGGGATCGGGTTCTGGTCCGAACGGAACGGCGTGCCCGACAGGCTCAACCTCCACGCCGCGTCACCGAACGCGACCGCCACGGCGTCGCCCCAGGCCCGGTCGGCGCCCGCGTGGTGGATCTCGTCGAACACGATCGCGGCGTCGAGCAGGTGCGGGCGCATCGCCCATGCCGACGACGCCACCTGCTGGTAGGTGACGACCACCCCGTGGAACTCGTTCGGCCATCCCGCCGTCGGTTGCCAGTCGACCTGCAGGTGGACGCCCAGTCGGTGCGCGGCCGCCGCCCACTGGTCCTTGAGGTGGGAGGTGGGGGCGACCACGACCACCCGCCGGTGCGGGTGGTTGGCGAGGTCGCGCACCACCGCCGCCAGGGCGAAGGTGGTCTTGCCGGCGCCCGGGGTCGCGACCGCGAGGAAGTCGGAGCGACCGCGCGACTCGAACGCGTCCAGGGCCTCCTTCTGCCACCGTCGCAGCCGCAGGCTGGTGCGCACGTCGGGGACCTCCGGATGGTGGGGTGGCCGCGGTGGGCAGTCATGCGGGACACCACCGGGGTGGGACAGGGTGCCACGTCACCGCGACGTCCCCGGACCGCGACGTCCGTGACTGGCCCTCCTCGCCCGACCATCCGTAGCCTCGGCCGCCATGGACCATGACGATCTCGCCGCCTGGGTCGACCGCTACGAGCACGCGTGGCGGTCGCCCGAGACCGACGCGCTGGACGATGTCTTCACCGACGACGCCGTCTACCGCCGCTCGCCGTATGCCGACCCGGTCGTCGGTCGCACGGCGATCGCCGACCGCTGGGAGGCCGAGCGCGACGGCCCGGACGAGGTCGTCGCCCTGGCCACGGAGGTGGTCGCGGTCGACGGCGACACCGGCGTCGCCCGCGCGCTGGTCCGTTACGGCGACCCCCAGGTGCAGGAGTACACCGACCTGTGGGTGGTCCGGTTCGACGGTGGCCGGGCGCGGGAGTTCGAGGAATGGCCGTTCTGGCCCGGGAAGCCCTGGACCGCCTCGGGCGAGGCCGACTGACCGTCGGACCGGTGGTCGAGCGACCCGCGCCGACTCATCCGGCGCTGATGCAGAACGGGTGGCCGGCCGGGTCGAGGTAGACCTGCCAGCGGTCCTCGCCAGGCTGGAAGTCCGGCACGGTCCCGCCCAGCTCGACCACCCGGGCGGTGAACGAGGCGGGGTCCTCGGCGCGCAGGTCGAGGTGGAACTGCTTGGTGTCGCTGGGCCACTCGGCGCGTTCGAAGCCCTCGATCTCGGCGAAGTAGAAGGTGGAACCGTCGGCCTCGACGGACGCCATGCCGTCGGCGTCGTAGGTCACCTCGCCGTCCAGCAGGCCGGCCCAGAAGGCGGCACTGGCGGAGGCGTCGTCGCAGTCGATCGACACGGCGGTCAGGGACGGGGTGGACATGGAGGCTCCAGTCGGTGGTCGACGAGCAGTCGGGGGCAGGGTGGGGCCCGCGTGTCATGCCATCTTGAAGGAACACGACATCCCGGACGGCCGTCAGCCGGGCGGTTGGTTGTAGGCCGCGTAGCGCGCCGGCGGCATCCCGAAGGCGTGGGTGAAGTCGCGTACCAGGTGGGACTGGTCACTGAAGCCCAGGTCATGGGCCACCGCGGCCCAGTCGACGTCGGTGCCGGCCCGGGCGGCCTCGCCGGCCTCGTACAGCCGGTAGCGCCGCAGCACCCACTTCGGCGGCACGCCGACGTGGTCGAGGAAGCGCCGCTGCAGGGTGCGCACGGTCATGCCGGCCAACCGCGCGAGATCGTCGACACGGGTGAGGTCCGGGTCCGCGACGGCCTGCTCGACCAACCGGGCGGTGGCCTCGCACGGGTGGACCTGGTCCGGGATGCGGGCGGCCAGCCAGTCGTCGACCAGCCGCCACTGGTCGTCCGGGTCGGCCGCCGCCACGGCCGTGGCCAGTTCGTCCACGGTGGGACCCAGCCGGGACGAGGCCGGCACGGTCCGGTCGGTCAGGTCGGCCGCCGATGCGTCCACCAGGGCCCGCAGCCCCGCCGGGCGGAACATCACGCCGAACGCCCGTCCGGTGCCAGTGAGGTCGCGCACGAAGGTCTGCGTGGCGACCCCGCTGAGCACGGCCGTGTCGTCCTCCAGGACGAGGTTGGCGACGGGATGGGTCAGCACGGTCTGGGTGGTCGTCCGGCCCGGAGGCTGTGACCACGTCACGACCCAGTACCGGTCGACCAGTCGGGCCACCTCGGACGACGGTTCGCGGCGCACCAGGTCCCACTCGTCGCGCCTCCGGTCGGGTGCCACGATCCCGCGTGCGTCGGTCTCGACCTGCTCGACCACGTGTCACCTCCCAAGCCGTGGAGCCGCGTGCCCGTGGAGGCACGATGCTCGGGTGCAAGCCCGCCGCACCGGCGTCCTGCGGCGATCCATCGACCGGCTCTGGTCGGCCGGCAAGGTCGAGGATGCCCGGTCGGTGGGGGCCGCGTCCGGACCGGTGCCGTCGGCTGGCGGGCGTGTTCGCCGACCGATGGGTCCGGCAGGACGGGATCATCCCGCCAGGGAGCCGCCGAAGATCTGCCAGGCGAGGGCGGACTTCGCGACCAGGCTCAGGACGAGGTAGGCCTTCTCTCCGTAGGCGTAGTCGGCCCACGGGCCGACCTCGCGGTACTGGAGCCACTGGTTGACCGCGAAGGAGGAAAAGAAGACCAGCAGCGAGACGACGATCCCGAACACGAAGCCCGGCACCTCGTTGGTGGTGGACTGGGTCGCGCCGACGAGGTTGACCACGATGGCCACCCACGGCGCCGCCCCGGCGACCGTGCCGAACCAGAACGGCAGCATGGTCGTCGTCGTCCGGCCCGGCGGGTTCATGCGTTCCTGGAGCCAGCCGAACAGGATCATCGCGACGTTCGCGCCGACGACCGTGATGACGGTGGCGATGCCGGTCAGGCCGTTGTAGAAGCCGATCAGGATGACCATGATCGTCGCACTGACGGAGTACTCGATCCAGCGGAACCGGTTGATGCCGCGTCGCAGGTCGCGCTCGTAGGTCCCGCGCAGCACCGTGCCGGTCAGGCCATGGTCAAGCGCCGCGAGGAACAGGAAGGCCGCGATCGCCGTGCCGATGCGCACGTCGAACAGCGCCTCCGGGGCGGGGGGTGTCGACCCTGGCGGGCCCTGCGGGAAGGTGGAGGTGACGGTGATCGCGAAGCCGTTGGCCAGCACCAGCACGACCACGGCCTGCGCGGCGTGCAGGACGGTCAGGCCGAGGTTCCAGCGTCGCAACGAGACCAGGGCGTCGTCATCGACGCCCGGGGCGACCGTCCGATCGGTGGTCGTCCGGTGCTCGCTGCCCATCTGGAGGCGTCCGCCGGTCCGGGCCGGCTCACTGGCATGACCCCAGGCGAAGCCTATGTCGCGGCGGATCCGCCCATCGCACCCGCCTCCCGCCGCCGTCGCGGACATGGAGGATCGGGTCGCTTCCCCGCCAGGTCGCCCGATCCTGCCGGAATTCCCGGTTCGTCGCGCCAGACGGACAGCGACCGACCGGCCGTCGCCCCGTGGCCCCGAGTCCGACACGGTGGCTCCCGAGGTGCCCGGATCGTCACGGCGCCACCCGCCAGCCACAGGAGCCACCATGAAGGCCATCGTTTACGACGGCCCGAACTCCGTTCGCGTCGACGACGTGGAGGACGCCACGATCGAGGGACCGCAGGACGCGGTCATCCGGATCACCACCACCAACATCTGCGGCTCCGACCTGCACATGTACGAGGGTCGGACCGATGTCGAGGAGGGCACCGTCTTCGGCCACGAGAACATGGGCATCGTCGAGGCCGTCGGTGACGCCGTCGAGCGCATCCAGGTCGGCGACCGCGTGTCCGTGCCGTTCAACGTCGCGTGCGGGACCTGCCGGAACTGCAACAAGGGCTGGACGTCGTTCTGCCAACGCGTCAACCCCAACGAGGGCATGGTCGGCAGTGCCTACGGCTACGCCATGATGGGTCCGTACCGCGGTGGACAGGCCGAGTTCCTGCGGGTCCCGTACGCCGACTTCAACCTGCTGCGCCTGCCGGAGGGGACGGACAAGGAGGACGACTACACGATGTTGTCCGACATCTTCCCCACCGGCTACCACGGCACCGAGATGGCTGATGTCGGCCCCGGTGACACCGTCGTGGTCTATGGCGCCGGCCCGGTCGGTCTGATGGCCGCGCACTCGTCGTTCATCCGCGGCGCCAGTCGCGTGTTCGTCGCCGACAAGGAACAGGACCGCCTCGCCCTGGCCGCCGCGATCGACGCCGAGCCGATCGACATCGCCGACGTCGACCCGGTGGAGTTCGTGCTGGACGCCACCGACGGCGTGGGCGCCGACGCCGGCGTCGAGGCCGTGGGCTACCAGGCCCACGACCACACCGGCGAGGAGCACCCCGAACTGGTGCTGGACAACCTCGTGAACTCGGTGAAGGTGCCGGGCCGCATCGGTGTCGTGGGGGTCTACGTCCCCGAGGACCCGGGTGCGAACAGCGAGTTGGCCCAGGAGGGACGGATCCCGTTCCAGTACGGCCAGTTCTTCACCAAGGGCCAGTCGATGGGGACCGGCCAGGCCCCGGTCAAGCGCTACAACCGCGAGCTTCGGGACCTGATCACCGCGGGGCGCGCGAACCCGTCGTGGATCGTGTCGCACCGGGTCGGACTGGACGAGGCACCAGACGCCTACGCCAAGTTCGACAAGCGCGACAACGGCTGGACCAAGGTCCTGCTGGACCCGGCCGCCTGACGTGCCACCCGGGCGGCCCTTGCTGGCCGCCCGCGGTGCCGGCCCGTCCCGGCGGGCGCCGCGACCCAACCAAGGCACGACCACCGACGTCCAGGAGCATGAACATGTCACGCGAACAGAACGTCCAGGCCCAGGAGACCTTCGGGGAGGCCATCAACACCGGCAACCTCGATGCCATTGACGACGTGGTCGCCGACCACTGCGTCGACCACGACCCCGCACCCGACCAGGACCAGGGCCCGCAGAGGGGTTCAAGGACTTCTTCGCCATGATGCGGACCGCGTTCCCCGACTTCAGCGTCGACGTCGAGCACCTGGTCGCGACCGACGACGAAGTGGCGCTGGCCTACACGTTGTCCGGCACGCACCAGGGCGAGTTCATGGGCGTCGCTTCGACCGGTCGGACCGTCCGGGCCCGCGGGTGCCAGGTCGGCCGCTTCGAGGACGGCAAGCTGGTCGAGCGCTGGGGCAGCTCCGACGAGCTCGGCATCCTGAAGCAGTTGCAGGCCGTCACCGTCAACGGCTGACAGCCCCGCGACGTGTGAACACGGCACACGTCAACACGTACGGGGACGGGCCGCCGGCACCTGCCGGTGGCCCGTCGTCGTGTCGACCGGGACGGTCGCTGGTGGGCCCGGGCCGGCCACCCCTCGGGGATCGCGCGACGGGTCCTGCTCGGTCAGGCCAGGGCGTCGAGGAGTTCCAGGACGTCGTCGCCGTAGCGGTCGAGCTTGGTGGCACCGACGCCGTGGCAGCGGGCCAACTCGGCGGGCGAGGTCGGGGCGGCGGCCGCGATCGCCTTCAGGGTGCGGTCGTTGAAGATGATGTAGGGCGGCATCCCCTGGTCGCGAGCCTGGTCGGTGCGCCACGACCGCAGGGCCTGGAAGCGCTCCTCGGCCTCAGGAGTCAGTTCAGCGGGCTCGTCGGCGGTCGGACCGGCCCCGGCAAGGCGGTCCTGGCGCCGCTGGCGGTACGAGTCCAGACGGGACACGGTCGCACCGTCGTCGGGCCCGGTGCCGCGACCGCTCGAACCCGACCGTCGTGCGGTGGCCGGGGCAGGGCGGACCAGCATGGCGTGGTCGTCGCCCACCTGGATCGTCGCATCCAGCGGCAGGTGCGCGGTCGCACCGTCCACGGCCACCGCCACGCGCTGGCCGGTCGGGGTCCGTTCCACGCCCGTCACCACCACCTCGACCCCGCCCGGGGCGGTGATGACCACGCCCGGGACGGCCTCGACGCGACCGTCGACCACGCGCGGGGTGACCCGGTCCGGCCCGTCGTCGTCGGACGCGTCACGGGCCGGGGCGGACCGGGACAACTCGGCGACGAACGGGGACAGCGCGGTGCGGTCACCCACGATCGCCACCGACTCGCGACAGCGCGTGACCGCGACGTGGAAGACGCGGCGTTCCTCCTCGACGTCCTCGGCCAATCGGTGTGGCATCAGCCCGTCGGTCGCGGCGTACACGACCACGTGGTCCCACTCCATGCCCTTGACCCGGTGGACCGTCGACAGGGTCACCCCGTCGTCGTCGCCCGGCAGCGCGAGCTGGTCGTGCAGCCACGGTCCGAACGCGGCCGGGTCGGGCTGCAGCAACGCCAACTGGGCCAGCGCATCGAGGTCGTCGCCGTGGCTGGACCCCTCGGGTCGCGACCGGGATGCGTCGAGGGTGTCCATCGCCTCGCCCAACCCGACCCGGGTGCGGATCACGTGCAGGCAGCGGGCCGTGTCGGCGCCCTCGTTGATCGCGTCGGTCAGCGCCTGCAGGTCGTCGAGGTAGTCGTCCCAGCGCTGCCCGTGGGTGGCGGTCAGGACCTCGGTGACCTGGCGCAACTGGTTCATCGAGAACCGGCGGCCGCGGAGGTGGTCCGACACCGCCGACTTGACCTTGCGGGCGGGACGGTTGATGGTCTCGAACACGTCGTTGCGCTGCATCCGTTCCGGGTCCAGGCCGAGCCGGAGGTACGCCAGTGCGGTGCGGATCCCGGTGCGGTTGAGCACTCCGACGTCCAGGACCTTCGTGTGCGGGATGCCCTCGATCGCCAGCGACACCTGCACCGGCAGCAGGGTCGCGTTGACCCGTGCCAGCACCGCCACGTCGGTCGGCTCGGCCCCGCTGCCCAGGTGGTCGCCGATGATCGCGACCGTGCGGGCGGCCATCGCGCCGGCCTCGACCCCGTGCACCGCTGCGTCGCCCGGACCGCCACCGATGACCGCCGTCCGTCCGGACCGGATCTGCTTGTCGACCCGGCGGCGGTTGTGCACCAGCAGGGTCGAGACCTGGTCCACGACCCCCGGCGGGCAGCGGTAGTTGACCTCCAGCGGGTGGTCGCCCGCACCCGGGAAGTCGGCCGCGAAGTCGATGAGGTAGTCCGGGTCCGCACCCGCATAGCCGTAGATGACCTGGTCGTCGTCGCCGACCCCGAAGACCTGCAGCGGTGGCCCGGCGACCAGACGGGTCAGCAGGTGGAACGCGGGGGTCAGGTCCTGGAACTCGTCGACCAGCAGGTGGGTCGCCAGGGTCGCCGCCTGGTCGCGGATGTCGGGCCGGGTCAGCAGCAGGATGCACGCGCGGTAGATCATCTCGTCGAAGTCGATGAGGTTGCGTCGGTCCAGTTCGCGTCGGTAGGAGTCGAAGGTGTCGTCGAAGTCGTCGATCTCGAACGCCAGCCCGGCGCTGAGCGGGTCCACCAGCCCCAGCCGCACCAGCGCCAACGCGTCGAGGTAGGCCTGGAACGGGTCGGTGTTGGGGATCCTGGCCGTCCGCACCAACCGGTCCAGGATCGAGCGCTGCTGGCCTTCGTCGATCAGGTCGCGCCGTCCCTCCAGGTCACAGATCCGCTTGCCCAGGCTGTGGAAGGTGCGGACGTTGCGGGCCCCGCCCGGCCCGCCGGCCAGTCCGCCCAGGCGGTGGCGCATCTCGCCGGCTGCACGAGTGTTGTAGGCCACCGCAGTCACCAGTTGCGGTTCGTAGCCGCGATCGGCCAGCAGGTGGCGCATCCGGGCGGTCAGCACACGGGTCTTGCCCGACCCGGCCGGGGCGATGATGCGGGCCGGCCCGGTGGCGTGGCCGACCGCGGCAGACTGGTCGGGGGCGAGATCGTCGCTGCTGGCGGCCGTGCCCAACAGTCGTGGCCGTCCCAGCGCGATCGACTCGCGGTGGACCAGCGCCGTGGTGGCCACGCACGGATCATCGGCCAGTGCCGGGACCGGCCCGCGCGGGCCCCCGTCGGCCCAGGCGGCGGTTCCGTCCAGGTCGACGTCGGCAGCGGGCGTCGGGGTTCCGCCGCGTCGCCGCGCCAGTTCGCCGTGCCACCAGATCGGCTGGCCGGAGCGGGCGTCGTAGTTGTTGGCCCACACCAGGAAGTGCAGTCGGTCGCGGTCGAAGGTGAACCCGTGGGGGAGGCGGTACGGCTCGACGTCGGTGGTCTCGGGCCGGCGCAGGGCCGCATTGTCGGCCGCCAGTTCCACCACCACCGGTTCGCGTCGGACCCAGGCGAGGTGGAGGCGGGTCACCAGCGGCGACGGAGTGGCCACGGCGTCGTCGTCGAGCACGAACCGGGGTGCGTCGGCGGGCGTGCCCTCCGGTGCCGGTTGCCCGGGGGCGACCACCACGCCGCGCCCCAGCGCCGGGGGGCCGGGGTAGTGGGGACAGGGGTCGACAGGCATGACCACGGCAGGCTACGCGCCCCGCCCCCGCCGCCCGCACGCAGACGCCGTCCTTGTCGATGGCGGGCGTGACGTCGATCCCAGCACGCCGTGCCTCCGAGGGTGTCCGGGTGGAAGGGCACCGGGGGAGGACAGTGGCGGCTGCGGGGCCGTTCGGCCGAGTGGTGTCCGGGTCGAAGGCAGCGTCGGGGGGGCGTACGACCCAGCGTGGGCGGCCGTCGGCACGGGGTCGCGCGGGGCAGGCCGGGATAGGGTCACGGGCAACCAGGAGGTGGTGGTGGCCGGGATCGATGAGGAGTTCCTGCGGCTGGCGCTGGACCAGGCCCACGCGGCCCGGGACCACGGTGACGTCCCGATCGGCGCGGTCGTGGTCGTGGACGGGCAGGTGGTCGCGACCGGCCACAACCGCCGCGAGGTCGACAGCGACCCGACTGCCCACGCCGAGGTGCTGGCGATCCGTGCGGCCGCCACGGCCCGCGGATCGTGGCGACTGGACGACGCGACTCTCTACGTCACGCTCGAACCCTGCCACATGTGCGCCGGGGCGATCGTGCTGGCGCGGATCCCGCGGGTGGTGTTCGGCGCGACCGACCCCAAGGCCGGCGCCACCGGCTCGGTCGACCAGGTCCTGGACCATCCTCGTCTGAACCACCGTGTCGACGTCACGTCGGGAGTGCTGGCGGACACCTGCGGCGACCTGTTGCGCGACTTCTTCCGGGCCCGACGTGGCGCAGGTGCCCGATGACGTCGGGCCGGTTGGCCGCCGAGGATGACGCGGGCGACCGGCGAATGCCGAGGTGGCGCAAGGTGCTGCTGGTGGTGGCGGCGGTGCTGGTCGGCTTCCTGCTGGCGGTCGGCGGCACGTGGGTGGGGCGCTACCCGTCGGTCGAGCCCGGCCCGCGCCGGGCCGTGCTGGACGACCCGGCCCTGGAGGTCACCACCACCGACGACCGAGTCACGCTGGCGCCGGTGGACGGCGGCACCAACACCACCGTGGTGTTCTACCCGGGCGCCGGCGTCCCGCCGCAGGCCTACCTCGCGACGTGGGCGCCGATCGTGCGCGAGGACGGCGTCACCGTCGTGATCCCCACGATGCCGCTGCGACTGGCCTTGCTCGATGCCAACGCCGCGGCCGGCATCCGCGCGGCCGTGGCCGACGAGGCGTTGGAGGACGACGGCACGTGGTGGGTCGGCGGGCACTCGCTGGGCGGCGCCATGGCCGCGTCGTTCCTGGCCGACGAACCCGAGGGAACGTGGGACGGCCTGGTGTTGTGGGGCGCCTATCCCAGTGGCGACGCGCTGGCCGACCGCGACGACCTCGCAGTGGTGTCGGTGTCCGGGACGCGCGACGGCCTCACGACGCCCGAGGACGTCGAGACCAGTCGCGCCAACCTTCCCGACGCCGCCGTGTTCGCGGTCCTGGACGGGGTCAACCATGCCCAGTTCGGGGCCTACGGCGACCAGTCAGGTGACCTGGAGGCGACCATGGACGACGACACGGCCCGTCGGGAGATCGCCGCCGCCACGGCCGACGTGGTGGGCGCGGGCTGACCGGACCGGCCACCACGGCTCGCTCGACCGACCCGGGTCAGGCGCGGCCGCCCGGTGGGAGGGGTTCCACCTGGGCCGGCACCGACGGCGTCGGTGCCGCGCGATCCGGACCGGGCGTCCCGTCGGGCATCGGCCGGTCCGGGTGGGTGTCGGCCGGCACGGCCCGTCGCTGACCCACGGGCTGGCGCGGACCCACGGTCGAGTCGACCAGCGTCTGGTGTTCCAGTCGAGCGTTGAGCGTGGACCCGAGCAGCACGCAGTACGCGGTGAGCCAGAGCCAGAGCATCAGGATCACCACGCCCGCAGCGATGCCGTACCGGGCGTCGTAGTCCTGGAAGTTCTCGGTGACCAGTTTCAGCACCTCCGAGCCCGCCACCCACAACACCGTGGCGACCACGGCGCCAGGACTGGCCCAGCGCATCTTCGGCGTCCGCCGGTGCGGGCCGAAGCGGTACAGGATCGTCAGGGCGCTGGCCATCATCATGGACAGGATCACCAGGGTCGCGATCACCCCGAAGACCTGCGCGAAGGACCCCAGCCCCGCCTGCCTCAGGATCCACGGCACCCCGGCGATCAGGCTGACGCTGACGATCACGAACGGCACGGACGCGGCCGCGAGCTTCAGTGCAAGGATGCGTTGGGCCACCCACGATCGTTCGTCGACCTCACGGTGGGTCGACGTGAGTGCGGTGATGGTGCCCTGGAGTGCCGACGCCGCCGTCCACACGGCCAGGACGACGGACACGACGAACGCGATCCGCAATGCGGTCTGGTCACTGTCCACGATCAGCTTGATCTGGCTGATGATGACCTCACGACCGCGCGCCGGCAGGCCCGCCATGAGGCGTCGTGCCTGGAAGACGATGTCCTCGCCCGGCCGGACCAGGGCGGTCGCCGTCACCGCCACGATGACGACGGGGAAGAGGGCGAGGAAGGCTCGGAAGGCGATGCCCGCGGCCAGGAGGGTCGTCTGGTTCCGGACCATGTCGCGCTGGATACCCCACGCGACGTCGCGGAGGACCTCACGGCGGAAGTCCAGGGGCGTGTCGGCTCGCCGACCGGCGACGACGTCGTCGGACCTGCCGGTGTGGGACCCCTCCGCGGCGGCGTCGGGCGCCGCATCCGTGCCTGCCACGTTGCCTCCGACCGTCCGTTCACGGGTGCCACCCGCACTGCCGATCCTAGGGCGAGCGCACCCACGGGGAAGGCTGTCGCTCAGACGTGCCGGCGTGCCTCGGCGCGGGCGCGCACCTCGGGGTGGAGGCCGTCCCCGGCTGTCAGGATGTGCTCGGCGATGTCGTCGCCACGCCACAGGGCCATCACGTCGGTGACGGTCACGTCGTGGTCCGGGCGGTGGACGACCTCGACACCGTCGCCGGCGCGGACCTGGCCGGGCTCGACGATGCGGAGGTAGGCGCCGGAGCGGTCGCCGCGCAGGAACGTGCGGGTGAAGGTCGGGTCCTGCATCCGCCACTCGAGCTTCCTGCACGGGATCCGCGGCGAGGTGACCTCCAGCACGACCTCGTCCCCGACCTGCCACCGTTCGCCCAGCCGGGCCTGGTCGACGTCGATCCCGGACAGGGTGAGGTTCTCCCCGAAGAAGGCGTTGGGCAGGTCGCGACCGAGGTCGGCCTCCCAGGCGTCGTAGCTGGCGCGGTCGTAGGCATAGACCGCCTGGTCGCGGCCGCCGTGGTTGTGCTGGTCGGCCTGGACGTCGCCGGCGACGTGGTCGTCGGCCACGCGCACGAGCCCGTCGACGGGCTCCTTGACGATGGCGGTCGGCTCCATCCGGTCCCCGATCGGGATCGGCCTCGCCCGTCCAACGTTGACCTGCAGCAGTGTTCCCACGTCGTCGTCCTCGTCGATGGAACCGACCCCGTGAACCGGTCGGTTGCGGGGGTGGGCAGGTGTAGGGTCGGGTCCGCCGCCGGATGGCGAAACCACGACGCGTCGCCAGGGAGCCGAGCGTGCCAGAGTTCGCCGTCAACGTCCATCGCCGCCAGCCCTACGCCCAGTTCAAGTTCCGGGTGAAGTGGGACGGTCGGTACGTCGCCGGGATCAGCACGGTGAGTGCGCTGTCGCGCCAGACGGAGGTCGTGCGACACCGCGCCGGCGGCGACGCCAACGTCGTGCACCGCTCGCCGGGTCGGACCAGCTTCGAGCCCGTGACGCTGGAACGGGGGATCACCCACGACCCCACCTTCGAGGAGTGGGCGGGGCGGATCCACGACCTGAACGCCGGGCTGGGCAGCGAGATCGCGCTGGCGGACTATCGCAAGGACCTGGTCCTGGAACTCATGAACGAGGCCGGACAGGTCGCCCTGGCCTATCACCTGTTCGGCTGCTGGGTGTCGGAGTTCACGGCAGTCCCGGACCTGGACGCCAACGGCGAGGCCGTCGTGGCGATCGAGAGCATGGTGCTGCAGGTCGAGGGGTGGGAACGCGACAAGGCCATCACCGAGCCCACCGAGCCGGGGCGGTCATGAGCGGGTCGCTCGGGCGGCCGGACCCCCGGCCGGGCTCGTTTGCTGATCGCATCGGCGACCGGCTCGACGAGGTGATCGCCGGTGTCCTGACGGCCGCCGAGGACGGTGCCCGGCGGCAAAAGGTCATCATGCGCGTGCCGGGGACCGACACCAAGTCCCGCGCGCGCCTTGCCGAACGCCTGGCGGCCGAGCACGACGTCCCAGTGTTCCGCCTGGCCGTCCAAGACCTCGTCGCGGCGCCACACGTGCGGATGGCAGCGGTGCTGGCGTTGCTGGACGCCGCCGACGTCGCGGGTGGGATCGCGATACTGGACGCCGCCGACCACCTTGCACCCGACCGTGCCGCCCAGGTGGGGCTGGACGAACGCCTCCAGTCCTCCCAGGGCATCGTCGTCCTCCTGTCCGATCGAACGGGTCCCACTGGGCTGTTCGCCGGCGTGGTCGATCACGATGTCCAGCCGGACTCATCGACCTCGGGCAAGGGCGGCTGATCGATGGCCCACACGGTCCGCGGTTGGTCAAGGTCCTTCGATCCCGAGCCGGTCGAGGTCGTCGACGCTGGCGACAGAGGCCAACCAGATGTCGTCCGCCCGGGTGCCGTCGTCGACGGCGAGAAGTCCGACCTCGACGTCCACGTTGGGAAGTTCGCGCTCGATCGTCGTCGTCGAGCCGTCGCAGGGGAAGGGCTCCGACGGCTCGATCGTGGCGTTGCCGAACCCCACCATGACCGTTCCGGTGCCGCGGCAGGTGAGGTGGATGGTGACGTCCAGTGGCCCACCGGCGACATCCAACGACAGGGGTGACCAGTCGCCGAGGCGCGCGCCGGCGGCAGTCGGCTGGCCGCTGGGTTCGTTGTCCAGTGACCCTCCCGCCAGGACCTGATCGTCGGCGTACGAGAGCCCGGCCATCCAGGCGATGAACCCGTCGAGGGCGTCCGTGGGGAGAGTCGACGCCGACGGCGCAGCGGGCCCCGCGGTCGCCGAACCGGCGTGCACGAACGGCAGGCCCCTCAGGTTCAGGTACAGCTCCGGTTGGTACGAGGACTCGGGGGTGGTCGGTCGGATCCGGACCGTGGCGACCCGGCCGTCGGTGGCGACCGACTCGATCGTCAAGCTGTCGGGAGAC
>JBBSMS010000066.1:0-18350 GCA_038233055.1 Nitriliruptorales bacterium
CCCCCCCCCCCCCCCCCGCCACAGCGACAGCAGCACAACGACGCCGATCAGCACCGCGGTTGCGAACGCCAGCCAAGCGAACGATGTGGGAAGGACCGGGGTGGACCCCTCGGTCAGACGGACGTCGCTGACGCCGCTGAGGACCACGCCCACGCCGGCGCCAAAGACTACGCCCACCATGGCGGCGATCGTGGAAATCGCGGCAGCAATTCGAGCCCCCATGAACATCAGCACAACTGCGAGCACAGCGACAGCGATCACCTCGACGCCTAGCGCCATGAACTGACCTGGGACTCGCGCACGATCGGGAACCAGCGGAACCTTGGCGGCCCACACCAAGGCAGCGGCCAGGGTGCCAATGACACCGACCACAGCCACACGCAGCCACCCAGTCAACCCGAACCCACCAACAATGGGGATGCGGCCCAGCGGATCAAGGCTCATGCGGACCAGAACGACAATGCCCAGCGCGACGGACGCGATCCCGACAACGCCGGCCACGGCCGCGGACCACAGAACCACACCGGAACTCCATGGTGACGTACCGCACCCGTCGTAGCAGACACTGGAGGCCCCCAGGATTGAGAGAATCCCAAGCATCACGGCCGAGTGCACACCGTGCAGCGTTGTGGCGACTTGCGGACTCATCCACATGTGAAGCTGGTGGTCGCCCAAGCTCACGCTGCCGGCCAAGTCCACTTGGCCTTGTGCCGAGACGTCAACATTGGGATTTGGTCGGATCCGTGTCAGCCATGACACAGCCACCGCGATCAAGGTGGTCGAAGCCACGGCACCGAAGCCCACAGCTGGACTCTTGATGGAGCCGACCAGCACCCTGCGCCCGATCACGTCCACGACTGCGCCATACAAAAAGGTGGCCGCCACGGCCGTCAGCAACAGGCCGAACACCCGCATCACCGCCAGCCGGAAACGAACCGAGAGCAGCGATCGATCACCGGCCGGTAGTGTCCACCCGGCGACGTTGAGCAACATGAAAGGCAACAGCAGAATATACAGAGCGTGATACCAATTTCCTGACGTCAGGCTGGACCAGGTCAGCGCCCGGCGACTGACGACTCCCGACGGCATCCGAAACACCGCAACATCTGGGGCAACCGTCCCTGGCGCCGTTCCCTCGGGCGGCATAGGACGAAGGTCCAGCATGCTCGCGGCCGGCGTTCCCGCCACCCCATGAATGCGCACCTGCCACGGCTCTCCACGCAAACCGTCCGCGACGCCCTCCTCGCCAGACCCAGTCTTCTCTCTCTCCCCGTCCGATGTGCCGGACCCCCCCGCTTCAGAGTGCCCCCGACGCCCCGTCGCTGTCACGTCAACCCCCTAGCCCGCCACCGCGAAACCATCAACAACCAGACCTAGTCCTAGCAGGCCTGATATACAGACCAGCGACGGCGAGCGCTGCGCGCCCCCACACGTTCGGCATGCCAAGGGACGCCAGCAGGGAGCCTGGTTCATGGGCACCTTGGTGAGGCACGGGCTGAGGTGGGGCGAGGTCTGGGCGAATGAGGACGCGTCGGCCATTCCCGTCTGTGTGCCGCCGGACAGCGGTGAGCTCTACGCCGGCCAACCGACTGGTCCAAGCTCTTCAGCGTCACCCCAGCACGCCCGTGAACTTCCGAAGAGCCCCATTGCCCCCGCGCAGCCATCCGCCGATGGTCCCGACGGGTCACGACACAGGGGTGGCATGTGCGCGGGCCCGGTAGGAGTACCGCGAGATGGTCGGGATCCAGCTCCGGACGAGCTGCATGGACATATCGGACACCGCTGCGATGTCGTCGAGCTCGTCGATCCAGTCGAGCAGCGACTGGGCGGCATCGCGTACTGCATGCGCCGACGAAGCGGTGGCTGCGGTCGCACCATGGTCGGGGCCGGCCCCAGTGCTGGGGCCATCGGACGTGTCGGCCGCGCCGTCCGGTCCGTCGCCAGGCTCGTCACGCTCGGTTGCGTCCCCAAGGCCGTCCCGCCACCCTGCGAGCGACCGGATGCACGACCCCAGCGCGTCGGGTTGCGATGCTGCCGGCGTCCACGTGGTGAGTGACTGGAACAGGGCAGCACTGACGTTGGGCATGCCCGTGTCGATCGCCAGCAGGACCATCACCGCCTCGTAGGGGGCGCCGTATCCGGGTCGATGAGTGGCAAAGTCGAGCGGGTCAGAGGCCAACGACTTCGCCAGTCGGTAGACGTTCACGAATCGCTTCACGGCCCGGGGGCTCGTCCCAAGCAGGCTGGCGACCCGGCGGAGGAATCCGACCTCGTCCTCGTCCATGCGCAGCGATGCGGGGTTCAACTCGGGTCGTGCCGGCACGGTGCGGAGCGTGGACGGGCGGTACCGGGTCGATAGCTGGCCCGGTTGGACGCCGTTCTCGCCGGCGTCACTGACGGTCACGTCCTCGGCACCGTCGGCTGCTCTAGTCACGCTCGTGGCTACGCGAGCTCCGATGGAGCCGCCGACGACTTCGGCCACGAACCCGGCCGCCTGGTCCCGGTCCAGGGGAGCAAGCCAGAACGGCACCTGGAAGATCTTCTCGAGATAGTCCTGTGGATCGGCGGACACCGAGCCGTCGTCGCCGAACATCTCTCTGTAGTGGGCGCGCAGGGCGCGGGACCCCCACCGGGCATCGAGACCGACCACGACCACGAAGAGTGGGAACGCCAGAAGGAGGTGGACGGCGGCCAGCACCTCGACGACCTTGTTGGCCTCACAGCGGTCGAGATCGTCGATGTAGAGCACGATCCGGTCGACTCTGGTGTCCGCGTCGCGCTCCTCCTGCTCAAGGTCCACGGCGTTGCGAACCGTAGCCCGATCCTCGTCCATGATGCTTGCGATGCGGTCGAAGTCCTCCTTGATGCGCGCGTGCAGCCCGAGATGTCGTCGGTAGTCGTCGCTCGCTGCGCGCTCCATGATGTAGCTGGCGAGGACCGAGGCCGGCGTGGTCTCGCTGAGTTCGGCGTCGAGGCGCTCGCGCTCCGTGTCCGATCGCAACATCTCGCCTTCGACGGTCGCGATCTGGGTCGCCAGGGCGTCAAGCTCCTTTTCGAGCGCGGCCCGCTCGGCCAGGTGCTCGTTCTCGGCCTCGGCGACCAACTGGTCGAGTTGGGCGGCCAGGGCCTCGGCCTCGGCGACCTGCTCTTCGACCCATCCCGTCTGCTCGGTCCACCACTGCGACCCGGCCGCGAGGAGTCCGGTGATCGCACCAATCGCCGGTGCCCACGAGTCGAGGGCCGAGCCGACCACCAGCGTCGCCACCTCGCCCAGGGCCGCACCTGTCGGCACGGCCACGACGGTGAGGAACATGGCCGTGCGGGTGTGCCAAAAACCGGTGCCGTGCCGTACGGCCGTCAGCGGGGAGGCCGATGCCAACAGCGACCGGCTCCCCTGCAGTCGGCGGGTCGCTAACAGCGCGGCCCCGTCCGGGGTGGGACGGGCTACCCCATCCGGGGCTGGGGCGTCGTCGTCCGAGGCGGTCGTGTCGCGCTCCTGAGAGCCGCCCCCGGTCGCCGTGGTGGTCTCGGCGACCGGCGGTAGGCCGAGCGTCGAGGCCAACTGCGTGATGCGGGTCTCCAGCGTCGTGTCCCCGGTGAGGACGTCGACCGCGTCGCGGGCATGCTCGTCCCGCAGCTTCTGCAGGGCTTCTCGATGTTGCCGCTTCAGCTTGCACAGCCGTTGGGACGTGCTGTCGGCCCGCTCCTTCGCGGCGTCACTCTGCCGACTGAGCTTGCTGCGTCGTTCCTCAGTCTCCTGCATGCGATTCACGAGGTGTTGCTGGCGTTTCCGGACCTCGCTCTGGGGCTCGCCACCGAACAGGCTCAGGTTCGCGAAGATGTGCTCGACGAGGGCGGCCCACAGTTCGCCCTCGGAGTAGTGCCAGGCGTTGAACTCGACCTGGATGATCCGCTTGGCGAAGGACACCTCCCGTTGGAGGAGGCCCGACTCCCGAGCGGTCCGGCTCCGCTCCTCCACCCGGTCCCGGAGGCGACGCATGAAGAAGGTCTTTCCGGACCCCCAGTCACCGAAGATCCCGACTGACAGCGGCGGTTCGAGGTCGCGCGCGGCGATCAGTGAGGCGAAGGCCTCCACCTCGTGGTCGATGCCCACCAAGTCGTCACCGGTTCCGTCGGCCCGGTCCGACACGTAGGCGACCGGACTTGGTGGTTCGGGAGCAGGGGTGAGCCCGACCTGCCACTGGCTGATCGATCCGTCGTCGCGCACGGCGAGCAGCCAGTGCCCGTCCCCGCTGTAGCCGAGGTCGGCGTAGCCGTCCGGGTGGTCCTGGGCCAGCCGGACCACGACACCGAGGCCGGCCACCTCCAGCATGGTGATGCCGCCGGACGGACCGGCACCGACCACGTGGGCGCCGTCCGGGCTGAAGGCCAGGGCGCGAGCCCTGCCGAGGTCGTCGTTCGTGGTGCCGGCCGACCCGACCTGCAGCGCCGGGCCCGACGTGCTCGACGGTCCCGGCACCGACAACTCGACTCCGGCTCGGGCTAGGGTTCCGTCGTCGGCGACGGCCAGGGTGAGGTCCCCGGGCGGCGTGGCGCCGGACGTTTCGATCGTCTGGGTGGTGCCGCGACGCGTGTCGACCAGGTCGATGGCGCCCAGCGGTGTCATTGCCGCGAGCCATCGCCCCGATGGCGAGGCGTGCAGTGAGGTGGGAGCACCACTGGGGAGTGGGTGGGGACGCACGCCACCGTCGGGGGACAGCTGCAGGGCCGTGGGGCCGTCGGCACGAAACAACCCCGATCCGTCTGCGGCGGCGGCGTGGACAAGCGGTGATGACGGATCCGCGGGGTCGCCGAAGCGGCCGGCGTCGCTCGGCGAGGTCTTCACGTCCTTGGAGCTGTCCGTCCGGTCGAACACGCCCCAGCCCGAGTGGAAGCCAACCATGATGCGTCGTCCGGCGGCGTCGACGGCGAGGGCGCGAATCGGCTCGTCGAGGTGCCGGCGCAACACCTCGTACGTTCCCCGGAACAGGGTGAGCGTGGTGGCCTCGCCGACCGCGATCCAGCGCCCGTCTCGGCTCTGGGCGACAACGATCCCTGCCGTAGACCCACCCGATTCGGGACGATCCAGGACGCGGGTGGGGCCAGCGATGTGGACCCGAGCCAGCGGGATCGACGCCAGCCGGGCCTGGCCGTCTTCCCCCAGGGAGCTCGCGAAGGTGTCGATCTCATCGGCGATCGCCTGGAAGAGCCCGACGCTGGCCATGGCGCGACCGGCACCTCGGTCAACCAGCCCTGCGGCCAGCACCGCGGCCCGCCCGTGCAGCTCGCCGCCGAAGGCGTCGCGGTCGTAGAGGTCCTCGATCCAGCCCAGGTACTCACTCGCCCGTGCCTCGGCTCCGGTGGTCGCCGGCCACGGGATCGCCGTGGCGGCGGCCATGTCGCCGCCATACTCGGGATGGTTCGCAAGGATCTCGGTGATTAGCTTCGATGCGTCCATGACCCGGTCAGGATCCGTGCCGAGTACCCGCTCGACAGTGGCAGTGAGCTTGGCTGCTGCCTCCATGAATGCCCTCCCCGGGCGCCCCAGGCGTGAGGTCAAAACCGCCCTCGCCCTCAATGGTTCGTTGACGGGGCGTTGGCGGTGGCTCACGGATGGCTGTCGACGTCAGCGACGGGGTGCCCGTCGTCACCTTCCACCAGCCCGCGCACGCTGTCAACCGGTGCAGGTGGTTGGCGTGGTCGGGCATGGCGGCGTCGACGCCCACCGCACGTGCCACGGCCCCTCGGGACCGGTAGTTCGGTCTCGTCGGCTAGCTCGCCCCGGGCCGCTCGACGGCCATCTTGCTGGCGGATGCTGGCCCCGATCGTCCGCTCGTAGCGCGACCAACCCATCCAACCGTTCGAGCACGGAGTGGGCTGGGTGTCGACCAAGGGATGGGGCGAGTCGTTGCGCGATCCCGTGCGGGCACTGGTCTCGGCTTCCGTTGCACAACCACCCTCTGTGAAGCTTCTGTGGTGCTAGCGGCCATGGTTTCTCCCCATAGGCGGACAGGGGAAGTCCTCACTGGCGGACAGCAGAAGTCCCCAGTGGTGGCCAAGTGTCTACCAGACCCGGGGCGGTTCAAGGTGGTGGCCGATGCGCTGTCGGAGGGTGGGCCGGGGGGTTTGATCGTTGGGTGGGGGAGGGGGAAGTGGCCGGGTGGCCGGTGCCAGGCAGCCTGGGTTGCGGAGGGCGTGTGACACGGCTCCCTGGGTGCCGAGGTCGGTGTTGTCGCTGATGGCGCTTGCGAGCCAGGTGGTGACGTGGGCTTGCAGGAGGCGGGGCGAGCTTCGCATTGCGTCGGGGAGACGTTGGTTGGGGTCGTGGAGGTCGAGGATGGCCGCGAGCTGGTCGTCGTCGAGGGTGGCCGCGGCGTAGTCGGCCCACGCGTCGGCGCGGGCCTGCTGGGTGCGGTCGCGCTACCTCCAGGTCCCGCTGAAGGTCGCCGAGCGCGCCAGTGAGCGCTACGGCTGGCCGCTGCACGTGATCGACGGGGCGCGCGACGACCCGGCGGCCGAACAGCCCGAGGAGTTCGTCCGGGCGCTGCGCAGCGCGCTTGCCCACCAGGACCACCACGACACGCGGAAGGAAGCATTATGACCTCGCCGGCGCCGACCCCCATCCGGGTCAGGCAGGTGCTCGAGGGGATGCTCCGGGACGGTTCCGACGCGTCCGCCAGCGCCTGCCTGGAATCCGGGCGAACATCGGTCGCGGCCCCGTCTGAAGCCGTTGCTTGCCCGTGTCCGCCGGTCGCGCCAGACCTGATCGGTCGGCCAGATGGGGCCAGCGGTGCTTGCCGATCTGGCGACCGCGGGCGAAACCCTGGCGTTCGAACATCGCGGCGGTGCCGTTGTGGAGGAACGACGAGGACGTCGTGCGGTCCTCGACCGTCTCGGGGTAGCACTCGACCGTGCCGCCGCCCAGTTCGGCGATGAGGTCCAGGGCACCGGCCAGGGCCGCATGGGCCAGGGCACCGGCCAGGGCCGCATGGGCCAGGCCCCGCGGTGGCGGTTGCCCGTGTCGATGGAGAAGCAGGTGATGCGCCAGTCCGGCAACTCCTCCAACTTCATGTCGTAGATGCGCGTGCTCTTGATCCGCGGCAACTCCTCGGTCGGGCCGAACTGGCACCACCCGACACAGGTGTCGCCGTCGCACACCAGTGCGGCGTGTGCCCGTCCCTCCCCGGACACGGCAGGCCTTCTCCTCCCGGTCTGCTCGGCGGCCCGGACGACCCCTTCCTCGTGGAAGGCCATGCACCAGCACCCGCCCCACACCCCGTTGTTGCGCTCGACCAGCGCGGCGAAGTCGTCCCACGTCGACTCGTCCAGCGCCTTCACCTCGAAGTCGGCCACGGTCGGTGTCGTCTCTTCGCGTGTCCGTGGCGGGTCGACCAGTCCGCATCGCCCGGGTCGCCGTCCGAAGGTGGGTGCTACCGCTCGGGCGGAACGGCCGGTGACTCCTTCGGTGCCTCGATGCGGGCATCGAGGCTGTCAGCCGGCGGCGGGTCGATGATCAGCCGCGAACTGCGGTCCCAGGTCCACCAGTTGTGGATCCACGACAGGGCCACTGACACCCGGTTGCGGAACCCCACCAAGGTGACCAGGTGCAGCACCAGCCACGAGATCCACCCGAGGTACCCGGACAGGTGGATGCCGCCGGGCAACTCGGCGACGGCGTGGTTGCGCCCGATGGTCGCCATCGAGCCCTTGTCGAGGTAGGAGAATGCGTCCGGCGGTGGCCGCCCCTCCACGTGGGCACCGATCACCTTGGCGACGTACCGGCCCTGTTGCTGGGCGACCGGCGCGACCTGCGGCAACAGGTCGTCGTCGGTCGGCGCACCAGCCATGTCGCCGATGACGAACACGGACGGGTCGTCGGGGAGGCGGAGCCGCGGCGTGAGCCGGACGCGCCCACCGCGCTGCAGGTCGGTGTCCAGCATCCCGGCCAGTCCCGCGGGCCGGACGCCGGCCACCCACACCAAGGTGGTCGTGTCCAACCGGGTGCCGTCGGCCAGCACCACGTGGTCGGCGGCCGCCTCGGCCAGGGCGGTCCCCAGTCGCACGTCCACGCCGGCGTCCGCCAGCGTGGTGGCTGCCGTGGCGCCCAGTTGGTCGTCGAAGGCGGGCAGCAACCGGTCGCCCATCTCGAGCAGCACCACGTCGGCATGGCGTCCCACGTCCAGGTTCGGGTGGTCGCGGGCCAGCACCTCGAAGGTCAACTCGGCGATCGCGCCGGCCATCTCGACGCCGGTCGGGCCGCCGCCGGCGACGACGAACCGAAGGGTGCCGCCGGTGGCTCGGTCCGGGTCCGCAGATGCGTGCTCGAACTGGCGAATCAGGTGGTCGCGGAGGTGGGTGGCTTCCTCCAGTGACTTCACCGGCCATCCGTACTCGTCGACGCCGGGCAACCCGAAGTCGTTGGTCACGGCCCCGCCGGCGACCACCAGGTGGTCCCAGCCCAGGCGGCGTCCGTCGGCCAGCACCAGCCGTTGTGCGGGTCGGTCGATGTCCACGACCTCGCCCATGACCACCTCGACGGGGTGGCGGTGGCGCGCCAGCCACCGGCCGAGCGCGGTCCGCGGGGCGCCATGGATCTGCCGGAGTCCCTGGCCCACGTCCTGTGGTTCGAGCCCGGCCGTGGCGACCTGGTAGAGCAGCGGCTGGAACGTGTGGTGGTTGCGCTGGTCCACCAGCGTCACGTGCAGGTCGCGCGAGGTACGGAGCCGTTCGAGGTCGTGGACCGCCCGCAGGCCCCCGAAACCGCCTCCGACCACGACGACCTCGACCGGCGCGGCGCGCTCCGGGGCGTTCGAGGTCCGGTCTGGCCCAGCGGTCATGGCCCCCACTTCCGTCGTCGCGATCACCCTGGTCGTCCCTCTGGTGTACCCCGGCGGTGACCTGGCCCAGTCAGCCGGCGACGTCGTCGGCATCGGGCTCGCCGTCGGATGTGTCGGTCGGGCCCTCCACGTGCACGTGGTCCGGGCGATCCGGCGCGGGCTGCTGGCCCTCGGTGTCGCCCTCCGCGTCGGCCATGGAGGCGGGCGCGTCGGCGTACTCGGAGTGGCTGCCCTTGCCCCGCTGGACGAGTGTGGCCTCGTCGGAGTCGGTGGGCCGGTCCGGGCGTGACGCCTCGTCGGACTTCTCCTGCAGCGCGTCCTGCTCGTGGTCATCGCTGTCGTGTTCGGTCGTGGCGTCCCTCGGTCGTGGCCGGACAGTTCACCGTGCCGCCGACTCTCGGCCGAACGACGACCGTTCGGCCGCACTGGTGGCGCGGGGGCCGATGGAGGCATGAGCATGCGCGTGGCGATCTTCCCGACGTGCCTTGGCGACGCGGTGTTCCCGCAGGCGCCGATCGCGACCGTGCGGTTGCTGGAGCGACTGGGCGTGGAGGTGGCGTTCCCGTCGGCCCAGACCTGTTGCGGGCAGATGCACCTCAACGCCGGGTACGCGGACGACGGCCTGGAGCTGGCGGCCACCCTGGTCGACGCCTTCGCCGGCTTCGACCACGTGGTCGGACCGTCGGGCTCGTGCGTCGGGTCGATCCGTCACCAGTCGGCCGAGATTGCCCGTCGCCGTGGCCGCACCGACCTGGCTGCCGGCCTCGACGACCTCGCGGGGCGGACCCACGAACTGTCGGAGTTCCTGGTCGACGTGCTGGGCGTGGTGGACGTCGGCGCGTTCTTCCCCCACCGCGTGACCTACCACCCGACCTGCCACTCCATCCGCCTGCTCCAGGTGGGGGACCGACCGACCCGGCTGCTGGACCACGTCCGGGGCCTGCGTCGGGAACCGCTGGCCGCATCCGACGAATGCTGCGGCTTCGGTGGCACGTTCGCGCTCAAGAACCCGGACGTGTCGTCGTCGATGGGGTCGGACAAGGCCCGCCACGTGGCCAACACGGGTGCGGAGGTGCTGGTGGCGGCGGACGCGTCGTGCCTGCTCCACATCGGGGGGATCCTGTCCCGCCAGCAGTCCGGGATCCGGATCATGCACCTGGCCGAGGTGTTGGCGTCCACGGAGGACGAGCCCGCCCGGGTGGTGACGCCGTGAACAGGCCGACCGGCACGCACGGGACCATCGGTTCGGGGGAGGGCGCGCTCCACCACCCGGACGTGGACTTCCCGCACGCCGCGGCCGCGGCGCTGGCCGACAGTCAACTGCGGTCCAACCTCGGCCATGCCACGGCGACCATCCGGGACAAGCGTGCCGCGGTTGTGGCCGAGCATCCCGACTGGGCCGGGCTGCGCGCAGCCGGCGCCGGCATCAAGGACGACGTGCTCGCACGTCTGGATGTCCACCTCACCGAACTCGAACGCCAGTTGGAGGCTGGCGGGGCGACCGTCCACTGGGCCGCCGACGCGGGCGAGGCCAACGCGATCGTGACCGACCTCGTGCAGGCGACCGGTGCGAACGAGGTCGTCAAGGTCAAGTCCATGACGACCCAGGAAGTCGGGCTCAACGAGGCCTTGGCCGCCGGGATCGCCGCGTGGGAGACCGACCTCGCCGAACTGATCGTGCAGTTGGGCGACGACGCCCCCAGCCACATCCTCGTCCCGGCGATCCACCGCAACCGCGCCGAGGTCCGCCGGATCTTCCTCGACCACATGGCCGCGGCCGGCATCGCGGCCCCAGCCGACCTGTCCGACGACCCCGCCGAACTCGCGGCTGCGGCGCGCACCCACCTGCGGGACAAGTTCCTGTCCGCGCGCGTCGCCATCTCCGGGGCCAACTTCGCCGTGGCAGAGACCGGCACGTTGTCGGTGGTCGAGTCCGAGGGGAACGGCCGCATGTGCCTGACCCTGCCGGACACCCTGATCAGCCTGGTCGGGATCGAAAAGGTGGTGCCCACCTGGCGTGACCTGGAGGTGTTCCTCCAGACCCTGCCACGGTCCTCGACCGGCGAACGGATGAACCCCTACACGTCGTTCTGGAACGGCGTGCACCCCGGCGACGGACCCCAGGACGTCCACGTCGTGCTGTTGGACAACGGTCGCACCGATGTGCTGGCCGACACCGTCGCCCGCCAGACGCTGCGCTGCATCCGGTGCTCGGCCTGCCTGAACGTCTGTCCGGTCTACGAGCGCACGGGCGGCCATGCGTACGGCTCGGTCTACCCCGGGCCGATCGGCGCGATCCTCACACCGCAGTTGCGGGGGACCGACAGCCCGCTGGACAAGTCGCTGCCGTTCGCGTCGTCGTTGTGCGGCGCCTGCGAGGAGGCCTGCCCGGTCGCGATCGAGATCCCCGACCTGTTGGTCCACCTGCGCACGAAGATCGCCGACGAGGCGCCTCGGTACGACCTCCAGAAGGCGGCCTTCAAGGCGGTCAAGGCCGTGCTGGGCGATCCGGACCGACTTGCCCGCGCCGAACGGGGGACCGGCATCGCGCGCCGCATCCTGTCCCGGTCGGGACGGGTCGCCGGCGTGCCGGTGCTGCCGTCGTGGACCACGACCCGTGATGTCCCCGACCTCCCCGAGCAGTCCTTCCGCGCCTGGTGGGCGGCGCGCGACACCGACCGAGCTCGCCGAGCGCGGCCACCCGTCGACGGCGGGGTCACCTGATGTCGTCGCGTACGCGCATCCTGCGCCGGATCCGCACGGCGCTGGCCGACGTCGACCCGCAGCGCCCGGCCGACACCGCGTCGCGCGACTACGCCGCCCAGGCGTTCGACGACGTGGTCGACACCTTCGCCACGGTGGTCGCCGACTACCGGGCCACGGTGCATCGCACCGCCGACCCGGCCGGCACGGTGGCGGCCGTGCTGGCCGCCGAGGACGCGACCTCCGTGGTCGTCGCGCCCGACCTGCCCAGCGCCATGCTGGCCGACCTCCCCGACGACGTGAGCGTCCACCGCGACGATCCCGACGCACCGTTGTCGGCCCGCGACCTCGACGCCGTCGACGCCGTGGTCACCACCTCGCGGCTCGGGATCGCCGCCACCGGGACGGTCGTGCTGGACCACGGCCCCGGCCAGGGACGACGGGCCCTCACGCTGGTCCCGGACCTGCACGTCTGCCTCGTCGCCGCCGACCGCGTGGTGGCCGACGTGCCCGATGCGATCGCGGTCCTGGACGGCCGCCGGCCCCAGACCTGGATCTCCGGTCCGTCGGCCACCTCCGACATCGAACTGGACCGCGTCGAGGGCGTCCACGGCCCCCGCCGGCTCCACGTCGTGGTGGTGGAGGGCGGCTGACCGACCCAGGCCGAGGGCACCTGCGTGGTGACGAGCGGGCCGATCCGGTCCTGGGAGCGCCCGAGACGCCCCGGGGCTCCCTTCCTCACCGCCAGGGATGCCGGCGGTCCCGCACGTCTTCCCCACGACATGAGGCTTGTGGTTTGGACGAGCGATCCAGCCTCAACGCGTGTTGGAGGGTCGCGCCGGTCGAGACGGAACATGGCATCGGATCTGGCGGGCGGCCGGCGGCGGTAGCGTCGACCCACTCCCCGACGTGAGGCCAACCATGTCCGACGACCAGGTGCCCACGCCCGACCGTGAAACGATCCGGCGGGCGCCGAAGGTGCTGTTGCACGACCACCTCGACGGCGGACTGCGACCCGGGACCATCGTCGCACTGGCGGCCGAGGTCGGACACGAGTTGCCGACCACCGACGCCGACGACCTCGGGCGCTGGTTCCGGGAGTCGGCCGACTCCGGCAGCCTCGAGCGCTACCTCGAGACCTTCGACCACACGATCGCGGTGATGCAGACGCGGACCGGCCTGCGCCGGGTCGCGCGCGAGTGCGTCGAGGACCTGGCGGCGGACGGGGTCGTGTACGCCGAACTGCGGTGGGCGCCCGAACAGCACCTGGACGGGGGGCTGACGCTGGACGAGGCGGTCGACGCGGTCCGCGAGGGCATCGACGAAGGACGCGACGCCGTCCGGACCGGCGGCAGCGAGATCATGGTGGGCCAACTCCTCACCGCCATGCGCCACCAGGCCAGGTCGCGGGAGATCGCCGAACTGACCGTGGCCCATCGCGACCGGGGTGTGCTCGGGTTCGACATCGCCGGGGCCGAGGCCGGGTACCCGCCGACCCGCCACCTCGACGCCTTCGAGTACCTCCAGCGCGAGAACGCCCACTTCACGATCCACGCCGGCGAGGCGTTCGGGTTGCCGTCGATCTGGGAGGCCCTGCAGTGGTGCGGCGCCGACCGGCTGGGCCACGGCGTGCGGATCATCGACGACATCACCGTGGACAACGACGGACGACCGAAGCTGGGTCGGCTGGCCGCCTACGTCCGCGACACCCGGACCCCGCTGGAACTGTGCCCGACATCCAATGTCCAGACCGGAGCGGTGGCCTCCATCGCCGAGCACCCGATCGGACTGCTGACGAAGCTGCGGTTCCGGGTCACCGTCAACACCGACAACCGGTTGATGAGCGGCACGAGCATGACCGACGAGATGGCCGCGCTGGTGGAGGCGTTCGACCACGGCCTCGAGGACCTGCGCTGGTTCACCATCAACGCGATGAAGTCGGCCTTCCTGCCGTTCGACGAGCGCCTCGCGATCATCAACGACGTCATCAAACCCGGCTACCGGGACCTCGGCGCGACCTGACCGGCGGGCCGAGCGTCAGGAACCGGACGTTGGGGTCGTGGCCGGCGACGGCAGCCGCAGGACCGCCATCGATCGCAGGAGTCCGTCGAAGGTGCGCGGGTTCCAGCCGGTGAGGTCCCGCCAGCGGTCCAGTCGGTACGCCACGGTGTTGGGGTGGACGTGCAGTTCGCGGGCCGCGGCCGTGATCGAGAAGCCCTGGGCCGCGAACGCCGAGACCGCCGACGCGAACGTGTCGTGCTCGTCGGCGACGCGCCGGCCCTCCGTCAGGAACGGTTCGAGCCGTTCGTGCTCGCGGGCCAGGGTCGACCATGCCCAGGTGTGCTCGAACGGATGGACGCCGTCGACCGGCGGCCATCGTCCATACGTTCGTGGCACAGGGTTCGCCGGTCGTCGGTCGGGCGGGATGCACTGGGGGGGTCGGGAGCGAGTCGCCCTCGCGCCCGAACCACCCGCCCGGCCGACGATGCGACACCCTGACCCGGGGGGGCGGGGGTGCCGCTGGAGGAACCGGCGGTGCCCCCGGAACTTCCCGTTCGCTACCTCCGACACGGGATCGCGCACGTCGTCGATCACGGCCGCTCCGTGTCCTGGCGCGGCCGCGATCGTCCGGATGGTCCGCGCGCCCCGGCCCCAGTGGCGTCAGCCGACGATCCCGCGCTGCCGCAGGTCGTCGAGGTCGGCCGCGGACAACCCGAGGTCGGACAGGATCGCGTCGGTGTCGGCACCGTCCGTGCGCCGTGCCCGTGGGTGGGCCGCGGGCGTGGCGGAGAACCGCGGGGCCGGCGCGGGCTGGACCTCGCCGTCGACCTCCACCAGGGTCTTGCGCGCGGCCAGGTGTGGGTGCGACGGCGCCTCGGCCAGCGACAGCACCGGCGCGTAACAGGCCTCCGTGCCGGCCAGCAGGTCGTCCCAGTGGTCGCGCGGCCGACTCGCGACCACCTCGGCGATGGCGGCCGACAGGTCGGCCCAGTCGTCGGGACCGTCGTCGCCACGTCGGAACTCGTCGCCCAGGTCCAGCAGGTCGCACAGGGCCGCCCGGAACTGCGGTTCGATCGGGCCCAACGCGATCCAGCGACCGTCGGCGCACTCGTAGACGTCGTAGAACCAGGCCCCGGAATCCAGCAGGTTGGTGCCACGCTCGGGACGGTGCACGCCGGCCGCCGCGAGGTCGTGGAACATCGTCATCAGCAACGACGCACCGTCGACCATCGCGGCGTCGACGACCTGGCCGACGCCGGTGGCGCGGCTGTGGAGCAGGCCGGCCAGCATCCCGGTGACCAGGAACATCGCGCCGCCACCGAAGTCGCCCACCAGGTTCAGCGGGACCGCCGGGCCTTCCCCGCGGCGACCGATCGCGTCCAGCGCCCCGGTCACGGCGATGTAGTCGAGGTCGTGGCCGGCCACGGTCGCCCACGGTCCGTCCTGCCCCCAGCCCGTCATTCGCCCGTACACCAGGGCCGGGTTGACCGCCAGGAGGTCGTCCGGGCCCACCCCCAGGCGCTCGACGACGCCCGGCCGGAAGCCCTCGATCGCCCCGTCGGCGTCCGCCGCAAGGCGTCGCACCAGGTCCACGCCGTCCGGGTCCTGCAGGTCGATGGTGACCTGCCGTCGGCTGCGTTCGAGGTACCGGTGGCCGACCATGGACGACGCGCCGGGACGGGCGATGCGGACCACCTCGGCTCCCAGGTCGGCCAGCACCATTCCCGCGAACGGCCCCGGACCGATCCCGGCCAGTTCGAGTATCCGGATGCCTGCCAGGGGACCGGTGCCGTCGGGCTCGTCCGAAATGGTGGCGGTCACGGCGGCGCTCCCCGGTCGGGTGGAGGTCGGTGCGGCACCACGCGGACGCGCAGCGCCACGGCGGTCAGGGCGCGAGGCCGGCGCCCCACGGGGTGTTGCGCACCAGGGTGAACAGCGCCAGCGACCACAGGACGGCGGTCGACGCCGTCGATGACAGCACGATCATCCGGGGCGCAGGCCGCCCCTGCCACCGGTCGACGACCCACCGCACCCAGGCGATCGCGAGCACCACCACCACCACCAACAGCACGGCCGGTCCGTTGTGGCCGATCGGCGACGACGTCGAGGTCCGCCAGGTCCGCCAGTGCGCGCAACCCACCACACCCCGGACACCACAGGCCGGTGACCGCGTGCAACGGGCACAACCCGATCCCGGCCGGCCCCCAACTGCCCGGCACGGCGGGATCCCGGACCTGCACAACCACCGCACCGGCGGCGGCGATCGCGGCCACGACGGCCGGGTCACGCAGCCCCGCCCACCGGGAGTCGCGCCCGTCCAGCGGGGTCCGGTGCCACGCCTGCAGGCTCACGTCTGGACAACCAGGGTGTTCAGGATCATGTCGGTCCAGGTCTGGTTCTTGTCGTCCCACTGCGGCCACAGGAAGTTGAGGAAGCACGCACCCAGGACACCGTGCAGCAGCGCCCGGACGAGGCCGTTGCCCCCGCCCAGGTAGCCGCTGCCGTCCGTGCGGATGACGGCGATGCCGATGCGGGACTTGCCGATGCTCTCTCCGGTCGTGCCCTGCCGCCACCCCAGGTTCCAGAACTGGAAGGCGATGCCGGCCAGCGCCGCGAGGATGTACACGACGATGCCGAATCCGCCTCCCGCGCCCAGTTCGCCCGTCTGCGTGTCGGCGCCGGTGGTGATCAGGATGATGCCGATGATGAACAGGATGAACATGGGGATCGTGATGATCAGGGCGTCGATGAGGTAGGCCAGGAAGCGTTGCCCCCACGTCGCCAGCTGCGTACCGCCGGTCGGTGCCGTCGGCGGCGGCATGGACGAGGGCGGGGGCGGCATCGGGGTCATGGTTGCTCCGTGGTGGCGGATGGCGGTCGCCGCGTGACGGCATCCGGCGTGACCCTAGCGTCCGTCACCGGCGTTCCGACGTGCCGTCGGGCGCGAGGGGACGACGGGGCGACGGGGGGCGAGCGGACCTGACGGCTCATCGGGCGAGTCGGAACGGCGGTCGTCCGCTGCCGCCCTCGACCAGGTCGGCCAGTTCCCGACCGACCCACGGCACGAACTTGAAGCCGTGTCCCGAAAAGCCCGCACCGACCACGACCGGTCCGACGCGGTCGACGACGAAGTCGGTGGAGGGCGTGGTCGTGTAGAGGCAGGTCTCCACCCGCACGGGCTCGGGATCGAGCCCCGGGAACCACTCGGTCACGTAGTCCCGGACCCGCTCAAGCCGGGCCGGGTCGTGACCGTCGGGACGGTCGTCGGGATCGATCCGTCGACCGGTGTGGTGCTCGCCCAACTTGACCAGCCCGTCGGGCGTCGGCAGCCCGTACCCCAGGATCGGGTCGTCCAACCCACCGACCTTGTCGAGCCCGGAGCCGTAGTGGATGAAGGCGGGCCAGTCCAGCGGCCGACGGGGCGCGAACAGGCCGGGTTGCTCGAGGGTGACCTCCAGTGGTGGTGCCTCGACCAGCCCCCGCAGCAGTACGGCCGCCCACGCACCGGCGGTGACCACCACCCGGTCGACCCGCTCGCCCGGTCCGCCGCGAGGATGCACGATCGCCCCGTCGCCGGCCACCTCCACGCGGTCCACCGGGGCGTGCTCGCGGACCTCGACGCCCGACGACTCGGCCAGGTCCAGCAGGGCGGCGACGGTCCCGGCGGCATCGGTGGTGCCGGCGTCGGGCTGGACCACGACCTGGCCCTCGAAGCGCATCCCGGGCCAGCGCTGCGTCGCCTCGTCCGGCGACAGGCGCTGGTGGCGCACGCCGGCCGCGGCCAACGCCGCGGCGATGGGCTCGACGTGCTCGGGTGCCCCGGTCGACCCCGCCGAGGTGGTCGATGAGCCTGCGACCGGCCACGTCCTGCAGGTCGCGCCACAGCGCGAGGGACTCGACGGCCATTTCCACCCACGCCCGGTCGGGGTAGGCGAGCCGGAAGATCCGGGCGTTGCCGTGCGAACTCCCACGGTCGTGCCGCCGCGCGAACTGTTCGTGGACGACGACTCGATGGCCGCGTCGACCCAGGAACCACGCGGCCGCGGCCCCCATCGCGCCGCCACCGACGATGGCCACGTCGAGTCGAGCAGTGGTCATGGTCGTCGTCCCCGGTCGTGTCCCGGACGCCCAGTGTGGCGGCCCGATGCTTCTTGCGGGGAATGAGCTGCTGGTGTGGCCTGTGCTCAGCCTTCGCCAGCCTCGGCCGCCAACCGACGGCACACTGGCGTCACGACCGTGGCCATCGACAACGGGACGACCGTGACCCTGCCCGACCTTGCCCCGAACACCGACCTTGCGGTGTGGTTCGACCCGGTGTGCCCGTTCTGCTGGATGACCAGCAAGTGGCTCCGGGTCGTGCAGCGCCGGCGTGACCTGGTCATCGAGTGGCGGCTCATCTCGCTGCGCCTGCTGAATGCCGACGTCGATTACGACGCCCACTTCCCACCCGAGTACGAAGCCGGCCACGACGCCGGCCTGCGACTGCTGCGGGTCGCGGCGGCCGTGCGTGCGGCCGAGGGCTGGCAGGCGCTGGACGGCCTCCACCACGCCTTCGGCCAGCACGTCTTCGAGGTCGACCCGCCGGCCGAGGGCGAGCACGTCGGCACCGGGGGTCGCCGGATGGCGCTGGCCGTGCTGGCCAATGCGGGACTGGACGAACGGTTCGCGGACGCCCTGGTCGACGAGTCGTGGGACGACGAGGTCGCCGCCGACACCGACCTCGCGCTCGAGGCGGCCGGCAAGGACGTCGGGACGCCCATCATGCAGTTCGACCCGCCCGACGGCCCGGGCTTCTTCGGACCGGTGATC